>JAEZMT010000060.1 GCA_023442085.1 Pseudomonadota bacterium | reverse complement strand
CCCCGCGCGCAGGAGGCGGCCAAGTCGCACACCGGCGCGCTGGCGGGCGACTATGCGGTGATGAAGGCCATGGTGGAGCGCGCCGGCGTCCATCTGGTCGAGACACTCGACGAGTTCATGGATGTGGCGGAGGTTCTCTCGCGCTATCCGGCGCCCTCCCGCGGCGGTCTCGGCATCCTCACCTTCTCCGGCGCCTTCTGCGGCATCGCCCACGATTTCTGCGCCGATATCGGGGTGGAAATCCCAGCCCTCTCTTCGGCCACCGAAAGCGAGCTGAAGGCGCTGCTGCCGGCGTTCATCTCGCCCAAGAATCCCATCGATCTCGGCACCGAGGCCGTGTGGCGGCCGGAGCTGGTCGGCGCCGGCGTCGCCGCTTTGCTCAAGGAACCGGCCATCGGGGCCGTCGCCATTTCCATTCCCATCGTCTCGCCGGCTCACGCCAAGGCCTATGTGGAACAGGTGGTGCAGGCGCGCGGAGACAGCGTGAAGCCCGTGGCCATGGCCATGCTGGGCGACCAGTTGCCCCTGCCGCCGGAATTCGTGGAGATCGCCCGCGCCGGCAAGGTGATCGTCTCGCGCTCCTCCGATCGCGTCCTGAAGGCGCTGGCGCGGATCGTCCGGCAGCCGGACATCACGACGCGGGCACCTGCGACACGGTCGTCCACGCCGCTTCGCGACCTGCCCAAGGGTAGTCTTCCCAAGGGCACGCTGCCGGAGTGGCTGGGCAAGAGCGTGCTCGAAGCGGAGGGCATCCGTATTCCCGGCGGTCGTCTGGTGCGCACCCTCGACGAGGCGCTCTCGGCGGCGGAAGGCATCGGCTATCCCGTCGTGATCAAGGCGCAGGCCGGCGCGCTGGCGCACAAGACGGAAGCGGGTGGCGTCATCCTCAACCTCGCTGATGCCGATGCGCTTGCCGCCGCCTGGGCCACGCTCAACGCGAATATCGCCCGCGCGCAGCCCGGCCTCGTGCTGGACGGGGTGCTGGTGGAGAAGATGTCGGCCAAGGGGCTGGAACTGGTGGTGGGCGGCCGGCGCGATCCGCGCTGGGGGCCGGTGGTGCTCATCGGCCTCGGCGGCATCATGGTGGAGGCTCTGGGCGACGTGCGCCTTGTGGCGGCCGATGCCAGCCGCGCGGAGTTTGTGGCCGAGTTCGGCCGGTTGAAGGCGTCCAAGATGCTCTACGGCTTCCGCAACCAGCCGCCGGTGGACGTCGAGGCCGCAGCCGACGTGGCGGTGGCGATCGGCCGCCTGCTGCAGGCGACGCCCGAGATCACTGACGTCGAGATCAATCCGCTCATGGTCTACGAGCGCGGACGAGGTGCCGTCGCCCTCGATGCCCTGATCGTCAGCACCGGCAGCTGAGCCGTCCGGCGGCCAACACAGCGACAGTAACGCACACGTATCGGAGCCTGCCATGCCCGCGCTCGTGACCTACGAGGTCGAGGACAATATCGCGCTGATCGGCCTCAACCGGCCGGACAAGCGCAACGCCATGAACGACGCGCTGCTGACGGAGTTGCGCGACGTGCTGAACGACGCTGGCGACAAGATCGACGCCGCCGTGCTGTTCGGCCACGGCCAGAATTTCTCCGCCGGGCTCGATCTCGCCGAACTGTCGAAGCGCCTCACCCCCGAGGGGCAGGCGCCCCGCAAGCGCAGGCCGCGCCATCTGTGGCATTCGACCTTCGACCTGCTTGCGCGGGGCAACTTTCCGGTGGTCTGCGCGCTCCATGGCGCCACCATCGGCGGCGGGCTGGAGCTTGCCTCCGCCGCGCACATCCGCGTCGCCGACGAGACCACCTTCTTCGGCCTCCCCGAGGGCCAGCGCGGCATCTTCGTGGGCGGCGGCGGCAGCGTGCGCACCCAGCGCATCATCGGCTATCCCATGATGGCCGACATGATGCTGACCGGGCGGCTCCTCAACGCTGAGGAAGGCAGCCGCTGCGGCCTCGCGCAATATGTGGTGCCAGCCGGTGAAGCGTTCGCCAAGGCGAAGGCGCTCGCGCGTGTGATCGCCTCCAACGTGCCCCAGACGAACTGGATGATCACCAACGTCCTGCCGCGCATCAACGACCTGTCGCATGACGACGGGCTGTTCATGGAATATCTCAACACGTCCATGACGCGGCCGCCCGAGGCCCTCAAGCGCCTCGAAGACTTTCTGGAAAAGCGCGCGCCGGCCTTGGCCCGGCCCGAGTAGACCCAAGCAAAAGACAAATAAAATCATAATGTCAGGGAGGACGACATGGGCCATCTCGTCGATCGGCGGACACTCCTTCGGGCCGGCCTCTGCGCCGGTGCGGGCGCAATGGCGGGCTTCCCGTTGCGGGCCGCCCGGGCGCAGGGCGACGCCGTGCGCTGGGCCTATCTGGTGCCCGGCTTCACAGTGCTCATCGCCCGCTACATGCAGCAGAAGAAGCTCGGTGACGCGCCGGGCGTCGGCCTTGCCGCACCCAGCGAATACGCCACGGTTTCCACTTATTACAACGATTTTGCCGCCGGAAATTACGATGTCTGCATCGGCAGCTGGGATGTGTTCGCCCAGCGTTTCGAGGCCGGTGTGCCCATCCGCATGCTATGCACCATCACCACCGCGAGCATGATCTCCATCCTCACCGGGGAGCCCGCCATCAAGGGCATTCCGGACCTGAAGGGCAAGACGCTGGCGGCGCCGCAATCCACCGGCACGTTCCGCATGGTGTCGAGCCTCATCAAGGAGCGCTACAGCCTAGAGCTGGGCCGCGATATCAACATCCAGGGCGTCGACAACCCCGCTTCGTCCATGACCATGGTTCTCGCCAACCGGGCGGATGCGGGGCTCTCGTGGGAGCCGAACATCAGTTCGGCGATGGCGCGGCGCAAGGACCTGTCGCTCATCTTCAACGCCGGAGACGCCTATCGCGAGATCAGCGGCGGCGGGGAGCTGCCCTACTTCGGCATCGCAGTGCGGCGCGAGCTTGCGGAACGCGATCCCGAACGGGTACGCCGTATCCGTGCGGCGTTCGAGGCCGCCATCAACGGCATCATCGCTGATCCCAAGGAAGCCGTGAGCCTGGTGGCGGATTCGGCCGGTGCGCCGGCCCCGGTGCTGCTCGATGCGCTCACGTCGAAGCGGCTCAGCTTTCGCTTCGGCTCCATGGCCTCGGCGGAGGAACGGGCTCAGATGACGAAGGCCGGCGAGTTCCTGAAGCGGAACGGGCTGCTCAAGCAGTCCATCGATCCCGGCTTCTTCATAGCGTCCTGAGGCGGGGCGTGTCCTTGCGCGCGTCGCCCGCTGGGCGGCGGCGCACGGGCTCGCCCTGTTCGCGCCGGTCGAGCCGCGCCGGCCCGTCGGCGTCCAGAAATGCCTCCACGTGGTCGAGAAAGACGCGGGTGCGCTGCGGCACGTGGCGGCCCGCAAAATAGGTCGCCGTCGCCTGCAGTGCGGGAATTTCCTCCTGCATGTCCAGCCGAACGAGGCGGCCGTTGGCGACGTCGCCCCGGCACATCACATTGGGCAGCACGCCCGCCCCGAGGCCCGCGATCACCAGCTCGCGGGCGACGCCGATATTGTTGACGCGAACGGTGCCGTGGCGGTCCGCCTCGCCCCGCGCATCCTCCCGCCAGATGCCCTCCGCCACCTGCTGCTCGGTGAGCACGCCCTTGACGTCGGCAAGCCGGCGGGGAGGTGAAGCGAGCCGGGCCAGATATTTCGGGCTGGCATAGATGCCGCGCGTGAGCGCCGTCAGCCGCCGTGCCGGCACGCCCGGATTGACATGGCTGCCGAGCTGGATGGCGATGTCGTAGGTCTCCTCCGTCACATCCACCCACCTGCCGTTGACGTGAACGTCGAGGTCGATCATCGCGTATGTCTCGGCGAAGGACGCGATGGCGCTGCTGATCCAGCCGGTACCGAAATCGATGGGCATGCTCACCCTCAGCTTGCCGCGCAGGCTCGTGCGCCGCTGGGTGGTCTGAAGCCCGGCGCTCTCCAGCTCCGCCGCGATGCGGGAGCAATGGTCGTGCAGCCGGCGCCCCTCGTCGGTGACCAGAATGCGCCGGCTGGTGCGCTTGAGCAGCGCCGCGCCCACCTGATCTTCCAGATGCTTGATCTTCCGGCTGACCGTCGACTTGGGCTGGCCAAGTAACCGCGCAGCTCGAGTAATGTTTTCCTGGTTGACCACTTCGAAGAACACCACCAGCGCGTTAAGGTCGAAGTTCATCTCTTCCTCCCGGTGCGACGTTTCTAGCATCGTCCCAATTTTGGAACAACGCGCTGCGCGAATCCGCGCTTTGTACCACGGGCGGGGGTGCTATGGTCCTGTTCAACGAAGTGCTTCGGCGCGGGGCTCCGGTTCCTGCGCCGCAATAGCACCATCCGCCAAGCGCGCGCAGATGCCGGCGCACCCAAGGCGGGCAATGCGGGAGGAAAAGGCACACGATGAGCGACAACCTTGTTGCGACAGGGCGGCCGCCTTTGCGGCCGGCGCCCGCCCGCAAGGCTTCGAGGCGCGGCTCGGGCCAAAGCGACCTGGTGGCGACGCTGGTCGTGGTCGCGGTCATGGTCATCGCGATGCAGATCGCCAGCAGCCACGTTCCCGATTACATTATGCCCTCGCCCATGAGCGTGCTCCACGCCACCGGCGACATCCTCTTCGGCGACCGCATGCACGTGCTGGTGACGCTGGCGCGCCTCGCCGCGGCGCTAGCCTTCTCGCTGGTTGCGGGGGTGATTGTGGGTGCCATCATGGGCATGGTCCCGCTGGTGCGCCCCTTCCTGCGCGCCATCATCGTGATCGACACCGGCATTCCGGCGCTCTCCTGGATGCTGATCGCGGTGTTCTGGTTCAAGGACACCGAGACGCGGATCTTCTTCATCCTCACCGTGATCCTGCTGCCCTTCTACGCCATGAACGTCTACGAGGGCATCCGCGCCCTGCCCAAGGATCTGGTGGACATGGTGGAGAGCTTCCGCCCGAGCCGCTGGCAGATGCTGCGCTACATGATCATGCCGCACATCGTCCCTTACATCTTCATCACCACCAAGTCGGTCGTCGGCTACGCCATCCGCATGGCGGTGTTCGCCGAGCTGGTGGCCTCGGCCATCGGGATCGGCTCGCGCATGAGCCTTGCCCAGTCGAGCTTCCGCATCGATCAGGTGTTTGCCTGGACCTTCCTGCTGGTCATCCTCAACATCGCCTTGCAGTGGGGCGTCTCGGCCATCGAGAAGCTGTTCCTGAAGTGGCGGCCGGAAGTGGCGGTGCGGTGATGGGCACGATCGATCCGGTCATCGAGATCCGCAATATCCACAAGAGCTTCGCCGGCTTCGTCGCGGTGGATGACTTCAGCCTGCGCGTGGAGCCCGGCGAAATCGTCGCGCTCTTGGGACGCACCGGCGCCGGCAAGAGCACGGTGCTCAATCTGGTGATGGGGACCATCGGGCCGGACCAGGGCTCGATCCGCGTCGCCGGCTTCGATCCCCATGCGCAGTTTCGCGAGCTGAAGGGGCGGATCGCCGTTTCCTTCCAGACGGACCGGCTGCTGCCGTGGCGCACGGCGGTGGAGAATGCCGAACTTGGCCTCCTCATTCTCGGTGTGCCGAAGGCGGAAGCCCGCACGCGGGCGCTGGCCTGGCTGGAGCGGGTGAACCTCAAGGGCGCGCAGGACAAATATGTCCACGAACTGTCCGGCGGCATGCGCCAGCGCGTGTCGCTGGCCCGCGCCCTCGCGGTGGACCCGGCCATCGTGTTCCTCGACGAGTCCTTCAGCCAGCTCGACCATGCGACGGCGGGCAAGCTGCGGCGCGATTTCCATCGTATCGCCAAAGAGTTCGGCAAGACCTGCCTGTTCGTAACCCACCGCATCGAGGATGCCATCGAGATCGCGGACCGGGCCATCGTGCTCAATCCGGGCGCGCGCATCGTGCTGACGGAGGAGATCACGCCAGTCTTGCGCGCCGATCCCGCCCGCGTGCGCGCCTGTCACGCCCGCATCGCCGAAGCCATGGGCGGCGAGGGCGAGGCGGACGACGAGGAGAGCCTCGCCCCCATCCCGGCCGGCTGATCGCCCGCCCATCCTTCTTCCAGCACCGGCGGCCCCGCGCCGCCGGTGACCGGCAAGGCATGCCTTCGTGCCGGCCGTCCCAGCTTCATCATCCGGAGGTGCCAGAATGGCACGGACAGACGTGGTCATCGCCGGCTATGCCGAGACCAAGGTGGTCTACCAGAGCGGCCGGTCGGCCTATGATTTCGCCGGCCTCGCGCTGAGCGAACTGCTTGAGAAGACCGGCATTGGGAAGGACGAGATCGACGGCCTCTCGGTGACTTTGGCCCTGAGCGAGGGTACCAATCCCTTCTTCGCCGTCTACATGGCTGATGCACTTGGTCTGACCCCCACATGGCTCAACGCCGGCGGCATCGGCGGCTGCTCGGCTGCGGGCGGCGTTGCGCGGGCCATGTGGGCCATTCGCGAGGGCGCGTGCCGCATCGCGGTCGTCCTCTCCGCCGATGCGCCGAGCACCGCCTTCCGGGCGAACTACGGCGCCTACCGGCCGGAGTTTCAGGATCCGCAGGGCGTGCAGGGGCCGCCGGCCACCTTCGGGCTGCTCATGAGCCGCTACGATCATCAGTATGGGCTTGATCTCAGCGCGCTAGGCAAGATCGCGATCACCCAACGCGAGCACGCGCTGCGCAATCCCAACGCCCTCGACAAGTTCCGCAAGCCGCTGACGATGGACGATTATCTGGCGTCCCGATCGATCGCCGATCCGCTGCGCGTGCTCGACTGCGTGATGTATTGCGACGGTGCGAACGCCTTCCTCGTGATGAGCGCGGAGGAGGCCCGCGCCCGCGGCATCGAGAAGGTCGCCCATCCCACCGCCTATGCCGAGGTGACCAATCACAACGGCGCCGACCCGCTGGCCGATATTACCGAAAGCGGCTTCTACCGCATCGCGCCGAAAGTCTTCGCCAAGGCGGGCCTCACCCCCGCCGGCATCGGCATGTTCCAGCCCTATGACGACTTCACCATCGCCGTGCTGATGCAGCTGGAGGCGTTCGGCTTCTGCGGCACGGGCGAGGGCTCGGCCTTCGTGCGCGACACGGATCTCTCGTTCAGCGGAACGCTACCGCTCAACACTGGCGGCGGCCAGATCTCGGCCGGACAGCCAGGCCTCGCCAGCGGCGGGCTGAACCTTGCCGAAGCCGTGCGGCAGCTCTTCGGCGAGGGCGGCGAACGGCAGGTGCCCGGGGTGCGCAACGCGCTGGTCACGGGCATCGGCGTCATCCCCTATGGCCGCAACTGGGGTTGCAGCGCCGCGATGATCCTGGAGGTGTGAGATGGCCGAAACCGAAGCAAGGCCGGTGCCGGCCGCCAACCGTTATGTCCCCTCGCAGCCGTTCTGGGATGGCGCCCGGGATGGCCGGCTTATGCTCCAGATGTGCCTCGATACGGGCCGCTTCCAGCATCCGCCCCATCCGCTCAGCGTCTACACCGGCAGCCAGAACGTCGCCTGGCGGCAGGTGAGCGGCCTTGGCACGATCTACGCCGTGACGGTTGTGCGGGTGCCGGGGCCGGGGCTCGCCGGCCGGCTGCCGCTGACGGTGGCGACCGTGGAACTGGCCGAGGGCGTTCGTCTCATCGCCAACATCATCGACAGTCCGTCCGAGCGCGTGGGCATCGGCGCCGCGGTGGAGCTGGCGTGGGACCATCTCGCCGACGGCACGCCCTATCCCGCCTTCCGGACGCTGGCGCAGGGGGCGGCCGATGCTCAGGATTGAAACCGCGGCGGAGCAGGCCTTCCGCCGCGAGGTGCGCGGCTGGTACGAAGCCGAGCTTCCGCACGACCTTCGCGACCTCACCTTCCGGCCCGAGCCGACGCGGGCGCTCGGCTGGTATCGCCGCCTGTCGCAGCGGGGATGGATCGCGCCGCACTGGCCGAAGGCGTTCGGCGGCATGGGCGCCTCGCCGGTCGAGCAGGTGATCCTGATGGAGGAGGCCGCGCGTATCGGCGCGCCGGAGCTGCCCACCCAGGGTCTCAACCAGATCGGCCCCATCCTCCAGCGCTTCGGCACGCCGGAGCAGCAGGCGCGCCATTTGCCGGCGATCCTCAAGGGGGATGTCATCTGGTGCCAGGGCTATTCGGAGCCCGGCGCGGGTTCCGATCTCGCGTCCCTGCGGACGCGCGGGCATGTGGAGGGGGACGAGATCGTCGTCACCGGCCACAAGATCTGGACTACCTGGGGCCACCATGCGGACTGGATCTATGCCCTCGTGCGCACCAACGAGGAATTGCCCCGCCGGCAGGGCATCACCTTCCTCCTCATCGATCTGACATCGCCCGGCATCACCCGCCGCCCCATCCGCACCCTCGCCGACGAAAACGAGTTCTGCGAGGTGTTCTTCGACGAGGTTCGGGTGCCCCGCGCGAACGTGGTGGGTCCGCTCGACGGCGGCTGGTCCATCGTGACCGCCCTGCTCGACGAGGAACGCATCCAGCTCGGCGCACCCTCCCACGCCCTGCGCGCGCTGGAGCGCGTGCGCCGGATGGCGGGGGCGCTGGGGCCGGCGCTCGGTGGAGCCGGGCGTCTTATGGTTGCGGAGGCGGAGATGGAGGTGGCGGCGCTCACCGCGGCCTTCCTCCAGATCCTGACCGGCGTCGCCAGTGGCAAGGCGGGCGATCCCTCCGGTCTCAAGATCCTCTCCACCGAGACGACCCAGCGGGTGCTCGACATTGCCCAGGAACTGGCCGGCTCCGCCGCAGCGCTGAAGCTGCCCGAGCAGGTCGCGGGCGCGGTGATCGACTTCAGCGAGCTGTTCCTCCAGTCCCACCGCCTGTCCATCTACGGCGGCACCAACGAGATCCAGCGCGGGCTTATCGCGGACCGCGTGTTGAAACTTCCAAAGGGGAAGCGGCCATGATCGAGCCCACGCCCGAGCAGGTTCTTATGCGGGACAGCCTGGTCCAGCTCCTCGGCGACGGGGTCGCGCGGACCCGCGCCGCCAGCGAGGCGTGGCCGCGCATCGACCGGGCTCCGTGGGCAGACATCGCCGGCGCCGGCTGGCCGGGGCTGCTCGTTCCCGAGGCCTCCGGCGGATGGGGCGGCACCGTACTCGACATGGTGATGCTGCTCGAAGGCGCAGCCGCGACGCTGGCGCCGGAGCCGCTGCCGGCCGTTCTGGCCATTGCTCCGCTCCTCGCCGCCTGCGAAAGCCCGGCAGCCGCCGCTCTGCTGGGGCAGCTGGTCAGCGGCAAGGCGATCGTCCTGATGGCTGAAGCTGGCGCCTTCCCCCTGTCGCCCGATGCGGACTTCGTGCTGTTCGATGCGGATTGGGCTGACGAGGTCATCTGCGCAGAAGGGAAGGGCGACGCCTTCCGGCTGATTGCAGTGCCGGCCGCCGACCTTGCGGACGCGCCGTTGCGGCGGACCATCGACGGCAGCGGTCAGCGGGTCTTTTCTCTCCCCGCAAGCGCCGGCCTCGAACTGGCACGTGGTGCGCGGGCGGAGGCGGCCTATCACAGGGCCGTCAACCGTCTGCGCCTCGGTGCTGCCGCCACCCTGATGGGCCTTGTGCGCGGCGCGCTCGACCTCACGATCGATTATCTCGGCGTCCGAACCCAGTTCGGCCAGCCTATCGGCTCGTTCCAAGCGCTTCAGCACCGGGCAGCGTCTTTCCATGTCGCCCATACGGCGGCATGGGCGCTGGTGTGCGAGGCCGCCCTGAGCGTCGGCGGCGAAAAAGAGGGGATCGCCTGCGCCATGGCCAAGGCGAAGGCCTCGTCCACTGCGCGCAGCCTCCTGAAGGACTGCGTGCAGATGCACGGCGCCATCGGTTTTTCGGATGAATATGCGCTCGCCCCCCTGTTCCGCCGGGCCGTGAC
>JAEZMT010000058.1 GCA_023442085.1 Pseudomonadota bacterium | reverse complement strand
GGCGCTTTGCGCAGCTTCAGCGAGAAGCCCATGTTGTCCGCGACGGTCATGTGCGGATAGAGCGCGTAATTCTGGAACACCATGGCGATGTCCCGTTCCTTCGGCGGCATCTCGTTGATGACGCGATTGCCGATGAGGATTTCGCCACCAGAGATGTTTTCGAGGCCGGCGATCATCCGCAGCAGCGTGGACTTTCCGCAGCCCGAGGGGCCGACCAGGACCACGAATTCACCGTCGCGGATATCCACATCCACGCCATGGATGACCTGCGTCGACCCATAGGCCTTCTTCACACCGCGAATATCCACGGTCGCCATGAAGCGTCCTCTCCCCTCGTCATTTCCTCGTGCCGCGCGGGGGCTGTTTGAGCCTTGCCCGATGCGGCCGCACCATTCTTGGACCGGGACAAAACCTCGGCCGGGCGCCCTTCCGGAACGCGGCGCGATCATGGTGCGAGGTGAGAACGGGATCAAGTGGAAATTTAAAACGATTGAACCTCCATTGGACGAAGGTCTGCTATGGGGCTAGACATATCGCGTCCCGCCGGGGGGCGGCCTCCTGCGGCCACCCATCGCGGGCATCGACGCGGGATTCGCGGGGCCGCTCCCGCCTGCCCGGCCGGTGACTCCTCAATCCACTTTCCTGCCCAGCCGCCATAGCGGAGACCTGCCGTGCCCCCTGCCGTGCCCCCTGCCATGACCGACGCCGCCCGTCCGGCCCTGCTCCTCACCGGCTCCGTGATGGAGGACGTGGTCGAGCGCCAGCTTTCCGGCCGCTTCACCCTGCTGCCGCTGGATGCGCTCGATGACACCAATGCAGGCGCTGTTCAGGCCATCGCCACGCGCGGCAAGGTGAAGGTGGATGACGCCCTCATGGCGCGCCTGCCGAATCTCAAGATCGTCGGCAATTTCGGCGTCGGCTACGACACTGTGGACGCGGCGGCGGCGGCGAAGCGAGGCGTCATCGTCACCAACACGCCGGATGTGCTGAACGAAGAGGTGGCCGACCTCACCCTCGGCCTGCTGCTCGCCACCGTGCGGCAGATCCCCCAGGGCGACCGCTTCGTGCGCGCCGGCCAGTGGACCAAGCGCGCCTATCCCCTCGGCCCCACTTTGCGCGACCGCACCGTGGGCATCCTCGGCATGGGCCGCATCGGCAAGGCCATCGCCCGGCGGCTGGAAGCCTTTTCCGTGCCGGTCGTCTATCACAGCCGGCGGCCGCAGGCGGACGTGGCCTATCGCCATTATCCGGACCTCGTGGAGATGGCGCGGGCGGTCGACGTGCTGGTGGCGATTCTCCCCGGCGGTCCGGCGACGCGGCACATCGTGAACACGGAAGTCCTGGAAGCCCTCGGCGCCAACGGCATCTTCATCAACGTGGCGCGCGGCACCGTGGTGGACGAGGCGGCGCTGCTTGCGGCACTCCAGTCTCGCACCATCCTCGCTGCCGGCCTCGACGTGTTCGAGCACGAGCCCAGCGTGCCGGAGGCCTTCTTCGCGCTCGACAACGCCGTGCTGCTGCCGCACGTCGGGTCCGCCAC
Organism: Pseudomonadota bacterium; assembly: GCA_023442085.1. GTDB lineage: Bacteria > Pseudomonadota > Alphaproteobacteria > Rhizobiales > Xanthobacteraceae > Xanthobacter. The sequence goes on along the minus strand of JAEZMT010000058.1, from coordinate 2,408 downwards.
CCACTACACCCGCGCCGCCATGGGGCAGTTGGTGGTGGACAACATCCTCTCTTTCTTCGACGGCAAAGGGCCGCTGACCCCCGTCGCCGAGACGCCCTGGCCACGCGGCTGATACCCGGCGCCTGCGGCGGGCGGGGAGATGATCCGCCGCCCGCGCGGTGCTAGACTCGGGGCGCAAGGCGGCTGGTGCGATGGTCGCGTTGCCCGTCGTGGAGGGCAGCATGGCGCAATGGGATAACGTCTCGCGGGATCGGGCACGCCCCGCAATCCTGTTCCGCGCGCTCGCCGCTTCCGGCCTCGTCTGCCTTTTCGCGATCACGCCTGCTCTCGCGCAAAAGGCCGATCCGGCGACCAAGCCGCCCGCGCCCCCCGCCGCAACAGCTCCGGCGGCGGCGCCGAAGCTCGACGCCGCGGTGCGGGAAGCGGCGGCCCGCGTGGCGGCACCGTTTCGCCTTGCCAGCGCCGATGGCGCGCGCAGCTGCGGCTTTATCCTGAAGCCCGACGCTTCCGGACCGGGCCTCGCGGTGGACTTCGATCGCCCCGCCTGCGCCGACATCGGCTTTTCCGCCCAGGTGGTGGCCTGGTTGCCCGACCCCTCCGGCTCCATCCGCTTGCTGAATACGCAGGGCCGCACGGTGGCCGAATTTACAGAAGGCACCGGCGGCAGCTACGAGGCGCTGCGCGAAGGCGATGGCGTGTACTTTCTTGCCAATCCGGCTTTGGCCGAGGGCACCGAGATCAAGACCGAGGAGGTGGTGGGCGACTGGGACCTCGCCCGCCAGGCGGGCGCGCCGCCGGTATGCCGGGTAACGCTGCTCGATGCCCCGGCCAAGGGTGGCGGCTTCCGTCTGAACGTGGCGAATGGCTGCGATGCCGCGCTGCTGCGCTTCGGCCCGACCGCGTGGGACATCGAGGGCGGCAACATCCTCGTGCGGGGAGAAGGCGGCGCCTCGGTCATCCGCTTCGCCCGGCAGGAGGACGGCGGCTGGGCGCGCACGCCCGAACGCGGGCGACCGCTTCTCATGACGCGCCCCTGACCACGCCGCCCGTGACGCAGCCCGGCCACGCGAGAATCACGGGCTTGCCACCTTCAGCTGATGCTTGCTCCGATTTGGCCACCCGATGACAGGGCGCGTGTGATCGGAAAGCGTCACTCGACCTGAATATTTTACCTCTGCGATAGCGATGGCACGGTCACAACCGTCTCCGGCGGCACATCCTTTTCCTGGCAGGAACGCCCCGCCGTACCGTTTCGGCACAGTGCGTTGCAACGATGCAACAGCAGAATCGAGCAATTGGAACGGTTTGCCTAAAGCGACGGCACTTGCTGCCTCAAATTTCGCATTGGACTTGGAGCCGCGACCTGATTTTTATCGTTCCAGATCGCTGCGGGGAAAACCGTTATGAATAAGTTTGCAGTCGTCACCGCCTCCATGCTCCTGGCCGGGGCTGCGTCCATGGGCACCGCCGGTGCCGCGGACCTCAGCTCGCCCATGCCGTTGAAGGCCGTTGCGGCGCCCGAGCCGGCCCCCCTCTGGGACGTGGCCTTCGGTGTGAAGCTCGCCACCGACTACGTGTTCCGCGGCATCTCGCAGACTGACGGCAACGCTGCCGTCCAGGGCTACGCCGAACTCCGCCTCTTCGATTGGATCTACGGCGGCGTGTGGGCGTCCAACGTGGATTTCCCCCCGGTCAACCAGTTCGGCGGCTTCACCGGCCTGACCGACGCCTCGGCTGAAGTCGACCTCTACTTCGGCCTGCGTCACACCTGGGGCGCCTTCACCGCCGACGTCGGCTTCGTCTACTACTACTATCCGGGCGAGATCGGCGTGAACACGCTGGCCCCCGGCCTTCCCTCGGTCAACATCGATTACTGGGAAGTCTACTTCAAGCCGACCTACGTCATCAACGACGTGTTCACCGTCGGCGGCAACCTCTACTACACCAGCAGCTACGCCGGCTCTGGCTCCACCGGCACCTATCTGTCGGGCACCGCCAAGATCGACTTCACCAAGTGGAGCCCGGTCAAGGACGTCGGCTTCTACATCTCGGGTGAGCTCGGTTATCAGTGGCTCGGCCAGACCGACCTCGGCAACATCTTCGTCGCCAACTACGAGCTGCCCTCCTACACCACCTGGAACGTGGGCGTCGCCTTCACCTACAAGGCTGCCACCCTCGACCTGCGCTACTACGGCAGCACCCTCTCCGAAGGCCCGGCCTTCGTGCAGGGCGTCGGCTTCGCTCCCTTCGGCACCTGCGGCGTGATCTCCGGCCTGCAGAACGTCTGCGGCGACCGCTACGTGGCCAGCCTCTCCTTCGACACCTCCTTCCTCGCCCTCAAGTGAGGTTGGCCGGGTCGCCCGACCCGGACCTGAGACAGACAAAGGCGTCGCGCTCCGCGCGGCGCC
>JAEZMT010000385.1 GCA_023442085.1 Pseudomonadota bacterium | reverse complement strand
TGGTGGAGGACTGCATCGCGCGCATCGACGCTCCGGACGGGGAGGGCGGACGCGCCTTCGTGCGGGTGAACCGGGAGGCGGCCCGCGCGGCCGCCGATGCGCAGGACATGCTGCGCAAGGCGGGGGCCGCGCCCTCGCCCTTCGCTGGCATTCCCATCGGCATCAAGGACCTGTTCGACGTGGCCGGCGAGGTCACTGCGGCGGGCTCCAAGGTGCTGCGCGACTCCCCCCCGGCCAAGGCGGACGCCCCAGCCGTGGCGCGCCTGCGCCGGGCCGGATTTGTGCTTGTCGGCCGCAACACCATGACGGAATTTGCCTATTCCGGCCTCGGCATGAACCCGCACACTGGCAATCCCGCCGCCCCCTTCGAGCGGGCGACCAGCCCGCGCGTCTCCGGCGGCTCCTCCTCCGGCGGCGCGGTTGCGGTGGCGGACGGCATGGCCCATGCGGCGCTCGGCACCGACACGGGCGGCTCCTGCCGCATCCCGGCGGCCTTCTGCGGCCTCGTCGGCTTCAAGCCCACCGCCCGCCGCGTGCCGCGCGACGGCGCCTTCCCGCTCTCCACGACGCTGGATTCCATCGGCCCCATCGCCCGCTCGGTGGACTGCTGCGCGGCGCTCGACGCCATTCTCTCGGGCGGCGAGACGCCACTGCCGGCCCGTCCGGTCGCCGGCCTGCGACTCCTCTTGCCGACGACCGTCGCCCTCGACGGTCTGGACGCCCCGGTGGCTGCCGCCTTCGAGGCGGCGCTGGATCGTCTCGCCAAGGCCGGCGCGCAGATCGTCTCCGCGCCTTTCCCCGAGTTCGGCGAGATCGCCACCCTCAATGCCAAGGGCGGATTCGCGGCGGCGGAATCCTATGCGGTCCATCGTCGCCTCTTGGCCGAGAAGGGCGAGGCCTACGACCCGCGCGTCTCCGTCCGCGTGCGGCGCGGGGCCGAGCAGTCGGCAGCGGATTATGTGGATCTGGTCGCGGCCCGCGCCGGTCTCGTCGCCCGCGCCGCTGCGCGGCTCGCGGGCTTCGATGCGTTGGCGCTGCCCACCGTCGCCATCGCCCCGCCGCGCATCGCCGATCTGCTCACCGATGACGATGCCTATGGCCGCGCCAACATCATGGCCCTGCGCAACCCCACCCTCATCAACATGATCGACGGCTGCGCCATCTCCCTGCCCCTCACCGGCGAAGGCGGCCTGCCCGCCGGCCTCATGCTCGCCGGCGCACCGGGGACGGATGCCGCCCTCTTCGCCGTGGCGGCGGGGGTCGAGGCCGCGCTGAAGGACTGAACGCCGCTCAGGCTTTGGGGGCGCCCGGCTTCGGCAGCCGCACGAGGAGGCGCGCGCCGCCGCCGGGGCGGTCGTCGATGATGACGCTCCCGCCATGCCCCTCGGCGATCTGCCGCACGATGGTGAGGCCGAGCCCGGCGCCCCCGCTGTCGCGGTTGCGCGAGGGCTCCAGCCGGTAGAAGGGCTCGAACACCGTCTCGCGTTCGCCCGCCGGGATGCCCGGCCCGCGATCCTCCACCACCAGCTCCGCCGCATCGCCGCGATCGTGCAGGGAGATGTCCGCGCACGTGCCGTAGGCGATGGCGTTGCCGACGAGATTGGCCAGCACGCGGGCGAGCGCCCCGCGATTGCCCTCCACCACCAGCGGTGCGTCCGCCCCGGTGAGCGTGACGGCCGCGCCCTGCGCCCGGCGCGCTTCCCACTCGGCGCGCGCCAGCGCGGCGAGGTCCACCGTCTCGTCCGAGGCGGGGGAGAAGGAGGCGCGGGCGAAGGCGAGGGCGTCGTCCACCAGCGCATGCATTCCATCGAGATCGGCCTGCGCCTTTTCCACCTGATCGCCGGGGGGCATCAGTTCCAGCCGCAGGCGCAGGCGGGTGAGATAGGTGCGCAGATCGTGGCTGATGGCGCCGAGCACCAGCGTGCGCATGCGCACCAGCTCGACGATGCGATCCTGCATGGCGTTCACCGCCCGCACCACCAGCCGCACGTCCGGCGCTCCGCGCTCCTTGACGTGCGAGGGCTGCAACTGGACGCCGAACCGCTCCACCGCCACCGCGAGATCGGACAAGGGGCGCGTCTCCCGGCGCACCGCGAGGAGGGCGAGGAGCGCCACGAGGAAGCCGAGGATGCCGGCGACGAGCCCCACCGGCAGGCCGAGGAAGCGCACGGTGATGTCGCCGCCGGCGACGATTTCGAGATAATCCCCGCCCGCAAGCCCGATGGCGACGGTGAGGTTCGCGCCGCGCAGGTCGCGCAGGCGATCGACCGGGCGCAGGGGGCGGCTGGCGCCGGTGAGCGCCACGGCGATGAAGCGGTCGGGTGGTCCGCCGATGAGCTGCCGCAGCCGACGCTCGGCGAAGCGGAGCAGACGGGGACTTTCGATCTGCGGCCGCTCCGTGCGGATCGCGGGCTGGAAGCCCGAGGTCGCGACGGCGCGCAAGGCGAGGTCGCGCTCGCCCGGCGGCAGACGCTCCAGAAGCTGAACAAGCGCGGCGACACGCTGCATCGCCGGCACGAAAGCGCTCGGCGCGGCCGCTCGCTCGCGCTCCGCCACGTACGCGAGCAGCATCAGCACCTGCACCGCCAAAAGGCCGCCGACCACGATCAGCGCCAGCCGCGCGGCAAGGCCGAAGCGGCGGGGGCGGTGCGCGGGATCAGAGGGGGCGGACATCGACGGTGAGGAGATAGCCGCCATTGCGTACGGTCTTGATGAGGCTGGCCGCGTCGTCCGACACGGCGGAGAGCTTGCGCCGCAGGCGGCTGACGGAGACATCGATGGTGCGGTCGAACGGATCGGCCGAGCGCCCGCGCGTCCAGTCCAGCAGCTGGTCGCGGGAGAGCACGCGCTTTGGCCGCTCCAGGAAGCAGGCGAGTAGCTCGAACTCCGCCGAGGTGAGGTCGAGCGCCCCGCCCTCGGCCCCGGCGACGCTGCGGGCATCGAGATCCGCCACGAAGCCGGCGAAGGTGACGCGGCGATTGCGCGGGGAGGCCTCCGCCAGCGCGCCGTCCGCCCGGCGCAGCACGGCGCGGATGCGGGCGAGCAGCTCGCGCGGATTGAACGGCTTCGGCAGATAATCGTCGGCGCCCATCTCCAGCCCGACGATGCGGTCCACATCGTCGCCCTTGGCGGTGAGCATCAGGATGGGCAGACCGCCCCGCGCCCTGAGGCGGCGGCAGATGGAGAGCCCGTCCTCGCCGGGCAGCATGAGGTCGAGGATCACCAGATCCGGCCGCGCGGTGGAGAGGATGCGGTCCATGGCGACGCCATC
>JAEZMT010000470.1 GCA_023442085.1 Pseudomonadota bacterium | reverse complement strand
CTCGGCCTGACCCCCCTGATCCTCGGCGACGCCATCGAGGGCGAGGCGCGCGAGGCGGGCAACGTCTTCGCCGGCATCGCCCGCTCCGCCTCCGAGCACGGCCTGCCGGCTGCCGCGCCCTGCGTGCTGCTCTCCGGCGGAGAGACCACGGTGACTGTGCGCGGCAAGGGGCGGGGCGGACGCAGCGTGGAATTCCTGCTCGCGCTGGCCATCGCACTCAAGGGGCGGGAGGGCATCTCCGCCATCTCCTGCGACACGGACGGCGTGGACGGCACCGAGGACAATGCAGGCGCCTGGTTCGACGCCGCGCTGCTGGCGGACGCCGCGGCGCGCGGGCTGAAGCCGGACGATTACCTTGCCAATAACGACGGCTACAGCTTCTTCTCCGCCCTCGAGCGGCTGGTGATGACGGGGCCGACCCTCACCAACGTCAACGATTTCCGCGCGATTCTGGTGCGGTGACACCGGCCCTCTGGGATTGCGGCGGACCCATGTCCGCACGCCTCTGTTGCAGCGCAGCAGAGCTGCGGCTGGCGCATGGCTCATTTTGTTTGAGCGAAATCAAAAAGCTAACTGGCAAAGCCTCCAAATCGGCATGGCTTTGCCGTATTGGTCAACGTCAGCCCTATTGACCTTTGCTGCGCTGCACATAGTTTGAGGCCACCAAGAAGCGGGGGCGACCGGGAGGAACCGGAGGTTTTAGACGCCAAGTCTGGAGACCATTATGACCGCTGAGGTCGCACTGGGGATTATCCGGAAGCTTTGGACCGGAGAGCCCGGACAGTTCCGGGACCATCTCCTCAGGCTCGATACGGACAGCCGCCGGTTCAGGTTCGGCTCCGCAGTATCCCCTGAATTCATCGAGCGCTACGCGTCGCGGGTGTTCCGCACCGGGGCCATCGTGCATGGCGTCTTCGTCGACGGCGAGCTGCGTGCCGCCGCCGAGCTCTACCCCATGGGCGACGTGCTGCCCGGCGAGGCGGAAGCCGCCTTCAGCGTCGAGACCGAATTTCAGAACCACGGCCTTGGCACCCTGCTGCTCGACCGGGTGATCCTCACCGCGCGCAATCGCGGCATCCGCTCGCTGTTCATGAGCTGCCTCGCCCATAACCGGCGGATGCAGCAGATCGCCCGCAAGTATGATGCGGAGCTGAAGTTCGAGCATGACGAGGTGACGGCCGAGCTGACCGCGCCCTTCCCCACCGCGCTGTCGCTGGCGCAGGAAGCCGCGGCGGATGCTCAGGGCATGGCAGGGGCCGTGCTTCAGGCCCAGCGCATCGCCACCAGCCGCATGCTCGACCTCTTTCTCTCCCCTGCGACCGAGCCCGTGCTGGAGCCGCAGTGACCCGACCCGTCTGCCCCGACGTGTGACCCGGCCTTTCGCAAGGAGAGCCGGAAAACAAAAACCCCCGGCGGTGCCGGGGGTTTTTAACGTTGAGACCGATCACAAGGCCGGAAATTCACCGGCCGGAAATCACTGGCCGGTCTTGGCCTTCTCCAGCTCCTGGCCCTTCTTCAGAAGAGCGGCCTTGCCCTGCTCTTCCTGCTGCTGGGCCGCGGCGCGGGCTTCCTCCACACGCTTGCGCTCGAGCTCCATGGCCACCTTGGCGTCCATGCCGGGGCTGTCATAGGCCTTGCCGAAATCGCCATTGGAGATGGGCAGGCTCAGGGTGCGGCCGGTGCCGTTCACCATCTGCAGATAGACCGCATTGGCCTTGCGCAGCTTGGCGACGAAGGTGCCGTCCACCTCGAGATCGCCGATACAGGTCGCGCCGCCGCCCTGGATGGGCTGGCACAGCACGAACGGGATGTTCACCGGATCCTTGTCGAGGGTGATGCGCAGGCCGGGCTGCAGGCGCATGCCGAGCGGCACGGAGATGTTGATGTGCTTCTTGGGCTCATCCTGCATTTCGATGATGTCGACCTTGGCGATCGCCTGGCTTTCCACGCCGAGCACCTGGGTCAGCACGCAAACCTGCTTCTTCCGCTCAGGCACTTCCTGGCAGATCTTCTGCCACGGCGAGGCGGAGAACTTCACGTCGGGCTCGCCCTGCTGGGCCTGGCCGGGCTGCGCCGCACCACCGGGTGCGGCAGCGGCAGGCGCCCCAGGCTTGGCAGCCGGGGCGGCGGCGGGCGCCGCCGGCTTGGCGGGGGCGGCAGGCTTGGCCGGCTGGGTCGTGGAGGGCTGGGTCTGGGCAAAGGCCGGACCGGCGAGCGCCACAGTGAGCAGCGTGGCGGCGACGGACGCCGTGAGCCGCGCGGTGGAATGGGTCTTCGTCATCGTGGCCTTTCCTGTGGTCTCTGCCGCCGGGCTCCCGCATGCGCAGGCGCGCGCGCACGCCGGAGCACCCCGCGCCCCCTCTCGGACACCGGCTCTCTCCTGCCCAATTAAGGCGAGAAGGTGACAAACCGGTCGTCATCTTCACATCTGGCGGCGAGCGCTAGATTGCGGAGGAATGCGGCCAACTGACGGCGCCCTCTGCAACCTGCGGCAAATGCTGACGGGACGCCCCGCGCGGGCACCCGATTATGGCATACGAATCATGAACCCGCCTTTGCTATGCTTCGGCCTCGCGGGGCAATGCTGCGTCGGAGGGCCATGATGACCGCCTGCGGAAAAGCCCTGCGCGCGACGGGGACAGCCTGCCTTCTCGCCGGCGCCCTGGTGCTGGCGCCTGGAGGCGAGCACCGGGCCGTGGCCCAGCCGCTCGACAAGGCGCCGGCCATCGCGATGCGCGGGGCGCCCGCACTTCCGCCCGGCTTCACGTCGCTCGCCTACGCCAATCCCGATGCCCCCAAGGGCGGACGGCTGACGCTTTCACTGCTCGGCACCTTCGACAGCCTCAACCCCTTCATCGTGAAGGGCACTTCCCCCGCCGTCCTGCGCGGCATGGTCACCGAAAGCCTGATGGCGCGTTCGCTGGACGAGCCCTTCACGCTCTACCCGCTGCTCGCGCGTGCCGTCTCCACCGACGAGACGCGCTCCTTCGTCGAGTTCGCCCTCGATCCGGCCGCCCGCTTCTCGGACGGCAGCGCGCTGACCAGCGCCGACGTGATGTTCTCTTTCGCCCTCATGCGCGACATGGGCCGGCCCAATCATCGGCTCTACTACGGCAAGGTCGCCAAGGCCGAGGCGCCGGACGCCCATACCGTGCGTTTCACTTTCACCGAGCCGGACCCCGAGTTGCCGCTCATCATGGGGCTGATGCCAGTCTTCAGCGCGCAGGCGATCGACCGGTCGCGGTTCGAGGAGACGACGCTCACCCCGCTCCTCGGCTCCGGCCCCTACAAAGTGAGCCAGCTAAACGCCGGTGCCTCGCTCACGCTGGAGCGCAATCCGGACTATTGGGGGCGGAACGTCGCGTTCAATCGCGGCCTCTACAATTTCGACCGCCTGGATTTCGTTTACTTCCGGGATGCGAACAGCGAATTCGAGGCATTCCGCAAAGGTCTCATCGACGCCCGCTTCGAGACAGATCCGGGACGCTGGGAGACGGCCTACGATTTTCCCGCCGTCCGGTCCGGCGAGGTGGTGAGGGAGACCATTCCCACCGGCATTCCGAAGCCCTATTCGGCCTTCGTCTTCAATACGCGGCGTCCGCCGATGGACGACATCAGGGTGCGGCGCGCGTTGATCGAGCTGTTCGATTTCGAATGGCTGGACCGCAGCTTCTACCACGGTCTCTACCGGCGCACCGGCAGCTTCTTCGAGGGCTCGGTCCTCTCCAGCATCGGGCGGCCGGCGGACGGGCTGGAACGCAAGCTGCTCGCCCCCTTCCCCGGCTCGGTGGTGCCCGACGTGCTGGCGGGCACCTATCGGCCCCCGGTGTCCGATGGGTCAGGCCGTGACCGCACCCGCCTCAAGGCCGCGCTCGATCTGCTGGAGCAGTCCGGCTTCGTGCTGCGCAAGGGCGCGCTGGTGAATGCAGCAAGCGGACGGCCGCTGGCGCTGGAGCTGATGGTTGTAACGCGGGACCAGGAGCGCCTTGCCCTCGCCTGGCAGGCGCAGCTGAAGCGGGCAGGCATCACGCTCAACGTGCGCTACGTGGATGCCGTGCAGTTCGACACCCGCCGACAGGCCTACGATTTCGACCTGATGCCCTATGCCTGGTCGCAATCCCTCTCGCCCGGCAACGAACAGGCCTTCTATTTTGGCGCCGCCGCCGCCGACACGCCGGGGAGCCGCAACTACATGGGCGCGAAGGCGCCGGCCATCGACGCCACCATCGCCGCCCTCATCGCGGCGCGGGACGAAGCCGGCTACGTGGCCGCCGCGCGGGCGCTCGACCGGGTGCTCATCTCGGGCGCCTATGCGGTGCCGCTGTTCCACACGCCCGGGCAGTGGCTTGCGCGCTGGACCCATATCGCCCGGCCCGGGCGGGCCTCGCTCTACGGCACCCTGCCGGAAACCTGGTGGCGCGTGCCAG
>JAEZMT010000254.1 GCA_023442085.1 Pseudomonadota bacterium | reverse complement strand
GTTCCACCGTTTCGTGCAGCTTGGCGAGGGAGCAGACATGGATCATGGCGCAAGCTCCTCGAATCTCTTGAGGAAACGGGCTTTCGCCGTTTCCGCCTCCCAGGGGGTGAGATAATCCTTTTCCACCCCAGCGTCGAGGCGGGCCGGGCGGCCGAAGAAGGCTTTCGCCTCCTCTTCCGCAAATCCCGCCAGCCGCGTCGCCTCGAAATAGGCCGAGGCGCGGTCCGCCGCTTTGACGATCTTCAAAAGTTGATCGGGCCAGCCCACCGGCAGCGAGAAGCGCACGCAGATGGCATTGAGGAGGCGCGCCTCCACGGCCTTGTAGTCGCCGCCCAGCACCGCCTTGAACGGGGAGATCATGTCGCCGATCACGTATTCCGGCGCGTCGTGCAGCAGCACGCACAGGCGCCAGCGGGCGTCGAGATCCGGATGGGTGCGGCGGGAGATCTTCTCCACCAGCAGGGAATGCTGCGCCACCGAGAAGATGTTGGCGCCTGAGGTCTGGCCGTTCCAGCGCGCCACGCGGGCGAGGCCGTGGGCGATGTCCTCGATCTCCACGTCGAGGGGGGAGGGGTCGAGCAGATCGAGGCGGCGGCCGGAGAGCATGCGCTGCCATGCGCGCGGGGCGGCGCCGGCGCGCCGGATGGCTTTTGTGGCGGGTTTGGCGGGGACGGCTGGCTCGGTCACGAATCGCGTGCTCCTCGGATCGGGGAAAGGTAAGCTCCGGCCGAAACGCCACAAGCCGTCCGTCACGGGTGGCCGCGACCCTTTCCGTTCCGGGATTTCCCATGTCCGACACCCTTGAGCGCGAGACGCCGGCCCTCCCGCCGGTGGAGGTGCGCCCGACCCTCGCCGCCAGCGCCGCCGTGTTCCGCGGCCCCCTCGTGCTGCTCGCCCGCCGCGCCGCCAATCCCGGTGCCGGGCTGTGGAGCCTGCCGGGCGGGCGCGTGGAGCCGGGCGAGACGGTGGCCGAGGCGGCCGTGCGCGAGGTGATGGAGGAGGTGGGCGTGGAGGCCGAGATCATCGGCCTCGCCGCCGCCCGCGACATCATCGTCCGCAACGGCGACGGCGAGCTGAAGGCCCATTTCGTGGTGCTCGCCCATGCCGCCCGCTGGCGCGGCGGGGAGCCCATGCCGGGCGAAGAGGCGGCGGAGGTGGGCTGGTTCCGGCCCAACGAGGTCGCGAGCCTCACCACCACCGAGGGGCTCGCCGAGGTGGTGGCCAAGGCCGCGCTCCTGATGGGCGAGATGTGAGGGCTGCGCCGTTCGCCCCCTTGACCCGGCGCGCCGCGGGCCGCAGGAGTGACGGCGGAACCATGCTGATGCGCGCCATCTCTCTCCTTCTCGCCGCCGGCCTCGTGCTGGCCGGTCCCGCGCGCGCCGCCGGGCCGACGGAAGGCGCGCCACCGCCCTATGACGGCGACCTGATGCGGCTCGCGGAGATCCTCGGCGCCCTGCATTACCTGCGGCCCCTGTGCGGCGTCACTGCCGAGGCCCAGCGCTGGCGCAACGAGATGCAGGCGCTGATCGACACCGAGCAGCCGTCGGAGACGCGCCGCACCAAGATCATCGCCAGCTTCAACCGCGGCTATTCCAGCTATGCGGAGGTCTACCGCAGCTGCACGCCGGCCGCGCGGATGGCCGTGGACCGCCAACTCGACGAGGGCGGGCGCCTCACGCACGAAATCGTCGTGCGGTATGGGGGCAATTGACCGGTTCCGTGTTAACCTTTTGGTCAGAACTCGCCTGAATCGCCCTGCGTGAAGTGCTAGATATCCCGTGCGCCGTTCGGTTCTGCGGCGCGGAGGCAGCCAAACGTGTCCACCCTGACCAACCCCGTCATCGACCTGCCCGAAATCTCGGACATGGCCGCCGATGACCGCCACGCCGCTTTGACCTATCTGAACGATGCGTGGGTCGAGGCCGTGCGCGAGGGGCTGGACGAGGATTGCCTCGTGCAGGCCGCGCTGTTCACGGCCCTCCGCAGCCTCGTCGCCACCTATGGCGAGGCCGCAAGTTCCGAATATGTCGCGCGCGTCGCCGAACGGGTCGCCGCCGGCGAATACACGGTGGTCAGCCGCTCGCACTGAGCGGCGTGGCGAGCCCCCCTCGCCGTTTTGTCTTCGTCACAATCCTCCCGCCGGGCCTCTCGCGAGCGCCCGGTTTTTCTTGTGCGGTGGGCCCCAAAAGAAAACCGGCGCCCCGAGGGACGCCGGCCTTGTGGTGTCGTTCTTGTCAGGCGGAAGAGCCTCAGGCGGCGTCGCGCTTGTTCTGGCGGTTGCTGATGAGGTCTTCCACCACGCCGGGATCGGCCAGCGTCGAGGTGTCGCCGAGGCTCTCGAACTGGTCTTCGGCGATCTTGCGCAGGATGCGGCGCATGATCTTGCCCGAGCGGGTCTTGGGCAGGCCCGGCGCGAACTGGATCAGGTCAGGCGAGGCGATGGGGCCGATCTCCCGGCGCACCCAGGCCACCAGCTCCTTGCGCAGCTCCTCGGAGGGCTCCTCGCCGGCCATCAGGGTGACATAGGCATAGATGCCCTGGCCCTTGATGTCGTGCGGGAAGCCGACCACCGCCGCCTCCGACACCTTCGGATGGGCGACGAGGGCGCTTTCCACCTCCGCCGTGCCCATGCGGTGGCCGGAGACGTTGATCACGTCGTCCACGCGGCCGGTGATCCAGTAGAAGCCGTCCGCGTCGCGGCGGCAGCCGTCGCCGGTGAAATACTTGCCGGGGTAGGTGGCGAAGTAGGTCTGCTCGAAGCGCTCATGGTCGCCGTAGACCGTGCGCATCTGGCCGGGCCAAGAGTCGGCGATCACAAGGTTGCCCTCGCAGGCGCCGTCCAGCACCGTGCCGGCTGCATCCACGACTTCCGGCTGCACGCCGAAGAAGGGGCGGGTGGCCGAGCCGGGCTTGAGCTTCGTCGCGCCGGGCAGGGGGGTGATGAGGATGCCGCCGGTCTCGGTCTGCCACCACGTATCGACGATGGGGCAGCGCTCCTCGCCGACCACGCGGTAATACCACTCCCAGGCTTCCGGATTGATGGGCTCGCCCACCGAGCCGAGCAGGCGCAGGGAGGCGCGCGAGGTCTTCTTCACCGGCTCCTCGCCCGCCTGCATCAGCGAGCGGATGGCGGTGGGGGCGGTGTAGAAGATCGACACCTGGTGCTTGTCGATCACGTCCCAGAAGCGGGACATGCTGGGATAGTTCGGGATGCCCTCGAACATCAGCGTGGTGGCGCCGTTCGCGAGCGGACCATAGATGATGTAGGAATGGCCCGTCACCCAGCCCACGTCCGCGGTGCACCAGTAGATGTCGCCGGGGTGATAGTCGAATACGTACTGGTGCGTCATGGACGCATAGACGAGATAGCCGCCGGTGGTGTGCAGCACGCCCTTCGGCTTGCCGGTGGAGCCGGAGGTATAGAGGATGAACAGCGGGTCTTCCGCGTTCATGGGCTCGGCCGGGCACTCGTCCGTCACCATGGCGGCGGCTTCGTCGTAATAGACGTCGCGGCCGGGAACCATGTCCACCTTGCCGCCGGTGCGGCGCACCACGATCACGTGGTCCACGCCGCCGTCGATCTGGTTCACGGCCGCGTCCACATTGGCCTTCAGCGGCACCTTGCGGCCGCCGCGCAGGCCCTCGTCCGCGGTGATGACCACCTTCGAGCCGCAGTCGGCGATGCGCCCGCCGAGGCTGTCCGGGGAGAAGCCGCCGAACACGATGGAGTGAATGGCGCCGAGCCGCGCGCAGGCGAGCATCGCGAACGCCGCTTCGGGGATCATCGGCAGATAGATGGTGACGCGATCACCCTTCTCCACGCCGCGGTTGCGCAGCACGTTGGCGAGCTTGTTCACCTCGGAGGAGAGTTCGCGATAGGTGATCTTGCGGCTCTCGTCGGGGCTGTCGCCCTCCCAGATGATGGCCACCTGGTCGCCGCGGGTCTCGAGATGCCGGTCCACGCAATTGTAGGCGACGTTGGTGACGCCGTCCTCGAACCACTTGATGGAGACGTGGCCGGGATCATACGAGGTGTTCTTCACCTTCGTGTAGGGCGTGAACCAGTCGATCCGCTTGCCGTGCTCGCCCCAGAAGGCGTTCGGGTCGTTGACCGAGGCGGCATACATGGACTGATAGTGCGCGTCGTCCACATAGGCCTTCTGGGCCCACTGGGACGGAACGTCGTAGACCTTGTCGGACATCTTCAAGCCTCCCTCGCGCGGACTGCTTCGTCCGCTGTCCATCGTTCACGGCGGTACCCGCCTTGGTTGGGGCGGATTATGCTGAGCGCCTCGACGCTCTACAAGGCACCGCCCAGCCAGACTTTGGGCTCATAGCCCTTGGTTGGCCCCGGGCTTTGCCGGGGGATCGTGACGGGCGCCGTCACACCCTGCGCCGCGATGTCATGCACCGCGACCCTGTTGGTGGGCGTATAGACGGCTGCCCGCGATCGGCCGCGGCGCCTCAAGGAAACGCCCGATGGACCTCTGGACCCGTCTTCTCGTCCTTCTTGCCGGCCTGTTCGGCGCGGCCGGCGTCGCCGCTTCGGCAGCGGCGGCCCATGTGGGCGGCGGAACCAATCTGGAAACCGCCGCGCACTTCCTGCTGTTCAACGCCGCCGCGCTGGCTGCGCTGGTGGCCCTTGCCCTTCAGCTCACCCGCGGGGGCGTGCTGCTGAAGGTGGGGGCAAGCGCCATCGCGCTCGGCACGCTTCTGTTTTCGGGCGATCTGGCGGCGCGGGCCTTGATGGATGTCAAGCTCCTGGGCGGCAGCGCGCCGTTCGGCGGCAGCCTGATGATCCTCGGCTGGCTGACGGTGGCGGCGACCGCGCTGCTGGCCCGGCAGCGCTGAGGCGCATCAGGACATTCGCGCGGCGGCGCGGGCCTCGGCGCGGTCGATCAGGACATCCAGCGCATCCGTGCCATCGAGGACGAGGCGGACGGGCAGGGTGGCGATGCCGGCCCCGACCTCGGGTGCCAGCCGCGCGTGATCCTTCTGCGTCGTCACCAGCCGCGCCCCGCGCCGCGCCGCTTCCGCCGCGAGGCGGGCGATTTCTTCTGGCCGGTAGGGGTGGTGGTCGGCGAAGGCATGGCGGGCGACCACCGTCAGTCCGCAGGCCTCCAGCGTGGCGAAGAACTTCTCCGGCCGTCCGATGCCGGCGAAGGCGATCAGCGGCGCGCGCTCCAGCGCCGCGATGGCCGCAGGCTCCGGCGCGAGATGCCCGCGCCACACGGGAAGCCCCGCCGCGCCCGCCGCGACGGCCACCCGCTCGCCCGGCGCGCCCTCGCCGATCACCAGCACCGCATCGGCCATGGCGAGCTGCGGTGCCAGGGGCGCGCGCAGGGGGCCGGACGGTGTGACTTGGCCGTTGCCCACACCCACGCCGGCGTCGATCACCAGCAGCGCGCTGTCCTTGCTGAGCGAGGGATTCTGGAAGCCGTCGTCCATCACCACGTGGCTCGCGCCCTGCGCCACTGCCAGCCGCGCGCCACCCAGACGATCGCTACCGGCGACGATGGTGGGCGCGTGGCGGGCGAGCAGCAGGGCTTCGTCGCCCACGTCCGACGCGCTGTGGGCGCCGGGATCGACGCGAAGGGGCGCCTTGGCTTTGCCGCCATGCCCGCGCAGCAATGCGAAGGGCCGCGCGCCGCGCGTCTTGAGCCGCTCGATGAGGGCGATGGCGGTGGGCGTCTTGCCCGCGCCGCCGACCGTGGGATTGCCGATGCAGATCACCGGCACGTTCACCGAACCGCCGGCCTGCCCGAGCCGGCGCAGCGCGACGCCGCCGATCACCGCCGCCACCGGAGAGAGCAGGGCGGCGGCAAGGCCGGGCCGGTCGCGCCACCAGAAGGCGGGCGCGCGCAGCATCAGCGGGCCTGCAGGCGGATGTGGACGAGATAGGGCTCGATGGCGGCGAGCGTGCGGTCCAGCGCGCCGCCGAGCGATGTCACGGCCGCATGGGCGGCGTCCGCCATCTCGCCATGCAGTTGCGGGTCCTTGATAAGGGCATAGGCGGCGCGGGCGATGCCCAGCGCGTCGGTCACTTCCGCCGCGCCTTCGTCGGCATCGAGCCGCTCGTAGATGTTGGCGAAGTTCCACACATGTGGCCCATGCAGCACCACCGCCCCGAGTTTCGCCGGCTCGATGGGGTTCTGCCCGCCATGCTCCACAAGCGAGCCGCCCATGAAGACCACAGGCGCCATGCGGTAGAACAAGCCCAGTTCGCCGATGGTGTCGGCGATGTAGATGTCGGTCTCTTTGTCCGGCAGCTCGCCGAGGCTGCGCTGGCGGGTGGCGAGGTCCGCCGCCTGGGCCAGGCCTGCCACATCCGCACCGCGCTCCGGATGGCGGGGGGCGATCACGGTCACGAGGTCCGGGATCTTGGAGGTGAGGATTTCGTGCGCCTCCAGCATCAGCGCCTCCTCGCCCTCGTGGGTGGAGGCGGCGAGCAGGATGGGCCGCTTGCCGAGCGCCTTGTCCAGCCGCTGCAGTTCGGCCGGGTCGGCGGAGGGGGGCGGCACGTCGAACTTGAGGTTGCCGCACACTTCCACGCGCGGCGTGCCCAGTGCCCGGAAGCGCGCGCCATCCTCCTCGCTCTGGGCGAGGCACAGATCGACGCGGGAGAGCAGGGCCCGTGCGCTCTTGGGCAGCTTTCCCCAGCGCCGGGCGGAACGCTCGGAGAGCCGGCCGTTGATGAGCACGATGGGCGTTCCCCGCCGGCCGAGCTCGGAGAGCAGGTTCGGCCAGAGTTCGGATTCGGCCAGCAGCACGAGGTCCGGCGACCAGTGGTCGAGAAAGCGGGCGACGAAGGCGCGCGCGTCCAGAGGCACGAACTGGTGGATGACACCGGGCGGCGCCCGCCGCTCGGCCACCCGGCTGGAGGTGAGCGTGCCGGAGGTGAGCAGCACGCGGAAGCCGCGCTGCGTCAGCCGCTCGATCAGCGGCAGGACGGAAATGACCTCGCCGACGCTGGCGCCATGCACCCACACCAGCGGGCCGGGGGGGCGCTCGGTGCTGGCATAGCCGCGCCGTTCGGCGAGGCGCGCGGGATCTTCCTTGCCCTTGCGGACGCGATAGGACAGCCAGGCCGGAGCCAGCAGCGACGCCACGGAACTCGCCCGCCGGTAGGCGCGCAGAGTGATGGGCAGCTTGCGCCCCTTCATGCCGGCGCCTTCATCGACGCGAGGTCCGCGCGGCCAGCGCCTCGGCCCGGCGGGTCACGTCCTCAAGGCTGGCCTGCACCTGATCGCGGGCCGCGAGGAGGCCGGCCTCGTCCACGTCACGGGCCACCCAGATGGGGGCTCCGGCGACGGCGGCGCCCTTCCCGAACGGCAGGTTCAGGCTGGCGCGGTCCCAGCTCTTCAGGGTGATGCGATTTCGGGTCGCCATGGCGATCGGGATGATAGGGCGTCCCGAGTAGCGTGCAATGGTAACGACACCCATCCCCACCTTGCGGGCGATCTTGGGGACATCGGCGGTCATCGCCACATTGATGCCTTCCGCGAGGGTATCGAGCATCTGATAGGTGGCGGAAACCGCCCCCTTGCGGTGGAAGTCGCGCTTGGAGGTGGCGCCGGAGCCGCGGATGGTCCCGACGCCGAGCTTCTCGGCGGCAATGGCGTTGATCTCCGCATCCGCATGGCGGGAGATCAGCACCTTGGCCTTGTGGTGGGGCTTCATGGCGAACGGCGTGAGGAAATGCTGCCCGTGCCAGAAGGTGACGATCACCGGCAGGTGCTCGTCGATGGCCTCGAAGACATCAGGGGGCTCGATGACGAAATCGCTCGTCCGCGCCACGAGCTTGAAATAGGACGCAAACGTCGTTCCCGCTGCCACCTTGAAGGCGCGGTTGGTCCTCAGTCGCCGCCACATCTATGGTTTGCCCGTTGTTGTTGCGCCCTGCCCGGTGGGCAGGACGAGGAACCCGATGCTCACCCGCCCTGAACCTTGCCGGTTTCGGGATCGAGGAGGCGGTGGAGATGTACCACGAAGTAGCGCATCAGGGCGTTGTCCACGGTCTGCTGCGCCTTCGCCTTCCAGGCGGCCGCGGCGCTGGCATAGTCGGGATAAATGCCGACGATGTCGAGCTTGGTGAGATCCTTGAACTCGGTGCTGTCGATCGCGGTCAATTCCCCGCCGAACACAAGGTGGGGCAACTGCTTCTTCGTCTCAGTCATGGCGTATCCAATGCGGCTTTGAAAGAAACGGGTGCGCCCATGGCCTCAAGCGCGACCGGGTGCAGCGGAGCACCGGCGCAGACGAGAGGGGCGTGGCTCGGGACGGGAGCATTGTAGCGCAACGGCGCCCCGTCATGGCCGGTGAGGCGGCCCTGGGCTTCGCTCACCACCAGATCGGCGGCGGCCAGATCCCAGTCGTTGGAATTGCCCCCGGCAAGCGCGACATCGATCTCGGCTGTCGCCACCCGCGCGAGGCGCAGCGCGAGGGAGCGAATGCGCGGCAGGCGCTCGATGGGCGCGGCGCGGGCCATGCGGTCGAGGTCGGCCGGCGGGCCGGCGACCCGAGCGCCGTCCAGCCGCGCACGGGGCGATACGGTGAGGGGACGCCCGTTTCGGAACGCGCCGGCGCCCGCGATGGCGGTGAACATCTCGTCGGTGGCGGGGGCAAACAAGGCGGCGGCGACCGGACGGCCCTCCACCACCAGCGCCACGGATACGGCCCAGTCGCTGCCCGCCGCCATGAAGGCGCGGGTGCCGTCGATGGGATCCACCACCCACAGCCGCCGGGCGGACAGGCGCGCGGGGGTGTCGGCCGATTCCTCGGACAGCCAGCCGGCGGCGGGATCGAGCGCCGTCAGATGCTCCCGCAGGAAGGCGTCCACCGCCATGTCGGCCTCGGTGACGGGGGAATTATTGCCCTTGGTCCAGGTCTTCACGCCAGCCGCGAACATGCCGCGCGCCATCTCGCCGGCCTCGGCCACGGTCGCGACCATTCGGCGGGCAAAGGCATCGTCGATGGCGATCCGGGGATGATCCCCGCCGCCGGCGCGCGTCGGTTCGGTGCTCATTGCCCTGCCAAATAGGGGCGCGGACGCCGCGAGGCAAGCCATCTGATGCTGCACCGCGTCAATCGGACCGCCCTCTGGCTTGCCCTTACGGCAAGAGAGGCAGGATGGTATTGGGCAGGAGGGTATCGAGGGCGAGGCCCGCGAACAGGATGAGCCCGGCGTCGCGATTCGACTTGAAAACGGCGAGGCAGCGCTCGGGATCGTCGATATCGAGCCGGCGCACCTGCATCCACAGGTGAAGGGCGAACCCGATCAGGCCTAGGTAAGCAAACGGCCCCACCGGCACCGACATGAGCGCTCCCGCGAACAGGAACACCACCAGCACATAGCACAGGGAGACGGCGAGCCCCGTGCTGCGCCCGAACAGCAGGGCGGTGGAGCGAACGCCGACGATGGCGTCGTCCTCCTTGTCCTGATGGGCATAGATGGTGTCGTAGGCGAACACCCACAGCACCGAGCCGGCGAACAGCAGCAGCGCCGGATCGGCGATTGTGCGCATCACGCTCGCCCAGCCCATCAGCGCGCCCCACGAGAAGGCGATGCCGAGAATGAGCTGCGGCACCGAGGTGACGCGCTTCATCAGCGGGTAGACCGCCACCACACCGAGGGAGGCGATGCCGGTAACGATGGCGAAATGCGGCAGCGACAGCAGCACCGCGAGGCCGACAAGGGCCTGAAACACGAGAAAGGCGAAGGCCGCGGGAACGCTCACCTGCCCGGACGCGATGGGCCGGCCGCGCGTGCGCGCCACCTGCCGGTCGATCTTGCGGTCGAGAATATCGTTCCAGGTGCATCCCGCCCCGCGCATGGCGACAGCGCCGATGGCGAACAGCACCAGCAGCTTCACCGAGGGGTAGGGGTCATCATTGGCGATGGCGGCGAGGGCGGTGGACCACCAGCAGGGCAGTAGCAGAAGCCAGGAGCCGATCGGGCGGTCCATCCGCGCGAGTCGCAGGTACGGACGCACCGGGCTCGGGGCCAAGCGCTCCACCCAGTTACCGCGCGGGGCATCGGCAATCTGCGGGGCGGCAGCCCCTTCACGGGCACTCAATACGGCAACCTCACTTCAGGGCGTTGCCGTTGAGCGTACCAAACACGCCGGAATTCTTTTCAGCGTTGACGCTATAGCCGGTGGTAATGCCCAGCGCGCTGGACATGGAGCCCTGCGGCGGGGGCTTGTTGGGTCCGCCGACGCCGGTCGCGCCATTGGCGGCGGCTTCGCAGATCTTGTTGCGCAGATCGACGGTCTTCTTGTTGGAGGCGGCGGCCTGATCGATGGCCTGCTGGGGAACCTGACACCAGTCCTTGTTGTCGGACAGGAACTTCACCCACTTCTGCTCGGCCGCGGCATAGGCGCGGAACGCGGGGCAGAGCACCTGCGGGTTCTTTTCCTTCTTGTTCACGACCGACTGCAGGGCCTTGCCCTTCTCCTCCAGTTCACCGCGAACCGACGCGACATCGCTCTGGCAATCCGCCAGCGCGACGCCGGCAGACAGTGCAGTTGCGACCAGAGTGGCCGAGATCGCGAGCGTGAACTTCTTCATGAGGCAGCGCCCCTCCTCATCGGGGTCCTTCGGGACCACAGGTTTGATATACAGACCCCCAACTTTGGGCAATATCACGGCGGAAGCTGCGGAAAGCTACAGCACATTCCCTAACGGAGTGCATAGACGCTTGACGGCCCCCATGCTCATGGGTAATTTCGCGCAACTTTTGAAAGGGACGGCGCCGACATGCGCAAGATCGTTATTCTTCTCGTAGGGTGGTGCGCCACTTTCCGTCCGGCCTGAGGCTGCGACGAACGAGGTGGCGCGTGACGAGGGGCCTTCGGGCCCCTTCGTCGTTTCTGAGCCGGGGCGCCGGCGAGGAATTTTTGAGATCGAGCCGGGCCGCAGGCCGGGTGGAGACAGCGACAGAAGTCCGGCGGAGCCCGCCGGCCGGGACCGGCAAGGATCCCGCAGGGAGTTGGGCCATGAGCAAGCAGATGACCGGCGCCGAGATGGTGATCCAGGCCTTCGCCGACCAGGGCGTCGAGCACATCTTCGGCTATCCGGGCGGCGCGGTGCTGCCGATCTACGACGCGCTGTTCCACCAGAACCACATCGAGCACATCCTGGTGCGCCACGAGCAGGCGGCCGTGCACTCGGCCGAAGGCTATGCCCGCTCCTCCGGCAAGGTCGGCGTCGTGCTCGTCACCTCCGGCCCCGGCGCGACCAATGCCGTCACTGGCCTCACCGACGCGCTGATGGATTCGATCCCGATCGTCTGCATCACCGGGCAGGTGGCGACCCACCTCATCGGCAATGACGCCTTCCAGGAATGCGATACGGTCGGCATCACCCGCCCCTGCACCAAGCACAACTATCTGGTGCGAGACGTGAACGACCTCGCGCGCACGCTGCATGAGGCCTTCTATGTCGCCCAGAACGGCCGGCCCGGCCCGGTGGTGGTGGATATTCCGAAGGACGTGCAGTTCGCCACCGGCACCTATGTCGGCCGTGAGAACATCGTCCACAAGACCTACCGCCCCAAGCTCGACGCCGAGGCGCCGCAGATCGAGGCGGCGGTGGAGCTGATCGCGGGCGCGAAGAAGCCGATCTTCTACACCGGCGGCGGCGTCATCAATTCCGGCCCCGAGGCGAGCCGCATCCTGCGCGAATTGGCCCGCCTCACCGGCGTGCCCGTCACCTCCACCCTCATGGGCCTCGGCGCCTATCCGGCGGCCGATCGCCAGTGGCTGGGCATGCTGGGCATGCATGGTACCTATGAAGCCAACATGGCCATGCACGATTGCGACGTGATGGTCTGCATCGGCGCGCGCTTCGACGACCGCATCACCGGCCGCCTTGACGCCTTCGCCCCCTTCTCGAAGAAGATCCACATCGACATCGACCCCTCGTCCATCAACAAGAACGTCAAGGTGGACCTGCCCATCATCGGCGACTGCACCCGCGTGCTCGCCGACATGCTGGCCGCCTGGAAGGCGCGCAGCCTGAAGGTGGACAAGGCTGCCCTCGACGCGTGGTGGGCGCAGATCGACCGCTGGCGGGCGCGCAACTCGCTCGCCTACCGCCGCTCGGACGAGATCATCAAGCCGCAATATGCCATCGAGCGGCTCTACAACCTCACCAAGGATCGGGATGTCTACATCTCCACCGAGGTGGGCCAGCACCAGATGTGGGCGGCGCAGTTCTTCCGCTTCGAGGAGCCGAACCGCTGGATGACCTCCGGTGGCCTCGGCACCATGGGCTACGGCCTGCCCGCCGCCATCGGCGCGCAGAAGGCGCATCCCGATGCCCTGTGCATCGACATCGCGGGCGAGGCCTCCATCCTCATGAACATGCAGGAGATGTCGACGGCCGTGCAGTTCGACCTGCCGGTGAAGATCTTCATCCTCAACAACAAGTACATGGGCATGGTGCGCCAGTGGCAGGAGCTGCTGCATGGCGGGCGCTACTCGCA
>JAEZMT010000186.1 GCA_023442085.1 Pseudomonadota bacterium | reverse complement strand
CAAAGAGCATGCGCCCTGCCGGTTGAACGGCAACTAGGCCGGCGCTCGATTCTCCTTGCGGGAGGAGGTACGCACTGGCGGCGGAGGTCCGTTCCATCTGAGCGGATCGCGAACCATCGTGCGGCCGACATGGTTAATTCTTCGTTTCCGTGCGGCGGACGCAAGGTCATTCCCGCCGTCGGGCGATGTTGTAGAAAGGAGGCCATGCAGATGCCTCCCCCTCCCGGCACCGATCCCAGAAGCCACGGCCTGTGGGCCATGACCGCCCCGCCCGCGCCCGAGACCGCGCCGTTCCGTGGCGAGGCGCGCGCCGATGTCGCCGTGGTGGGCGCCGGCTATACCGGCCTTTCCGCCGCGCTGCGGCTGGCCGAGGCGGGCGCGAAAGTGACGGTGCTGGAGGCCGCCGGCATCGGCTCCGGCGGGGCGGGGCGCAATGTGGGGCTGGTGAACGCCGGGCTCTGGGTGATGCCCGACGACATCGTGGCCACCCTCGGCGCCGAGAAGGGGGAGGGGCTGCTTTCGCTCCTCGGCGGGGCCCCGGCGGAGGTGTTCGCCCTCGTCGCCCGCCATGGCATCGCCTGCGAGGCGACGCCGAACGGCACGCTGCATTGCGCCGTGGGCCGCGCCGGGCGGGACGAGATCGCGGCCCGCGCCGCCCAGTGGCAGGCGCGCGGTGCGCCGGTGCGCCTCCTCGATGCGGACGCGGCCCGCGCCGCGATCGGCGGCGGCACCTATCGCGGCGCGCTTGAGGACGCGCGAGCCGGCACCATTCAGCCCCTCGCCTATGCCCGGGGCCTCGCCCGCGCGGCGATGGCAGCCGGGGCGCTCATCCATACGGCAAGCCCCGTACGGACGGCGGAGGAGACGGCCGTTGGCTGGGTGCTGCGGACGGACGGCGGGACGCTCGCGGCGGACCGGATCATTGTCGCAAGCGACGCCTACAGCTTCGGGCCGTGGGAGCGCCTCGCCCGCGAGCAGGTGCCGCTGCCTTATTTCAACTTCGCCACCCCGCCGGTGCCCGATCACCTGCGCGGGCGCATCCTGCCCGGCCGGCAAGGCATCTGGGATACGCAGCAGGTGCTCACCTCGCTCCGCTATGACGCGGCAGGGCGGCTGGTGTTCGGCAGCATCGGCGCGCTCGGCGCTCTGGCGGGGGTGCATGAGGCCTTTTCCCGGCGCGCGCTGGCGCGGCTCTTTCCGGAGCTGCCGCCAGCGCCGTTCGAGGCTGCCTGGTACGGCACCATCGGCATGACGGACGACGCGCTGCCGCGCTTCCGCCGGCTGGCGCGAAATGTCCTCTCCATCAGCGGCTACAACGGACGCGGCATCGGCCCAGGCACGGTGTTCGGCCGGCTGCTTGCGGATGTGGTGCTGGGGCGGGCGCGTGCGGAAGAGGTGCCGCTGCCGGAAACCGCCGTCACGGTGCCGCGCTGGCGGGCGGGGAAGGCCGCCTTCTATGCGGCGGGATCGGCGGCAGCGCATCTGGTGGGGGAGCGGGGGATGGGGTGAGGCGCCGTTCCTTCTTCCTTGCGGGAGAAGGTGGATCGCGGAGGAGCCGCGAGACGGGCGGTCAGGACCGACCCCTCGCCCCAGCCCCTCTCCCGCCCGAACTCGGCTATTGCCGAGTTCTGTTCGTGAAGATCGAAGTCGGCAAAAGCAGACTTCGAGGGGAGAGGGGAGGAGCCTCCCCTCAGTTCCGCAGCCCCGGCGCCTCCTGCCCCGTGCGGGCGACGTATTCCGTGTAGCCGCCGTTGTACTGGTGGATGCCGTCCTGCGTCAGCTCCAGCACGCGGTTGGAGAGGGCGGCGAGGAAGTGCCGGTCGTGGGAGACGAACAGCATCGTCCCCTCGTAATCGGCGAGCGCCGCCACCAGCATTTCCTTGGTCGCCATGTCGAGATGGTTGGTGGGTTCGTCCAGCACCAGGAAGTTGGGCGGGTCGAACAGCATCTTGGCCATCACGAGCCGCGCCTTCTCGCCGCCCGAGAGCACCCGGCAGCGCTTTTCCGCGTCGTCGCCGGAGAAGCCGAAGCAGCCGGCGAGCGTGCGCAGGGCGCCCTGTCCCGCCTGCGGGAAGGCGTCCTCCAGCGTCTCGAACACGGTGCGCTCGCCCTCCAGGAGGTCCATGGCGTGCTGGGCGAAATAGCCCATCTTCACGCTGGCGCCGACATTGACCGTGCCGTCGTCCGGCGCCGTCGAGCCGGCGATGAGCTTCAGCAAAGTGGACTTGCCGGCGCCGTTGACGCCCATCACGCACCAGCGCTCGCGGCGGCGGATGTGGAAGTCCAGCCCCTCGTAGATGACCTTGCTGCCATAGCGTTTGTGGACGCCCTTGAGGCTTGCCACGTCCTCGCCGGAGCGCGGCGCGGGGGCGAATTCGAAGGCCACCGCCTCGCGTCGGCGGGGCGGCTCCACCCGGTCGATCTTCTCCAGCTTCTTCACCCGGCTCTGCACCTGCGCGGCGTGGGAGGCGCGGGCCTTGAAGCGCTCGATGAAGGCGATCTCCTTGGCGAGCATGGCCTGCTGGCGCTCGTATTGCGCCTGCTGCTGCTTCTCGTTCATCGCCCGCTGGCCGGCGTAGAACTCGTAGTCGCCGGAATAGGTGTTGAGGCTGCCGGCGTCGATCTCGACGATCTTGTTGACGATGCGGTTCATGAAGGCGCGGTCGTGCGACGTCATCATCAGCGCGCCGTCGAAGCCCTTCAGGAAGCTTTCCAGCCAGATGAGGCTCTCGATGTCGAGATGGTTGGAGGGCTCGTCCAGCAGCATCACGTCCGGCCGCATGAGCAGGATGCGGGCCAGCGCCACGCGCATCTTCCAGCCGCCGGAGAGCTTGCCCACGTCGCCGTCCATCATCTCCTGCGAGAAGCCGAGGCCGGCGAGGACCTCCGCCGCGCGGCCCTCCAGCGCGTAGCCGCCCAGTTCCTCGAAGCGGCCCTGCACCTCGCCGTAGCGCTCCACCAGCGCGTCCATCTCGTCCATGCGGTCGGGATCGCCCAGCGCCGCCTCGATCTCCTTCAGCTCTGCCGCGACGGTGCTGACCGGGCCGGCGCCGTCCATCACCTCGGCGAGGGCGGAGCGGCCGGACATCTCGCCCACGTCCTGGCTGAAATAGCCGATGGTGATGCCGCGATCGGCCGAGACCTGGCCCTCGTCCGGTGTCTCCTGCCCGGTCATCATGCGGAACAAGGTGGTCTTGCCGGCGCCGTTGGGGCCGACGAGACCCACCTTCTCCCCCTTCAGCAGCGCGGCGGAGGCCTCGATGAAGACGAGCTGCCGGCCGTTCTGCTTGCTGATGTTGTCGAGGCGGATCATG
>JAEZMT010000185.1 GCA_023442085.1 Pseudomonadota bacterium | reverse complement strand
TGCGAGTGCATGTCGATGACGCCGGGCAGGATGGCGAGGCCCTTCGCGTCGATCACCTCGGCGGCGGCCGGCTCCAGCCCCGGCTCGAAGATGCCGGCGATGGCCCCGTCCTTGATGCCGATGGAAGCCTCGAAGCGGCCGTCGGCGGTCACGACGAGGCCGTTCTTGATGATGGTGTCCACACTACTCTCCCGAGGACGAGGCCCGCGCGGGCCGATTTGAAAGTGAAGGGCCGGCGGCGTGTCAGGACGCGAGATCGAGCGCCACGGGGCGGGTGCGGATCACGTCCAGCACCTCGGTCACGTAGGCCTGCGACAGGCCGCGGGTGATGAAGACGATGCGCGAGCCCGCCATCCCCTCCGGCCAGGCGGACAATTCCACCGGCGGCGAGAACAGCCGCTGCACGGCCTGCACCACCACCGGCCTGGGGCGGCCGGCGATGGCGAGGATGCCCTTTACCCGCAGCAGATCGTCGCCATGGGCGATGACCAGCGCGTCGAGCCACGCCGAGACGTGCTCCCAGTGCAGGGGCTCCTCGAAGGCGAGGCAGAAGGACCCGATGTCCTCGCGGTGGGTCACCGGATCGGCCGCCTCGAAGGCTTCCGCGCGCAGCCAGGCGCGCACTTCGCTGGGGCGGGTGTTGGGATCGGCGGGGTCGATGCCGTCGAGCAATGTCGGCTGGGCGAGGTGATTGAGCGAGGACAAATGCAGCCGCGCGCCGGGCGAGAGACCCGCGATACGGGCTTCCAGCGGGGCCAGATCGGTGCCCGCGAGATCGGCCTTGGTGAGCACCACCTCGTCTGCGACGCCCACCTGCTTGCGCGCTTCCGCGTGGCGGTCGAGCGTGCCCATGCCCTGCACCGCATCCACCGCCGTCACCACCCGCCCGAGGCGATAGGTGCGGGCCACCGGGAAGGTGATGAGTGCCTGGATGACCGGGCCGGGATCGGCCATGCCGGTGGTCTCGATGATGACCCGCGCGAACGCTTTCACCTCGCCCCGCGCGCGCTTCTCGGTGAGGTCGCGCAGCGTCTCCACGAGGTCGCCCTTCACGGTGCAGCACAGGCAGCCGGTGGACAGCTCGATGGTGTTGTCGGAGCTGGCGGCGATGAGGGCATGGTCGATGCCGATCTCGCCGAACTCGTTGACGATCACGGCCGCGTCGCTCAGCGCGGGATCCCGCAGCCACCCGTTGAGCAGGGTGGTCTTGCCCGATCCGAGGAAGCCGGTGAGCAGCGTCACCGGCGTCCGCATGTCGCGAAAATGGGCCATGGTGCCGGCTCTCCTCGGGCTCACTTGCCGGCGATGTAGCTCGGGTCGTAATAGCGCTTGAGGTCGAAGGCCTGGGTCTGGGGATCGCCCCCCACGGCCGCGTCGATCTTGTAGAGGTTCTCGAGGCCGGCCGCCTTCACGGACAGATCGGCGGGAACGGCCTTCTGCTCCTTCACGATGAAGGCGTAGGAATCCTCCACCACGTCGCGCGGCGTCTTGGTGTAGGCGGCGAGCACGTCGATGGCCGCGTCCTTGTTGGCCGGGTCGTCGATGAAAGCGGCCGCCTCCTTCAGGGCCTGCGTCAGCGCGATCGCGGCAGGGCGGGTGGCGGGGGCCTCGCCCCAGGACTTGTTCAGCACCAGCGGCGTCTGCACATAGGGCTCGCGATAGACATCGAGCAGCACGGCGCCGTCGCGGCCCGCGAGGGTGTCGAAGGGGGCGATGAGGAGCGCGCCGGCGACCTGCCCGTTGCCCATGGCGATGATGCGGTCGCGGGAATTGGCGATGGACACCATCTGCACGCCGGCCGGGTCCACGCCCGCCTGCTTCAGCTGATACTTCAGCAGGTTGGCCGTGCCGCCCTTGACGGCTCCGGCGGTCAGCGGCTTGCCGGCGAGATCCTTCACCGAGGCCGTGCCCTTGGCGCCGTAGAGGCGCAGGATGGTCTTGTCGAGCACCGCGCCCGCGATGATGACCGGGGCGCCCTTGTCGATGGCGCGCACCGCGAGATCGCCCAGCGAGATGCCGGCGTCCGCGCTGCCCGATGCGACTGCCTGCAGCAGCGCCGGGCTGTCGGAGGCGCGCAGTTCGCGCACGGTGATGTTGCGCTTGTCGTAGAAGCCCTTTTCCACGGCGATGGCGTGCAGCCAGAGCAGTGCGCTGGGGGCGAGGACCGCGAGCTTCACCTCGGTCTTCGGCGCGCCCTGCGCAGCGGCGGGCGAGAAGGGCAGGGCGGTTGCGCAGCTCAGGGCGAAGGTCGCCGCCAGAGCGGCTGCGAGGCGGCGTGTCACGACGCGCGTCATCATCTCTCTCCGGGAAGAAGGACGCGTCTTACCGCGCGTCACCTGAACCAAAGAGTGCTCGATCTTTCGCGCAGCTTCAAGCATAATTCGCAGCAATTGGGAATTTTGTGAAATTCTCGCTGAATGATATAAAGTATCATCGAGTGGGGGCGGACGTGGCCAGCAGGATTCTTCAGGTGATGGGCTTGTTTCGTGGGCGCCCATGGCCGCTGACGGTGGAGGAGATTGCGCAGGAGACGGGCGTGTCCCAGAGTTCGGCCTATCGCGACGTGCAGGAGCTTTGCCGGGCCGGCTTCCTCGATCCCGTCATCGGCGCGGGCTATGTGCTCGGCCCGGCCTTCATCGAGTATGACCGCCTGCTGAGGCAGGGGGACACGCTGATCCCCATCGCCTCGCGGGTGATGCGCGACCTGCTCGACCAGACCACCCAGCGCGCGACGGCCATCCTGTGCCGGCGCTATCGCGACACGGTGATGTGCGTGCATCAGGAGCACGGCAGCGCGCCCCACCCCATCACCACCTACGAGCGGGGCGTTGCCATGCCGCTCTTCGCCGGCGCGTCATCCAAGGTGGTGCTGGCGCATCTCGACGACCGCTCCCTCAAGCGGATCTATCTCGACAACGAGGACATTATCCGCGCCCGGCTCGGACATGGCGACTGGAAGGCCTTCAAGGCCGAGGTGCGGGCCATCCGCCGGGACGGGGTGGCGGAGACGGTCTCCGAGGTCGCGGAGGGGCGCGCCGGTGTCGCGGCTGCTGTGCTCGTCAACAAGCAGGTCATCGCCGG
>JAEZMT010000163.1 GCA_023442085.1 Pseudomonadota bacterium | reverse complement strand
AGGAGTCACCCGGCATGTTGTCGTTCCTCTCCGGCCGCCGCCGATTTTCAGACCTTTCGGAGCGGGAAATCCTCGCCCTCGCCGTCTCGTCGGAGGAAGACGACGCGCGCATCTACACGGAATATGCCGAGGCGCTGCGCAGCGAGTATCCCGACACGGCCAAGGTGTTCGAGAGCATGGCGGCGCAGGAGCGCGGCCATCAGACGAGCCTCACCCGCGAGTATGAGCGGCGCTACGGCGGCACCGTGCCGCTGATCCGGCGCGAGGGCATCGCCGGCTATTACGGCCGCCGGCCGGTGTGGGCGGTGGTGAACCTCGGCATCGACCGCATCCGCGCCGAGGTGGGGCGGATGGAGGACGAAGCCGCCCATTTCTACCTCAAGGCGCAGCAGAAGACGTCCGATCCCGGCACGCGCAAGCTGCTGGAAAGCCTCTACCAGGTGGAGCTTCAGCACGAGGAGATCGCGGGCAACCTCGCCGACCGCTATCTGCCGGCCGACAAGAAGAAGGAAGAGGACGAGAAGGCCCGCCGGCAGTTCCTGCTCACCTTCGTGCAGCCAGGGCTCGCCGGCCTGATGGACGGCTCGGTCTCGACGCTGGCGCCCATCTTCGCCACCGCTTTCGCCACGCAGGATTCCCACACCACTTTGCTCGTCGGCCTTGCCGCGGCGGTGGGCGCGGGCATCTCCATGGGCTTCACCGAGGCACTGCACGACGATGGCGTCATCTCCGGCCGCGGTTCGCCGCTGAAGCGCGGTCTCTCCTCCGGCATCATGACGGCCGTGGGCGGCCTCGGCCATGCCCTGCCCTACATCATCCCCGAATTCTGGACCGCGACGGCCATCGCCATCATCGTCGTCTTCGTGGAATTGTGGGCCATCGCCTTCATCCAAAACCGCTACATGGAGACGCCCTTCTGGCGCTCGGTCTTCCAGGTGGTGCTGGGCGGTGCGCTGGTGCTGGCGGCCGGCATCTTCATCGGCGGCAGCTGACGCGCTTGCTTGAGATCATGTTCCGCCACGCCGGGGCGTGAGAGGCTTCCTGCCATTGTGGGAGGCCCCTCATGCGCGCCATGGTCCTGAAAGAGGTTGGCGGTCCCCTTGTCGCCGAGGAGCGGCCCGATCCCGTGCCGGGGCCGGGGGAGGTGGTGATCCGCGTCGGCGCCTGCGGCGTCTGCCGCACCGATCTGCATGTGGTGGACGGCGAGCTGCCGCAGACGCTTTTGCCCATCATCCCGGGCCATGAGATCGTCGGGCGCGTCGCGGCGCTGGGTGCCGGCGTGTCCCATCTCACGATCGGCGAGCGGGTAGGCGTCGGCTGGCTCGGACGCGCCTGCGGCTGCTGCGCCTATTGCGAGGAGGGCGCCGAAAATCTGTGCGATGCACCGGTCTTCACCGGCTGCACCCGCGACGGCGGCTTCGCCAGCCACACGGTGGCCGATGCCCGCTTCGTCTATCCCCTCGGCGACGAGGGCGAGGACATCGCGCTCGCGCCTTTGCTCTGCGCCGGCCTCATCGGCTGGCGGACGCTGAAAATGGCAGGCGAGGGCAAGCGCATCGGCCTCTACGGCTTCGGTGCTGCCGCTCACATTATCGCACAGGTGGCGCGCTGGCAGGGGCGGGAGATCTATGCGTTCACCCGGCCCGGCGACACGCGCGCGCAGGATTTCGCCCGCACGCTCGGCGCCGTCTATGCAGGCGGCTCGGACGCGCCGGCCCCGGAGCCGCTGGACGCCGCCCTCATCTTCGCCCCGGCCGGCGAGCTGGTGCCGCAGGCGCTGAAAGCCGTGCGCAAGGGCGGGCGCGTCGTGTGCGGCGGCATCCACATGAGCGACATCCCCGCCTTCCCTTATCGCTGGCTGTGGGAGGAGCGGAAAATCCTCTCCGTCGCCAACCTCACCCGCGACGACGCCCACGAATTCCTCGCTTTGGCGCCCAAGGCCGGCGTCACCACCCACGTCACGCCCTATCCCCTCGCCGAGGCCAACCGCGCGCTGGACGATTTGCGCGGCGGCCGGCTGGAAGGCGCGGCCGTGCTGGTGCCTTAAGGCTCAGCGCTGCATCACATAGGTTCCCGGTGCCGGGCAGAGCACCGGATAGCCGGCCGCGCCCAAGGGCGGCAGCGCGTGGCCGGGAGCGGACCGGGCGGAAAGCCACGCCTCCCAGGCCGGCCACCACGAGCCCTCCTCAATCGGCGTCGCTTCCACCCACTGGTCGGGGCCGAGATGGTGGTCGCCGAGGCGGCTCTCATGCAGACGGAAGTGCCGGTGCCTGTGGCCCGGCTCGCTGACGATGCCGGCATTGTGGCCGCCGGACGTGAGCACGAAGGTCACGTCCGTGTCGGTCAATTGGTGGATCTTGTAGACGGAGCGCCAGGGCGCCACATGGTCGCGCTCGGTGCCCACCACGAACAGCGGCACACGGATGTCCTGCAGCGAGACGGTTCGCCCGTCCACCCTGTAGCGGCCGGCGGCGAGGTCGTTGTCGAGGAACAGCTCGCGCAGATACTGGGAATGCATGCGGTAGGGCATGCGCGTGGCGTCGGCGTTCCAGGCCATCAGGTCGCTCATGGGCGCGCGCTCGCCCATCAGATATTCATGCACGAGGCGCGACCAGACGAGGTCGTTGGAGCGTAGCATCTCGAACGCCCCGGCCATCTGGCCGGCGGAGAGGACGCCCTGATCCCACATCATGCTTTCGAGCGTGTACAGCTCTCCCGGATCGACGAACAATTGCAGCTCGCCGGGCTCGGAGAAATCGGTCTGCGCCGCGAACAGGGTGACGGAGGCGAGCCGGTCGTCGTCGTCGCGGGCCATGGCAGCGGCGGTGATGGAGAGGAGCGTGCCGCCGAGGCAATAGCCGACGGCATGGACCTTCTCGCCCGGCACCACCGCATTGATGGCATCGAGCGCCGCCATCACGCCGTCGCGGCGGTAGTCGTCGAAGCCGAGGTCACGGTCCTCCGCCGTCACGTTGCGCCAGGAGAGGCAGAACACCGTGTGGCCCTTGGACACGAGGTAGCGGATCAGCGAATTCTCCGGGGAGAGGTCGAGGATATAATATTTCATGATCCAGGCCGGCACGATCAGCACCGGCTCGGCGGCGACCGTGGCGGTGGTCGCGCGATACTGGATCAGCTCCACGAGGTGATTGCGGAAGATCACCTCGCCCGGCGTCACCGCCACCGTGCGGCCGGGCTCGAACGCCTCGGCGCCCACGGGCGGCTGGCCGGCGGATTTGCGCGCCGCATC
This sequence comes from Pseudomonadota bacterium, assembly GCA_023442085.1. GTDB lineage: Bacteria > Pseudomonadota > Alphaproteobacteria > Rhizobiales > Xanthobacteraceae > Xanthobacter. The sequence continues at coordinate 948 of JAEZMT010000163.1, read as the reverse complement.
CTCCAAAAGATTGCGCGCGCCCTGCACGAAATTGAGCCCGCCCGTCTCCCGCGCCCGGCGCAGGACCTCCGGATTGGTGAAGGGCGCGTTGGAGGGCGAGAACACGTCGAGCAACTGGCGGGCGGCGAAGGCCACCACCGCCTCGTTGTGGGGCGCGACGCCGGGAACGCCGTGGGTGGCATTGTGCCACCATTGCTGGTTCAGCAGGAAAGCCTGGTACCAGAAACGGTAGGGCCAATCCTGCCACGCCGGGGCGCTGAACCGCTCATCCCCGGGCAGGGGCTGGATGCAGTTGGGGAAATTGCGGTCGAAGCTGGAGGCGACCATATAGGCACCGAGCCGGGCCGACTTGCGCCACGCCTTCAGCGCCAGCTCCGCCTGCTTGCCAGGTGCGGCGGCGAGATGCATCCACCAGTCCATCAGGGACAAGGTGAGCGCGGTGGGCGACAGGCCGGAGGTGGCGCGGGCGGAAAGGGCGGCGGCGGCGCGGTCCACGGCGCGCAGCGCTTCGGGGCCCGGGCCGTGCTCGAAGTCCTCCTCGTCATGGCAGGCCATGCGCGCCCAGGCCTGGGCGAACAGGCGTCCAGCCTCGGGAAGCCTGGAGAAATCCATGGCGGCGCGAGCCAGATCGGCGGCAGAGGCCGGCGCGGCGGTGGCGGCTGGCGAGGTGGCGGCGGGGGCCGGCTCCGGCGCGGCGGCGGGCACGCCGCCGACGGTCTGGGGCTGAATGCGGGGCGTACTGGCGGGCACGTTGACCATCGGCGATCTCTTCATGGCGCGGGAGGCGCCCGGAACCTGACGCAAGACGCCAGAACTCGGCCGTCACCGCGCCTGACGCTCAAGCTCCTGCTGCCTCAGCTTTTACCGCGTCTCGCGGCGCTTTGATGACGATCAGGCCGCGCCGAGCCTGAGCCGGCAATGATCCGCGTCAATCCGACGCCGCGCCGA
>JAEZMT010000127.1 GCA_023442085.1 Pseudomonadota bacterium | reverse complement strand
CGGACCAGGATCTCGGCGCGGTGGAAAGCTTCCTGATCGGGGAATCCGACGCGCGCATCACCTATCCCGACCTGATCCGCTCGCACAGCCCGGCGCCCATCATCGCGCTGGAGGACGTGAAGTCCCTGACCCAGACGCTGGAGCTTTTCACCGCCGGCATCGATGACGTGGTGCGCAAGCCCGTCCATGTGCGCGAGATCGTGGCGCGGGCCGATGCGGTGTGGCGGCGCGTGCGCTCCGGCGACATCCAGATGCCGGCCGACGAGCGCCTGCGCGTGTTCTTCGACGGCCGCGATCCGGAAGTGGACGGCGAGCCCCTGGCCCTGCCGCGCCGCGAGCGGCATATCCTCGAATATCTGGTGAAGAACTCGAAGCGCCGGGTCACCAAGACCCAGATCTTCAACACCATCTACGGCATCTTCAACGAGGACGTGGACGAGAGCGTTGTCGAGGGCCACATGAGCAAGCTGCGCAAGAAGCTGCGCCTGAAGCTCGGCCGCGACGTCATCGATGCCCGCCGCTATCTCGGCTACCAGTACGTCGGCTGAGGGAAAGCTTCCCCAACGTCGCAAGCCCCAATCCAGCTTGGGATTCTATCCAAGGACGGATCTTTGTCTTTCATCTCGGAGACAAGTTCAGAAATACCCGAAAGAAGGGGAGACAAACATGCGTCTGACCGTCAAGAGTACATTGATCGGCCTCTACCTCGTCCTGGTCGCTCTGGCGGCAGGGCAGGGCGCGCTCGCCCTGAGCAAGCTCGCCCATATCGACCACAATGTCGACGAACTGGCGAAGAACTGGCTGCCGAGCGTGCGTGCGCTGGGCGAGGTCAAGTATGCGATGACCCGCGTCCGCGTCTCCGCCATGCGCACCCTGCTGGTCACCGACCCCAAGGAGAGCGCGGCCCTGGCGGACCGCATGAGCCGCCTCGTCGGGGATACCGGCAAGGTGACGGCGGAGTATGAGAAGCTCATCTCCTCGCCGGAGGAGCGCTCGCTGTGGAACGACGTGATGGTGCGCTGGGCGGAGTATCTCCAGGCGCAGGGCGAATTCTTGGGCAAGCACCGCGGCGGGCAGGAGGATGCCGCCATCGACCTTGCCAACAAGAGCGTCGGTGTCTTCGACGCCGTGATGCTCAGCCTCGCGAAGAACGTCGATATCAACAACAAGGGGGCGGCCGACGCCGAGACCCGCGCCGCCGAAGACTTTGAAACCGCGCAATCGGTCCTGATCTTCGCCGTCGTCGCACAGCTCGTGCTCGGCCTCGGCGCCATCACCTTCATCGTCATCGGCATCACCCGGCCGCTCAACCGCGTCACCGACGCCATGGGCAAGATCGCCAGCGGCGCGCTCGACACCGAGGTGCCGAACCGCGAGACGAAAAACGAGATCGGCGACATCGCCCGCACCCTCGAGGTGTTCCGCGACGGTCTGGCCGAGGCCGAGGACTTGCGCGTCGAGCAGAAGCGCAAGGAAGAGGAGATGGCGCAGAAGCTCATCGCGGAACGCACCAGCATCGCCAATTCCTTCCAGAGCCGCATGGGGGCTCTTGCCGAACGCTTCTCCGGCTCCTCCGGCGAAGTGGCGGACGCCGCCCGCAATCTCTCCGCCACGGCCGAGGAGACCTCCCGTCAGGCCCAGTCGGTGACGCTCGCCGCCGAGGGTGCTTCCGACAACGTGCAGACGGTCGCCGCCTCCGCCGAGGAGCTGTCCGCCTCCATCCGCGAGATGAGCGACCAGGTGTCGAACTCCGCCGTCATCGCCCGCTCGGCGGCCGAGGAGGCCGAGCGCACCAACGACAACATCCGCCAGCTCTCCGAGGCGGCCCAGTCCATCGGGCAGGTGCTGAACCTCATCAAGGAGATCGCCGAGCAGACCAACCTCCTCGCCCTCAACGCAACCATCGAGGCGGCGCGGGCGGGCGATGCGGGTCGCGGGTTCGCGGTTGTCGCCTCCGAGGTGAAGGAACTCGCCGCCCAGACGGCGAAGGCCACCGACGAGATCTCCATGAAGATCGGCGAGATCCAGCACGCGACCTCGGCCACGGTGACCTCCATCCAGAGCATCGTGACCACCATCAACAACGTGCGCGATCTCACCGCCATCATCGCCGGCGCGGTGGAGGAGCAGCGGGCCGCCACCAGCGAGATCGCCGCCAACACCCACCGCGCGGCGCAGGGCGCCACCCAGGTGACGAACAACATGTCGGGCGTCGGCCAGGCCGCCGGCATGACGGGCTCCGCCGCCACCCAGCTCATGAGCCTCTCCTCGGCGCTCTCCGAGCAGTCCCAGGATCTCCAGCGCGAGGTGACGAGCTTCGTCTCCACCCTGCGCGCCGCCTGATCCGCGCCGCACGAACAAAAGGGCCGGTATCGCGAGACACCGGCCCTTATCTTTTGCCTCGTCGAATTCAGTCGAGCTTGATGCCGAAGCGGTCCGCCTGCCGCTGAACGAAGGCTTCCATGCGCCCGCGCCCCTGCTCGGTCAGCACCACCAGGATGCGCCGGCGGTCGCGGCCGTCGGGCACGCGCTTCACCAGCCCCGCCTCCTCCAGATCATCGATGCGGCGCAGCGCCGTGGTGGTGGGGGCGCCCGAGGCGATGCACAGGCTGGTGACGGAGATCGGCCGAGCGCTCGCCTCCGCCACCGCGAGGTCGAGCATCATCTCCCACGCGGGATCGGAGAACAGGCCGGCCTGAAAGATGGCATCCCGGTCGGCGCGGGCGGCGACCAGCGCCTTCATGTAATTGGGCCGGGCGATCGTGGCGGGCGGGTCGTCCTCGCCGTTCGCGTTCAGCGCCTCGTCCTCGACGATGGCGAGGGCCCGCTGGATGGCGTGGGCCACCTCTTCCGCGGCGAGCGGCTTCTGCAGGAAGTCCACCGCCTGGAGGCGCAGCGCGCCCACCGCCCGGTCGAGCGACGCGTGGCCGGTGATGACGATGGCGGCCATGGGGTGCTTGCGGCGCCGCACCGAGAGCTTCTGCAGAAGCTCGATGCCGTCGATGCGCGGCATCTGGAGATCGGTCACGATCACTTTCAGGGGATCGTTGCGCTGTACGAGGTCCAGCGCCTCCACCGCCGTGGTGGCGGTAAGCGAGGCAATGCCCAGCATCGAGAGGCCGTCGTGCAGCTCTTCCAGCACGTCGCGGTCGTCATCGACCAGAAGCACCTGCGGCTCGGCGGTCGCGGCCTCGGTCCATCCGCCCTTGGAGCTGTCGTTACGCATTCTTCAGCTTGGCGTCCTGGGGGTTAGGTCGTGGGTTGCGTCCTCGGGGGCGTCCTCGGTCAAGCTTTCTCTGGCCCGGCAACCGTGGTTGTGGCGCCGGGTTGTCTCCATTCCTTGAACATCGCGATGAATTCGGCAAGGGCGAGTTTGCGGGAAATGATGAAACCCTGAACCAGATCCACGCCCATATCCTTGACGCGGGACAAATCCTCTTCCGTTTCCACGCCCTCGGCTACCACCTTCAGGCCGAGGCGATGGCCAAGCTCGATCAGCGCCTCGAGGATGCTGCGGGACTTTTCCGTGCTCCGGGACTGAACGACGAGGGCGCGGTCGATCTTGAGCTCGGTGATGGGCAGGCGGGCCAGCTGGAGCAGGCCGCTCTGGCGCTGTCCCACATCGTCCAGGGCGACGCCGAAGCCGGCGAGGCGCACCTGGGCAAGGGCCATCAGCGCGTCGCTGGAGGAATCGTAGATCGCGTCCTCGGTCAGCTCCAGGATCACGTCGGAGGGGGCAAGGCCGGCTGCCCTGACGGTTTCCGCGAGCAGCGCCGGGGCGCGGGGCTCGGTCAGAAGGTCAAGGGTCATGTTGATGCTAACCGGCCCGTCGAGCCCGGCCGCCCGCCAGGCCGCACCGCCGCGGGCCGCGCGCTCCACCACCTCGAGGGTGAGCCGCCGCGGCAGGCCGGGCACGGTAGAGGCAGCTTCGATGACCGCCGACGGGGAGATGCGGCCGAGGCCCGGCCAGACATCGCCCAGCAGCGCCTCGGCGCCGCCGAAGGCGCGGTCACCCGGGCGGCACTTGGGCTGGAACATCACCGGCACCGTGCCGCCCGCGATCGCCGCCTCCACCGCCTCGGCCACCTGCGAAACGGAGGGCGCGCCGGCGGCGGCACCGTGGCTGCTCGCCTCGGCCGCCTCGCCCCCGATGAGGGTGAGCAATTCCTCGGGATCGAACGGCTTGTGGAGTGTGCCGAGGATGCGGATGTTGCTGAGCCTGCCGGCCTCCGCCGCCGCTTCGATCACATCCTTGTCACTGCCGCTGATCAGGACGACCTGGGCGCTCAGGGCGCAGCGGCAGAGGTTGCGCAGTACGTCCACCCCGTCGACGCCGGGCATGTTCAGGTCAAGCAGGAGGATGTCAGTCTGGCATAGGCGCTGCGGCGTCAAATGGCCGGGATCGGAGGTATGATCAACCTTGTGGCCGGCGAACGTAAGGTATTCGGCTAAGTCTTCCCGAAAGTCCACGTCGTCGTCAAGAATAAGGATGCGCCGAAGCTTGCCACGCCCCGGGGGCACATTGGCCGGTGCGCCAGCCTGCGGCATCGAATACACCTCGCGCTGGCCGCCAACGTTCTGGCAGGAGTGGCAAAATGCCAATCTATGGGCTCATATTTCACTCCGGTTGTCATCTTTCAAGCCGGCAACTGTTCCGTATTTCACTTCAAATTGGAATGAGTTTGCCTTGACGGAGGGGAGGCGTGGGCGTGGAGTGCGGCGCAACACGGCTATCCCGCCCTTTGATACCGGCCGAATGGGTCCGACGACAGATGACGCATGTTCTCATCGTCGATGACGAGCCTGAATACCTCGACGAGCTGACCGAGGCGTTGGCCTTTCGCGGCCTCTCCACCCGTTCGGTCGGGCGGGGCGCCGAGGCCATCGACGTGCTCGCGCGCGATTCCAACATCCGTATCGTGCTCACCGACATGCGGATGCCGGACATGGATGGCGTCGCCCTGGTGGAGACGGTGCAGGGGCGGTTCCCCGGCCGGGATGTCCGCTTCCTGATGATGACCGGACACGCCGCCGAAGCCGACATGGAGCGCGCGCGCCAGAAGGGCGTGCTGCGCTGCTTCCCGAAGCCGCTGGCGTTTGACGATCTCTGCGCGGCGCTGGTGGAACTGGGAGGGGCCGGCGATGTCCCCGCCTGAGGCCGTTTCCGATCGGCCCCCCGATCTCTCGTCCCAACCGACGTCCGATTCGGCGCGGCCGCCGGAGGGGCGGGGCTTCAATCGCGTCACGCTGATGCTCGCCGGGCTCGTCTTTCTCGTCGGCATCATCCCGCTGGTGGCGGCGCTGGTGCTGTTTCAGCTGCACAGCCGGAACGAAGTGGAGAAGGCGGAGATCGCGGCCCACCGCATGGCGACCCTGCTCATGCGCAGCTTCGAGCAGGCGGTGGAGCCCATCGACGCGCTGCTGCAAAACTTCGCGAGCAATTACGACCACACGGCCGCGCCCTATCAGATCTACGAGCAGCTCAAGGACTTCAGCGTTCCCGCTTCCGTGGTGCAGCTCGCCGTCACCGACAGGAACGGCGTGATGGTGGCCAGCAGCCTCGCGCCGCCGGGCCCGGAGAAGGTGGATCTCTCCGATCGCGAGCACATCCGTGTCCACATGGGCAAGGACCCGGCGAAGGGGCAGCTCTTCATCAGCAAGCCCGTCCTCGGACGGGTCTCCAAGAAATACACCATCCAGCTCACGCGGCCGCTGACCGACGCGCAGGGCGACTTCGCCGGCGTGGTCGTCGCCTCCTACGCCATCAGCGACTTCATCGATTTCTACAAGCAGCTGCGCACGGAGGACGGCCAGCTCATCGCCCTCATGGGCACGGACGGCATCGTCCGCGCACGGGCCACGAACAAGACCAGCTTCGGCGACGACCTGTCCAAGTCGGCGGCCTTCGTGGCCGCGATGCAGCACAACGGCGATGCCTATCGCCAGGCCAGCACCATCGATGGCATCGAGCGGGTGGGCTTCACCGTGCGCTCGGGCAAGTATCCCATCCTCGTCTCCGTCGCCTACTCCACGGACTTCGTGCGGGCCCAGTCGGCGGACTTCAAGGCGGCCATCTGGAGCACGGCGGCCGGCCTTTCCATCGCCCTGCTGGTGGTGGTCGCAGTGGGCGGCAGCTACCTAAATCTCCAGAAGCGGCTGGAGGCGCAGGAGGTGCAGGCGCTGGCCCGCCAGCGCGAGGCCAACGTGCTCGACGCCATCAGCCGGGTGCCGGGCGTCTCGGTCATGCACGTCACGCCGGATGGCGCCAGCGAGGTCGGCTCGCCGCCGGATGGCGCGCTCGGGCGCCTGATGCGCAGCTATCTGGAAAGCCGGCGCTTCCGCAATGTCGTCGCCGACCTCAATGCGCCGCGCCACATCAACGAGCGCCTTTCCGACGGGGAGACCGACGTGGAGGCGGAGATCGTGGTGGCGCCGCTGCAGGGCATGGGCCCGGGCGGCGCCGGTGAGCAGGAGGTGGTCGTGGTCGCCGTCGACCAGACCCAGCGCCGGATGGAGGAGAACAAGCTCTACCAGATGTCCAAGCTCGCCTCCCTGGGCGAGGTGGCGACGGGCCTTGCCCACGAGATCAACCAGCCCCTCGGCGTCATCCGCCTCGCCGCCTCCAACGCCCTGACCGGGATGAAGATGGGGCTGCCGCCGGAGCATCTCGTCTCCAAGCTCGACCGCATCGTGCAGCAGACCGTGCGCATGAGCCGGATCATCGACCACATGCGCATCTTCGGCCGCAAGAGCGACGAGCACCTCCAGCCGTCCGCGCCGCTGGATGCGGTGGAGGGGGCGCTGCAGGTGGTGGGCGCCCACCTGCGGCTGGATAATATCGAGGTCGAGACCGCCCAGGGGCCGGACATTCCCAAGGTGCTGTGCCGGCAGGACCAGCTGGAGCAGGTCATCATCAACCTCATCCAGAACGCCCGCGACGCCATCGTGGAGCGCCGCGCCCGCACCGGCGCGGACTTTCCCGGCCTTATCCGGCTGTGCGTCGGCTGCGAGACCGGCAAGACCGGCCGCCTGCTGCGCATCCGCGTGGAGGACAATGGCGGCGGCATCCCCGAGGACGTGATGGAGCGCATCTTCCAGCCCTTCTTCACCACCAAGCCGCCGGGCAAGGGCACGGGCCTCGGCCTCTCGGTGAGCTTCGGCATCATCCGCGACCACGGCGGAACGCTGTCCGTGGCGAACGGGGAGGGCGGCGCCGCCTTCACCATCGAGCTACCGGCGCTGAAAGAGGAGCCGGCGGCGCAGGCCGTCTGAGCCGATCTGGCGGCCGGGCGCCGGGGCAGGCCTCCCATCGATCCCACCCGCGCGCGCCGCGACGTGGATCACGCGCGCCGCGTTCGCAGTGCGTCATAAATCGTGCGCCGCGCAATGCCCGCAATCACGCCGATCCGCCGCGCGGCGGCGTCCCGGCTCGCTGCATTGCACCCAGCCGAAACCGCCAAATTAGTCAGTGTCACATCATTTCTTTCGGATCGTCGCCGAGAGATGCGGCACGGATGTGCGCGATTTGCCAGCAACCAGCACATATCCGCGTCATTCTCCGGAAATCTGACGGAGCGCATTGACGGCCGAATTAATCAGTGTACTCCTATTAATGGAGTCCGCCGCAGGCGGGCGCACAGGAGCAGGCGCCGCCGGGTCGCGTTGCGATCAGGGTGCATCGTCTCCGGGCAACGAGAGGGAGACACGAATGGCTCAAGAGCCGCTCGCCACGAAGGGCAACTACCTCCACATCTACGACTTCACCATCAATCCGGGCTCTGAGGCGGAGTTCATCCGCGAGTTCGAGGATTTCGACTATTCGGATGGAAATCCGATGCACAAGTCGTGGGCGCAGGTGAAGGACGGCGTTCTGCTGCGCGATGAGGAAAATCCCCTGCGCTTCTATTTGATCGCGGAGTGGAAGGACATCGAGGAGCACGCCAAGATCCGCAAGATCCTGGCCGAGGAGCTCAAGCCCTCCTTCATCCGCCACATCGTCGGCGGCAAGTTCGTGCCGCGCTACGCGAAGGTCGTGTCCTCCACGCCCGACGAGATCCTCGCCAAGGCCGCCAGCTGACATCTCCGGGCGGCGCTGTCTGCCGCCCGCTCCGGCGATGGCTTCGCGCCATCGCCGTTCCATGCGTCTGAAGAAAAAACAAAACTTCCAGAGTGCGCAAATGGAACTCTACGGTTTCTTTCGGTCGTCCGCGTCCTACAGGGTGCGCATCGCGCTCGCCTTCAAGGGGCTCAGCGCGACGCCGCGTGCCATCAGCCTGCCGAAGATGGAGCACAAGGCCGACGCCTTCGTGCGCCTCAATCCGCAGGGCCTCGTGCCGGCCCTGGTGGATGGCTCTCTCGTGCTCACCCAGTCGCTCGCCATCATGGAATATCTGGAGGAGACGCAGCCCGAGCCGGCGCTGCTGCCGAAGGACCCCATCGAGCGGGCCTATGTGCGCGCCTTCAGCCAGGCCATCTGCTGCGACATCCATCCGCTCAACAATGTGCGGGTGCTCAAGCATCTCGACCGCCTCGGCCATGACGAGACCGCCCGCAACGCCTGGTACGCCCACTGGATCGCCGAGGGGTTCCGGAGCCTTGAGGCGATGCTCGCGGCGCGGGGGCTCAGCGGCAGGTTCGTGCTGGGCGATGCGCCCGGCATGGCGGACATCTGTCTCGTGCCGCAGGTGTTCAATGCCCAGCGCTTCAATTGCGATGTGACGCCCTATCCACTGGTGATGGGGATTTACGAGAACTGCATGGCCCTCGACTGCTTCGAGGCCACGCACCCGAAGTATCAGGCCGACGCCGCCTAGATTAGAATAGTTCTTTTTCAAGTTGAAAAGACGCGTTGCCCGATCCGTCCGCCGCTCGCATCCCTTGCCCCGGGAGTAGAGGCATGAAAGCTCTATTGTCCTTTTCGCGCTCCATAGATGCGCTGAATGTCTTCGTCGGCCGCGTGGCCTGCTGGGCGATCTTTGTCGCCATCCTCGTCTCGGCCGCCAATGCCGTGGTGCGCAAGTTGTTCGGCGTGTCGTCCAACGCGTGGCTCGAATTGCAGTGGTATCTGTTCGGCGCGGTGTTCATGCTCTGCGCGCCGTGGACGCTCCAGCTCAACGAGCACATCCGCATCGACATCGTGGCCTCCCGCTTCAGCCGGCGGGTCACCAACATCATCGAGATCGTCTGCATCGTACTGTTCCTGATGGTGTTCTCGATGCTGATGGTGTGGCTCTCCGTGCCATTCGTGTTCGAGTCGCTGAAGTCCAGCGAGACCTCCACCAATGCGGGCGGGCTCATCCTCTGGCCCGCCAAGGCGCTGATCCTCGTCGGCTTCGCGCTGCTTCTGCTGCAGGGCGTGAGCGAGCTCATCAAGCGCGTGGCCATCATGCGCGGCGATCTCGCGGAGGCGGCGGGCCCCGACATCCACGCGGCCGAGGCGGAGCGCATTCTCCACGAACTCGCGAAGGTGGACCCGCGGATCTCGGAAGGCGGCATGCGGCCATGACCATGGCCGCCCCAACTTCCTCGCCCGTTCGCCCGCCGCGCCCAAGGCTGCCCCGATGATCGAGTTCATTGCCCAGAACCTCGCCCCCATCATGTTCGCGACGCTCGTCGTGTTCATGCTGCTCGGCTATCCGGTCGCGTTCGCACTGGCCGCCAATGGGCTGCTCTTCTTCTTCATCGCCGTCGAGCTTTCGCCCTACGCGCCGGGCGCGATTACGCTGTCCTGGCCGCTCCTCCAGGCGCTGCCGGAGCGGATGTTCGGCACCATGGCCAACGAGGTGCTGCTGGCCATCCCCTTCTTCACCTTCATGGGACTGGTGCTGGAGCGCTCCGGCATGGCCGAGGACCTGCTGGAGACCATCGGCCAGCTGTTCGGCACCGTGCGCGGGGGCCTTGCCTATGCGGTGATCTTCGTGGGCGCGCTGCTGGCCGCCACGACAGGCGTCGTCGCCGCCTCGGTGATCTCCATGGGGCTCATCTCGCTGCCTATCATGCTGCGCTACGGCTACGACCGGCGGCTTGCGGCGGGCGTGATCGCCGCCTCCGGCACGCTGGCCCAGATCATCCCGCCCTCGCTGGTGCTGATCGTGATGGCCGACCAGCTCGGCCGCTCGGTGGGCGACATGTACGAAGGCGCCTTCCTGCCCGGCCTTATCCTGTCCGGCCTCTATGCGCTCTACGTCTTCGCGGTCACGATCATTTCACCCAAGTCGGCGCCCGGCCTGCCCCCCGAGGCGCTCACCTGCCGCGAGCCGTCTGGCGCGCGGGGTGTGTGGCAGCTCGGCGTGCTGGTCGCCTATTCGGCCGCCATCGCCACTTTGCTGATGCGCGAGACCGGCATCAAGGCGGGCGCGGACTATGTCATCCTCGCCATCTGCGTGGCGGTGGTGGTGGCCCTGGTGTGCGCCCTGCTCAACCGCTTCCTCGGCGCGCGGCGGCTCGTCCTCTCGGCCGTGCTCACGGCGGCGTTCGGCGCGGCCTATGTGTTGCTGCGCGAGAGCGGCCATCCGACGGTCGGTCTCTTGGCCGACATCCTCGCCGCCGGCGCGCTCTATGCCTTCATCGCCGGCGGCATCGAGCGCTTCACCGGCATGCCTCTGGTCTCGCGCATGGCCGAGCGGGTCACGTTCGTGATGGTGCCGCCGCTGCTGCTCATCTTCCTGGTGCTGGGCACCATCTTCCTCGGCGTCGCGACGCCCACGGAAGGCGGCGCCATGGGCGCGCTCGGCGCCATGGCCCTTGCCGCGCTGAAGCGCCGGCTGGAGAAGAACCCCGCGCGCTTCTCGCTCTCCATCCTCACCCAGGCGACCCAGACCACCGCCAAGCTCTCCGCCTTCGCCATCTTCATCGTGCTCGGCGCGCGGGTGTTCTCGCTCACCTTCTACGGCATCAATGGGCATGTGTGGGTGGAGCACCTGCTCACCGGCCTGCCGGGCGGGCAGATCGGCTTCCTGCTCTTCATCAATGCGCTGATCTTCGTCCTCGCCTTCTTCCTCGATTTCTTCGAGCTCGCCTTCATCGTCGTGCCGCTGCTGGCGCCGGCGGCGGACAAGCTCGGCATCGACCTGATCTGGCTCGGCGTGATGCTGGGGGTGAACATGCAGACCTCCTTCATGCACCCGCCCTTCGGCTTCGCGCTGTTCTACCTGCGCTCGGTGGCGCCGAAGAGCGCCTATCTCGACCGCCTCACCGGCAAGCGCATGGAGCCGGTGACCTCCGCGCAGATCTATTGGGGCGCCATTCCCTTCGTGGTGATTCAGCTCGTCATGGTGGGCCTCATCGCCGCCTTCCCGGGCCTGGTGATGCACTACAAATCCTCGGCCCCCGTGGCCGATCCCGCCGCCGCCCAGCGCCAGCTCGACAGCCTCGATGCGCCGGCGAGCGGCCTCGGCCTGCCCGCCATGCCCGGCCTCGACGACCTGCCGAAGCCCGGGGCCGGCTTCTGATTTCGCCTTTGCCGACCGACGACGACCTGACAAAAACAAGGGGAATGACGATGAAGAGACGGACCTTCCTGACCAATATCGCCGCCGGCTCCGCCGCCACCCTGGTGGCCGCGCCCGCCATCGCGCAGAGCCAGGCCACGGTGAAGTGGCGCATGGCCACCAGCTGGCCGAAGAGCCTCGACACCATCTACGGCTCGGCGGCCGCCATGTGCCAGCGCATTGGCGAGCTCACCGAGGGCAAGTTCGAGGTGACGCCCTTCGCTGGCGGCGAGATCGTCGGCGCGACGCAGGTGTTCGACGCGACCAAGAACAAGACGGTGGAGTGCTCGCACACCCTCACCTCCTTCTTCACCGGCAAGAATCCGGCCTATGCGTTCGACGGCGGCATCGCCTTCGGCACCAACGCCCGCCAGCAGAACGCCTGGTATTACTACGGCGGCGGCAAGGCGCTGATCCAGGAGCTGTTCGGCAAGGAGAACATGGTCTCCTTCCCCTGTGGCAACACCGGCGTGCAGATGGGCGGCTGGTACCGCAAGGAGATCAAGGGGCTCGAGGACCTGCAGGGCCTCAAGATGCGCATCGCCGGCCTCGGTGGCCGCATCCTGAGCAAGCTCGGCGTGGTGCCGCAGCAGATCGCGCCGGGCGACATCTATCCCTCGCTGGAGCGCGGCACCATCGACGCGGCCGAGTGGATCGGCCCCTATGACGACGAGAAGCTCGGCTTCAACAAGGTGGCCAAGTATTATTACACCCCCGGCTGGTGGGAGGGCAGCGCCCAGATCACCACGCTTGCCAACAAGGAGGCGTGGGACGCGCTGCCGCCGGTGTTCAAGGCCGCCTTCGAGACCGCCGCGACCGAGCAGAATCTGATGATGCTCGCGAACTACGACACCAAGAATCCCGAGGCGCTGCGCCGCCTGCTCGCGGCCGGCGTCGAGCTGCGCGCCTTCCCGCAGCCGGTGATGGAGGCGGTGTACAAGGCGACGCTGGAGACCTTCGCGGAACTCGCGGCCTCCAACCCGGAGTTCAAGAAGATCTACGAGCCGTGGAAGACCTACCTGAACGAATCCAACGCCTGGATGCGCGTCGCGGACTTCCGCCTCGACAGCTTCCGCTTCTCCGCGCCCAAATGGCCGTGAGCGCGGTAGCCTGAGCCGATGATCGCAGGGCGGCCCTTGCCGCCGCCCTGCCCATACCGAAGGAGAGGGACGCCATGTCCGTGGAGCACGACACCCATCCCGCCGTCAGCGGCGAAGGCATCGGCGCCCGCGTCCGCCGCAAGGAGGATGCGCGCCACCTGATGGGCCGCGGCCGGTTCGCGGGCGACATCCGCATGCCCGGCATGAGCGACGTGGCCTTCCTCCGCAGCCCCGTGGCCCACGCGCGCATCGTCTCGGTGACGAAGCCGCAGGGGTACGAAGGCGCGGTGTTCACCGCCGCCGATTGCGCTGATGTCGGCGACATCATCACCCGCTCGACCATCCCCGGCTACAAGCTCTCCGCCCATCCGCCGCTGGCGCGCGACAAGGTGCGCTTCGTGGGCGACATCGTGGCCATGGCCTATGCGCCCACCCGCGCCGAGGCGGAGGACCTCTGCGAAGCGACCCTCTTCGACTATGAGGAACTGCCCGCCATCGTCGATTGCGACAGCGGCCGCGCCCCCGGCGCCGCGCTGCTGCACGAGGCGTGGGGCGACAACCTGTTCCTGGAAACCAGCTTCGATTCCGGCGGCATCGAGGAGGTCGCCCGCACCGCCGCCGTGAAGGTGGAAAAGCGCTTCCGCACCGGCCGCCAGTGCATGCACCCCATGGAGGGCAAGGGGCTGGTGGCGTGGTGGGATTTCCAGAACGACACGCTGGTGGTGAACACCTCCACCCAGGTGCCCCACATGATCCGCGCCGGCCTTGCCGAGACCTTGGGCCTGCCCGAGGCGCAGATCCGCATCGCCCCGCCCGACGTGGGCGGCGGCTTCGGCTACAAGTGCCTGCTCCAGCCCGAGGAAGTGTTGGTGGCGTGGCTGGCGATGACGCTCAAGCGCCCCTTCCGCTGGATCGAGGACCGGCGCGAGCACCTCACCGCCGGCGCCAATGCGCGCGAGCATGAATATGTCATCACCGCCTATGCCGACGAGCGCGGCAAGCTGCTCGCCCTGGACGCGGAAGTGGCGGTGAACGTGGGCGCCTATTCGGTGTGGCCGTTCACGGCGTGCCTGGAAGCCGCGCAGGCGGGCGGCAATCTGCCGGGGCCGTACATCTGGCCGCAGTATCGCTGCAAGACCTATTCGGTGGCCACCAACAAGCCGCCCTTCGCGCCCTATCGCGGCGTGGCGCGGCCGGGCGTGTGCTTCGCCATGGAGCTGACCATCGACGCGGTGGCCGCCGCCGTGGGCCGCGAGGCGGTGGACGTGAGGGCGGAAAACCTCGTGCCCGCCTCGGCCATGCCCTACCTGAACATCACCAAGAAATTCTACGACAGCGGCGATTATCCCGCCTCGCTCGCCACCGCCCGCGAGATGATCGGTTTCGACGCCATCCGCGCCCGGCAGAAGATGGGCGAGATGGACGGCCGGCGCATCGGCGTCGGCTTCTCCACCTATACGGAACAGTCCGCCCACGGCACCAAGGTATTCGCCTCCTGGGGCACGCCGCTGGTGCCGGGCTATGAGCAGGCCACCATCCGCCTCAATCCGGACGGAAGCGCCGATGTGAAGGCCGGCATCCACACCATCGGCCAGGGGCTGGAGACGACGCTGGCTCAGGTGGCGAGCGAAATCCTCACGCTGCCCATTGCGCAGATCCGCGTGACGCTGGGCGACACCGCCACCACCCCCTTCTCCACCGGCGCCTATGCCTCGCGCGGCATGGTCATGGCCGGCGGCGCGGTCTCCAAGGCGGCGCAGAAGCTGGCAGAGAAAGTGAAGGCGCTCGCCGCCCACCTCATGCAGTGTTCGGCCGAGCAGGTGCGCTTCGAGGGCGGCGCCATCCACGGGCCGACCGGCTCCGTGACCTTCGCCGAGATCGCCCGCGCCTGGTATCGCACCCCCGAGGTGCTGCCGGACGGCGTGGATACCGGCGGCCTCGAAGTCACCGAGGGCTACAAGCCGGACGTGGACACCGGCCTCTTCTCCTATGCCACCCATGCTGCCCTCGTGGCGGTGGACGTGAAGACCGGCGCCACCGAAATCCTCGACTATGTGGTGGTGGAGGATTGCGGGCGCATGGTGAACCCCATGATCGTCGAGGGGCAGGCCTATGGCGGTGTCGCCCAGGGCATCGGCACGGCGCTGTTCGAGGAAAGCACCTACGATTCCGAGGGCCAGCCGCTCGCCTCCACGCTGGTGGACTATCTGCTGCCGGGACCGACCGAGCTGCCCAAGGTGCGCATTGCCCACACCGAGACGCTCTCGCCCTTTTCCGCGCATGGCATCAAGGGCGTGGGAGAGGGCGGCGCCATCGCCCCGGCGGGCGCCATCGTGAACGCCATCAACGATGCGCTGAAGGATCTCGGCGCCACCCTGTGCGAGATTCCCGCGACGCCGGAGCGCGTGCTCGCGGCCCTTGCCGAGGCGCGGCGCACGAGCAACGGACGGAGCGCCGCATGAAGCCCGCAGCCTTCAACCTCACCCTCGCGACCTCCCTTGAGCAGGCGCTCTCCGTGCTGGCGGGGGAGGGGGCAAAGCCCGTGTCCGGCGGCTGTTCGCTGGGGCCGATGCTGAATCTGCGGCTGGCTCGCCCCGCCGCGCTTGTGGACCTGCGCCGTGTCGGCGAGCTGCGCACCCTGGAAGGCAGCGCGACTCATCTCGACATCGGCGCCGGCTGGACCCATGCGGAGATCGAGGACGGCGTGGTGCCGGACGTGACCGGCGGGCTGATGCGCCGCGTCGCCCACGGCATCGCCTATCGGGCGGTGCGCAATCGGGGGACCATCGGCGGCAGCATCGCCCATGCGGACCCGGCAGCCGACTGGATCAGCACCATGACCGTGCTGGACGCGACCCTCCTCATTCGGGGGCCGGCGGGTGCGCGGGCCTGCGCCATGGCGGACTTCATGCTGGCGGCCTACACCACCACCCTCGCGGCGGACGAGATCATCACCGCCGTGCGCGTGCCGGTGCTCTCCGCCGGCGCGAAGACCGGCTACCACAAGGTGTGCCGCAAGACCGGCGAGTTCGCCCAGGCCATCGGCGCCGTGGTGCTGGATGCCGGGCGCGGCCTCGCCCGCGTGGTCGCGGGTGCCGTGGAGGCGCCGCCGCTGGTGCTGGTTCGCGCGGGTGAATGCCTCAAGGCCGGGGATAGTGCGGGGGCACGCGCCGCCGCTCATGACGAAATAGAGGCCGCGCTGGCGGGCCATCCGGAGGCGTTCCGCGCGCTCCATCAGGTGGCCGTGGACCGCGCCCTCACCGATGCGGGGCTCGCATGAACGCCATCACCGTCACCGTCAACGGCCAGCGCCTCTCCCGTCAGGTAGAGCCGCGCACGCACCTGGCCGACTTCCTGCGCGAGGAACTGAACCTCACCGGCACGCACCTCGGCTGCGAGCAGGGGGTGTGCGGCGCCTGCACCGTGCTCATCGACGGCAAGCCCCAGCGCTCCTGCATCGCCTCCGCCGCCGCCTGCGACGGGGCGGATATCCGCACCATCGAGGGGTTTGATGGCGATGCGCTGATGGGCGAGCTGCGCGAGGCCTTCTCCGCCCACCACGCCCTCCAATGCGGCTTCTGTACGCCGGGCATGCTCATCTCCTCGCGCGATATCGTGAGCCGTCTCGGCGAGAGTTCCGAGCGCACGGTGCGCGAAGAGCTGAGCGGCAACCTCTGCCGCTGCACGGGCTATGTGGGCATCGTGAACGCCGTCTGCGCCGTCTCGGCCGGCAAGGTTCCGGCGGCGCAGGCGGAGGTGGTCGGCATCGCTGCGGCGGCGGCTCCCGCGCCCGTGATTGCGGCGGCTCCCAAGGCCGCACCGGCCGCTGCGGCGGCGGTCGGCGCCGGCGGCAATGAGATCCGCCAGAGCCTCACCGTGGATGCCGCGCCGGAGGTCGTCTGGCCGGCGCTGAAGGACATCCACCTCATCGCCCGCTGCCTGCCCGGCGCCGAGGTGACCGCCTTCGACGGGGAGAAGCTGGAGGGCCGTATGGTGGTGGCCTTCGGCCCCATCAAGGCGGCCTTCGGCGGCGACGCCACGGTGACCTTCGACGATGCCGCGCGCACCGGCCTCGTCGTCGGCTCCGGCCGGGATGGCGGCTCCCGTGCCCATGGCGAGATCACCTTCGCCCTGAAGCCGGTCGGCACCGGCAGCGCCATCGACCTCGGCTTGCGTTACCGCATCTCCGGCCCCCTCGCCCAGTTTTCACGGGGCGCCCTTGTGCAAAATCTCGTCTCACACCTGACAGGGGTGTTCGCCGCCAATCTCGTCGCCGCTCTGAAGGGAGAGGCGCCGACCACCCAGACGAGCCTCTCGGCACTCGGCATTGTCAAAGTGGTGCTGGCAACGTGGTTCAAACGGGTGAAAACCTGGGTGGAACCCCACCCGAAGTAATGTCGAACGTGTGAGTGCCGAGCGGCTTGCGGCAGGAAAATACTCGGTATACTGATTAAATGCGCCGGAAACGGTGGGAGGATCCGATGGGCTTCAGGAAGGTGGCGGAACTCGACGCGCTGCGCGACGGCGGCGTCACCGGCGTGGAGGTGGACGGCGTTCCTATCGCCTTGTTCCGTCAAGGGAATGAGGTTCACGCCACCCACGGCATCTGCACCCACGCGCTGGCCTTCCTGAAGGATGGCTATGTGGAGAATGGCACCATCGAATGCCCCCTCCACCAGGGCGTCTTCGACATCCGCACCGGCCGCGCTTTGTGCGCCCCCCTCACCCAGGATCTCGCCACCTATGCCGCCAAGGTGGAGGGCGGCGCTGTGCTCGTCGACCTCGACACCGCCAGCACCGGCCGCGCCGATGAGACGCCTGTCGATGCGGCGCAAGTGATTGAAAAAGCGAGACTGGATCAGCTTCCTATGGTGATCGCCGGAGCCGGCCAGGCCGCCGCCGCCGCCATCCGCGCGGCGCGCGCGGCCGGCTTTTCCGCGCCGATCCACCTCGTCGGCGCCGAGCCGCATCTGCCCTATGAGCGGCCTCCGCTCTCCAAGGAGGCGCTGGGCGAAACCTTCGATTCCGCATCCGCCTGCCGCCTGCCGCCCGCCGACGTGGCGGCGCTGGACGTGACCTTCCATCCGGGCCTGCGCGTGGCTGCAGTCGATGCGGCCGCGCGCATCGCAACCCTTTCTGATGGAACGGAAATCTCCTATGGCGCGCTCCTGATCGCCACCGGTGGCATTGCCCGCCGCCTGGGCGTTCCGGGCGATGACCTTCCCGGCGTACATCACCTGCGCACGCTGGAGGATGCCCGCTCCATCGCCGCCTCCCTCGCCTCCGCGCGCAGCGTGGCTGTGGTGGGCGGCGGCTTCATCGGATTGGAGCTGGCCTCCGCCGCCCGGGCGCGCGGTCTCAAGGTGGTGCTGCTGGAGCGCGAGGGCGAACTCATGTCCCGCCTGCTGCCGCCGGCCCTGGGCGCCGCCTTCCGCCGGCTCGCGCAGGCCCATGGCGTCGAGGTCTGGCGCGATGTGGCGGTGGAGGCGATCACCCCGCGCGACGGCGCTCTCGCGCTGGCAACGACGGCCGGCGAGATCGTTGCCGATACGGTTCTGGTTGGCGTCGGCCTCGTGCCCGAGACGGATCTGGCGGCCTCCGCCGGCTGCGAGGTCGCAGGCGGCATCGTGGTGGATGCGTCCGGCCGCACAAGCGTGGAGGGCATCTGGGCGGCGGGCGATTGCGCGCTCCATCATGTGCCCCTCAACGGCCGGCGCGGCCGGCTCGAAAGCTGGCAGAATGCCGAGGAGCAGGGCGCCGCTGCCGGCCGGAGCATCGCCGGCGACGACACCGCCCGCGCCGAGAAGGCGCCGTGGTTCTGGACCGATCAGTTCGGCCTCAACATCCAGATGCTGGGCGTGCCCGGGACCGGCGACGAGGTGGCCCTGAGCGGCACGGACGGCGCTGCGGGCGCCGTCTATCGCACGCTCGCGGACGGCCGCGTCACCGCCGTGATCGCCTTTTCCGATGCCGCCGCCATCCGCGCCGCCCGCGCGGAGCTGGCCGCCGGCACCCCCTTCGACCTTGCCGCCCACGGCGCGCGTCTCCTTGCGCCGGGCGATCTTGAACCTACGCCGATCGATCCTGAGGAGGACGACATGAGCGCGAGCCCCGACGTCCAGTTCACGAAGAAATATGTGTGGCCCGATGAAGGCCTCTCCATCATCCCCGACTGGGTCTATACGGACGAAACCGTGTACCAGCGCGAGGTGGAGCGCATCTTCCACGGGCGCACCTGGAATTTCGTCGCGCTGGAATGCGAGATCGAAAATCCCGGCGATTTCATCCGCTCCAATGTCGGCCCGACCCCCGTGGTGGTCGCCCGCGCGGAAGACGGGACGATCCACGTCTTCGAGAACCGCTGCGCCCATCGCGCGGCTGAGTTCTGCCGGGATTTGTCCGGCAACGCCAAGGAGTTCGTCTGCCCCTATCACCAGTGGTCGTATGACCTGAAGGGCAACCTCGTGGGCGTCCCCTTCCGCCGCGGGGTGGATGGCAAGGGCGGGATGCCGAAGGATTTCAAGCCCGCTGACCACGGTCTGAAGCAACTCAATGTCACCACCCATCGCGGCGTGGTCTTCGCCTCTTACGTCGAAGACATGGAGAGCTTCCCGGACTATCTCGGCCCCGAGGTACTGCGCGAGTTCGAGGCCACCTTCGACGGCCGCAAGCCCAAGCTGCTGGGCCACTATCGCCACAGCCTGCCGGGCAACTGGAAGCTCTATCACGAGAACCTCAAGGACCCCTATCACGCGACCCTGCTGCACACCTTCCTGGTCACGTTCGGCCTCCTCGTGGCGGGCAACAAGTCTTTGATGCTGGCGGATCCCTCCGGGCGGCACGGGGTGATGGCTTCGGCCAAGTCGGATGCCATCGTGTCCGAGGACAAGAAGAAGGAGATGCGGGCCTACAAGGAGGGCATGACCCTCGAGGAACCCCGCTTCATGGACTTCATCGACGAGTTCGACAGCCCGTGGTCCGTCACCATGGCGACCATCTGGCCGAACCTGATCGTGCAGCGGGAAATGAACACGCTGGGCATCCGCCACATCGTGCCCACCGGGCCGAACGAGTTCATCATGAAATGGACCATGTTCGGCTTCGAGGGCGACGACGAGGAGATGACTCGCCATCGGCTGCGCCAGGGCAACCTCATGGGGCCTGCGGGTTTTCTCGGGCTGGAGGACAACGAGGCCATCAAGTTCGTGCAAGACGGCATGATCGGTGTGCCGGGCGGCGAACATCTGGTGAAGCTCGATCCCGGCACCGAGGCGGGCACCGCCGACACGCTGATTTCGGAAGCCGCCATCCGCGCCATGTATCGCCACTGGCGCGACGCCATGGGCATCGCCTGAGGAGGCGCGAACATGCTGAACCCTTCAAGCGCTACCGCGCCCTCCCGTGAAGATCTGATCGATGCCCTGCTGTTGAAGGCGGAGGTGGAAGCCTTCAACGAGGCCTATGCCTCCGCCCTCGACCAGCAGCGGCTGGCGGATTGGGCCGAGATGTTCACCGTCAACGGCTTCTACAACATCATCTCGCGCGAGAACTATGACCGGAAGCTCCCGGTGGGCCTGATCTATTGCGAAAATCGCGGCATGATCCGCGACCGGGCGTTCGCGCTGGAGAAGACCGCCATGTTCGCGCCGCGCTACCTGCGGCACATGGTGGGCAACCTGAAGGTCGCCGAGGCGGCTGACGGCAGCATCGACGCCACTGCGAACTATGTGGTGTTCCAGGTGCTGTTCGACCGGCCGGACGCGACCATCCACCAGGTGGGCCGCTACATCGACCGTTTCGTGCGGGAGGAGGGCGGGCTGAAGCTCGCCTCGCGCATCTGCGTCTACGACAGCCTGCTCATCGACAACGCTCTGTGCATCCCGGTTTGAGCATGGACGCGATTGCACAAGGAGGCGAGGTCGCACGCCTCGCTGCAGCCCATGCCGCCGGAACGCGGCGGGTGAGCGAGACGGTGGACGCGGCCCTGGCCCGCGCGGAGGCGGCGCAGGCGGGGTACAATTGCTTCGCCGCGCTCGATGGCGTGGGCGCGAGCGCGGCGGCGGCGGACATGGACGCGCGCATCGCCGCCGGCGAGACGCCGGGTCCGCTCGCGGGCGTCCCGATCGCCGTGAAGGACATTCTGGACTGCGCCGGACTGCCCACGCGCTGGGGATCGCAGCTGTTCGCCGAGGCCGTGCCAGCGGCATCGGATATCGCGGCCGTGGCCCGGCTCCGGGCCGCCGGGGGTATCGTCATCGGAAAGACGACGACGACGGAATTTGCCCATTCGCCGCTGGGCTCCTCGCCCCTCACCGGGCTGACGCTGAACCCGTTCGCGGCGGGCCTCACCTGCGGCGGCTCGTCCTCCGGGGCCGGGACGAGCGTCGCGCTCGGGGTGACGCCGGTGACGCTCGCGACCGACGCCGGCTGCTCCAGCCGCCTGCCGGCCGCCGCCACGGGCACCTACGGCTTCAAGCCGACGCTGGGCCTCGTGCCGCACGAGCGGGTGCCGGATGCCTTCGGCAGCTTTATCCATCTCGGTCTGATCGGCCGCAGCGTCGCCGATATCGCGGCAACCCTGCCGGTGGTCGCCGGACCGTCGCCGGCCGATCCCTGGAGCCTGCGCGCGCCACCGCTCGCTGCAACCGGCGGCGGCCTCGAAGGCGCGCGGGTTCTTCTGTGGATGCGTGCTGGGAATGCCCGTGTCGCCCGTGAGGTGGAGGCGGCGACCCGTGCTGCGGTGCGCGTGCTGGAGCGGCTGGGCGCCGAGGTGGTGGAGGAGGATTATGCCCTCGCTGCGCCCGATCCCATCTGGAGCACCCTGCAGCAGACGAACTGGGCGCTGCGATTTGCTTCGACCGCCGCAGAGGATTTCGCGCGGCTGTCGCCGGCGCTCAGGGCTGGAATAGAGGCGGCGCGGGGCTTCACGTCGCTCGACCTGATGCGCGCCCAGGTGGCCCGTGCCCAGCTGTTCCGTGGGGTGCAGGCGAAGTTCGCGCAATATGATTTCATTCTCACCCCCTGCCTCTCCGCCCCGCTGGTGGCCGCCGATTTCGACCTGTCGGCGCCCCTGGTGATCGACGGCGAAGCCGTCGGGCCGCTGCGGGCGGAGTGGACTTCGCCTTTGTCGCTCTTCGACCTTTCGGGTCACCCCGCCCTCGCGCTGCCCGTCGGGCTTGCGGAGAATGGCGGGCCTCTCGGCGTGCAACTGGTGGGGAGATGGAACCACGATATGGCGCTGCTGTCCGCTGCCGCGCAGTTCGCGGCAGAGATGCCGGCGCCCGAATGTCCGGCGGTCGAAATTCAGGACTGACGCTCGGGCCTGCAACCGGCCCGAGTTCGAGTGCCGCCAACGCCCGCGTCCGGCGCACCGGCCGCGGGCGTGTCTGTGTTGAGGGCCTACTTGCCGGATGCGACCCGTGCCGAAAGAGCGGTATCGATCAGGTCGTTGGTGAAGAAGTCCGGCGCAGTCTGACCGGCCGGGACGAGACTGCCGTCCGCGAGAACATCCAGCCCCTGCCGCCAGTCGGCCTCGGCCATAATGCCCATGGGCTTGTCCTTGGTGGCGGGGGTGGAGACGAAGCCCTTCAGCACGTCGATCTGCTGGCGCAGGATGGCGGGATTGAGCTTGGCGTTCGGCCGGGCCTCGATGATGGCGGCGACCGCCTCGTCCTCGTGCCCGTCCATGATGTAGGTCCACATGCCCGCCACGACGCTGGAGAAGCGGCGCAGCGCGTCGGTCTTGGCCGCGATGCTCTTCTCGGTGGCGAACAGGCCGAAGCTCGGGAAGGTCAGGCCATAGGTGGTGAAGTTGATGGTGCTGGACGGGCGCTGGGAATTCACCACGGGCAGGATGAAGGGCACGGTGGAGAAGACCCCGTCCGAGCGCCCGGCCATGTAGGTGCCGCCCTTGGCGGAGGCATCCACGGCGATAAGTTCCACGTCTGAGCGCTTCAGTCCGCCGGCGGCCAGGAAGCGATCGATGAAGGGAGCTTCGAGCGAGCCGGCGGTGAAGGCGAGCTTCTTGCCCTTCAGCTCGGCCGGGCCGGTTATGCCGCTGTCCTTCGGAACCAGAAGGCCGATGTCGTTCTGGCGCACGAAGCCGGCGATGGCCTTCACGTTCAGGCCCTTGGCGCGGGCGATGGCCATGGGCGCGAGCGCGGCATGGCCCACGTCGTACTCGCCATTGCCGACGATCTGAACGGTGGACACGGAGCCGTTACCATCCACCAGCTCCACATCAAGACCGTTGGCGGCGAACAATCCTTTCTTCGCGGCAAGGTGGAAGGGGGCGTGAACGCCCCACGGCGTCCAATCCAGCCGGACACGGATCGCATCCGCTGCATGTGCCGGTAAGATAGTCAGCATACAGCCTACAATTGATGCAAGGAGGGCCGGGGCAGACAGTCCAAACATCGGGTTGATCCTTTTCTGGTAGCTATTCCAGTGTGCTTGCCTCACGGGAAAAGCTCGTATCGAGCGCGGTACAATGTGGTACACTGCACGAAACGTGCCCCTGCTGGGAAGGCCCTTCCAAGTCGGGATTCGACAATAGCTGCTGGCGCTTGCCGGCGCGCCGGTGAGTGTGCTCCCATTCCTTCCGGCCAAGGCATCATGCGGGCTCGTGCCGTTGCGGGCCGGCGCTTGAGGAAGATGAAGGGTGAGGCCTTGAAGGGGAACGACATGACGGCTTCCGGCGCCGTGGACGCAACTTCGGCGCGGGGTCGGAAGGGGGCGCGTCGGCCGGGCGCGGGGCGGAAGATCCGGGGTGCCGATCCCGTCCAGGGCCGGGATGTCCCAATTCCGGACGCGCAGGGCCGCGATGCGGAAGCTACCTTGCGCGAGGCGGCTGTTACCCACGATGCCGCCGGCGCTTCGTCCCCCTCCATGCCGCTCTGGGAGCGGCCCGGCTATCTGGTGCGCCGGCTGCATCAGATTCACTCCGCCATCTTCCTGGAGGAGTGCAAGGCTTTCAACATTACCCCCGTGCAATACGGCCTCATGACCACGCTGCTCCAGCATTCCGGCAGCGACCAGCGCACCATCGGCGTCGAGGTGGGCATAGACCGCACCAATGTCGCCGACGTGCTGGAGCGCCTTGCCGAGCGCGGCCTCGTCCGCCGGGAGCGCTCGGAGACGGACCGGCGCGCCATGAACGCCTTCCTCACCGATGAGGGCCGAACGCTGGTCGGCGAGATGTACGAAGCCATGGTCCGCGCCCAGCAGCGCCTTCTCGAGCCGCTCGATCCGGAATACCGCTCCGCCTTTCTCGCGATGCTGACGCAGCTGGTGGAAGGCAACAACCACTACAGCCGCGCCGAGCTGAAGGCCGATTTCAAGGTCCGCCGCCGCCGCGCGCCGGGCGAGGACTGAGCGACGGTCGGGGGCGCCGGCGGTCGTCATCTGCGGCTGACGATGGGGAAAGTTTGAACACCTCCATTTGACACGTCGCGGAGCGGACGTAACTATATGGTTAGATAACTCGCGGCGGGTTTGCCCCGCCGATGGGATCTGCCTCGCCCAGATGCGCGCCAACGCGGGGGCGGGAGCGACACGACAAGGCCCGCACATGATAGGGGCCGGATGGAAGGGGAGGATAAGATGGCGCTCAAGGCGAGGTTCGGCGCGTGGCTTGGCGGTGCGGCGGTGCTTCTGTGCACCACCCTTTCGGCCGCGGCTGCCGACAAGGTGACGCTGCTGCTGAACTGGTACAATTACGGCGAGCATGCGCCGTTCTACCTTGGCATCGAGAAGGGATACTTCCCGGCCGAGGGCATCGAGCTGTCCGTGGAGGAGGGGCGCGGCTCCGGCGCGACCGTCCAGGCGGTGGCGGCGGGCTCCGCGACGTTCGGCTACGCCGATTTCGGCACCATGGTAAAAGCCGCCGTCAAGGGCGCGCCCATCAAGGCCGTGGGCATCATGCTGCAGAAGAGCCCCATGGCCGTGCAGGGTTTCGCGGACAAGAACATCCGCACCCCCAAGGACATGATCGGAAAGACTGTCGTCTATACTCCCGGCGACAGTTTTTCCCAGCTGTGGCCGGCACTTCTGAAGGTCAACGGCATCCAGGACAACCAGGTGAAGGTGATCACCGGCGATGCCGCCACCAAGCGCAACGCCGTGATTTCCGGCCAGGCGGACTTCCTCCTCGGCAACGTCAACGACCAGAAGCCGCTGATCGAGGAAGCCACCGGAAAGCCTGTCTATGCCATGCTTTTCGCCGACTTCGGCGTCAACACCGTGAACGGCTCCGTCATCGTTCGGCCCGATCTTCTGGAGAAGAATCCGGACCTCGCCAAGCGTTTCCTGCGCGCCTTGCAGAAGTCCATCGCCGAGGCGAAGTCGAATCCCGAAGCCGCCGTGGATGCGATGCTGAAAGTGAACCCCAAGGCCGGTAAACGCGAGACCCTTCTCGCCAGCTGGACGGTCACCCTGCCGCTCCTCCACACCGCCCTCACCGAGAAGAAGCCGCCGCTCTGGACGGACCCCAAGGATATTTCCGGAACCTTGGATATTCTTACCAAATACTCCGGCGTGGAGCTAGACCCCGCCCAGGGCGCCAAGTTCTACACCAACGACTTCCTCCCGAACTGACAGCGATATCGATGCTGTCAGCCCCGGTTTTCACCGGGGAATCGATGCCGTCCGGGAGAGAGTCAGTCGAATGATGCCGAGGCCCCCGCCGCGCGCGGGGGCCGAGCCGTTCCAAATCGCGCCAGACCCGCGCGGCGATAACCACCTAACCGGATAGTTACCAAAGGAGCCCCCATGGTCGCCGGCACCGCCCGCCTCTATGCCATCATCGGCGATCCCATCGGCCATGTGCGCACGCCGCTCGTGTTCAATGCCTATTTTGCCGAGCACGGCATCGATGCCGCCTGCGTGCCCATCCACATCCGCCCCGACGAGCTCGAAACCGCGATGGCGGGCCTCAAGGCCATCGCCAATCTGGATGGCTTCATCGTCACGGCGCCGCACAAGGCGCGGGTGGCGGGCATTGTAGACCGGCTGGTGGGGGACGGGGATAAGGTGGGCGCGGTGAACACCGTGCGGCGGGAGGCGGATGGCACCTTCACCGGCACCATGCTGGATGG
>JAEZMT010000087.1 GCA_023442085.1 Pseudomonadota bacterium | reverse complement strand
CGAGCTCGGCGTTCAGCTTCGAGAAGTCGATGGCGTAGCGCGCATCATGGCCGGGCCGATCGGTGACGAAGCGGATCAGCCCCTCGCGCTTTCCGATGGCGGCATCCGGCACGATATCGTCGAGGATAGCGCAGATGGTGCGCACCACGTCGATGTTCCGCCGCTCGCAGGCCCCGCCCACATTGTAGCTCTCGCCCGGGCGGCCCTTGGTGGCGATCAGGACCAGCGCCTCCGCGTGGTCTTCCACGAACAGCCAGTCGCGCACGTTCTCGCCGGTGCCGTAGACCGGCAGTTCCGCCCCTTCCAGCGCGTTCAGCGTGACGAGGGGAATGAGCTTCTCCGGGAAGTGGTACGGCCCGTAATTGTTCGAGCAGTTCGACATCACCGCCGGCAGGCCATAGGTGTGAAACCACGCCCGGACGAGATGGTCGGAGGCCGCCTTGGAGGCGGAGTAGGGCGAATTCGGCTGGTAGGGGGTGTCCTCCCGGAACAGCCCTTCCGCCCCCAAACTGCCAAACACCTCATCGGTGGAGATGTGGTGGAAGCGGAAGGTTTCCTTCTGCGGCCCCGGCAGTGCCCGCCAGTAGCGCAGCGCCTCCTGCACCATCGTATAGGTGCCCACCACATTCGTGGAAATGAAGTCGCCCGGCCCGTCGATGGAGCGGTCCACATGCGACTCGGCTGCGAGGTGCATCACAAGGTCGGGTTTGAAGCCATCCAACGCGGTGCGCACGGCGGCGGCGTCGCAGATGTCGGCCTGCACGAAGGCGTAAAGCGGGTTGTCCGCGACCGGCGCGAGGGAGGCGAGATTCCCGGCGTAGGTCAGCTTGTCGAAATTGAGAACATGGTGGCCGAGCCCCACGAGGTGCCGCACCACCGCCGAGCCGATGAAGCCCGCCCCACCTGTCACCAGCACCCGCATGAAGCTACCTTTCGCTCGCCGTGCCCTGATAGGCGAACGGGCTGTCGAAGTCCTTTAGGCGGGGCAGGATGCGATCCTTGTCCGAGAGGATCTTCTCGCCGTCGCCGCAGGTCCAGTCGATGGCAAGGTCGGGATCATTCCAGATGATTCCGCGCTCGCTCGCCTGATCGTAGACCGCGTCCACCTTATAGGCGACGCGCGTGTCCGGCGCGAGGGTGCAAAAGCCGTGAGCAAAACCCTGAGGAATGTAAAGCTGCTCGCCCCCCTCGGCGGTGAGCCGCGCCCCCACCCATCGGCCGTAGGTCGGCGAGCCCTTCCGCACATCCACCGCAACGTCATAGATGGCGCCGCTCAGCACCCGCACGAGCTTGGCCTGTGCGAATGGACGCGCCTGCATGTGCAGGCCCCGGACGGTGCCCGTCTCGGCCGACAGCGACTCGTTGTCCTGCACGAAGTCCGCCCCGATGCCGTTGGCCGCGTAGCGCGGCTTCACATAGGTCTCGCAGAAATAGCCGCGGGCGTCGCCGAAGCGGCGCGGCTGGACCAAAACGACATCCGGGATGGCAAGCGGAGTGAATGCGGTCATGGCATGGCTTCTAATGGGTTTCCCCCCGCCGGGAAACCCCGGCAGAAGTTCGGTCGAAGGGCAGGCGGTGGCAGGGTTTCAGCCGGGCGACAGCTCGCGCCCCACACTCGAATAGTCGAAGCCGAGCGCAGCCATTTCGTCGGAACGGTAGATGTTTCTGAGGTCCACCACCACCGGCTGCCCCATCAGCGCGCGGATGCGCTTCAGGTCGAGGGCGCGGAAGGCGTCCCATTCGGTGACGATGACGAGAGCGTCCGCGCGCGTCGCCGCCTCGTAGGGGCTGTCCACATAGGTGACGTCAGACAGCACCAGCCGGGCCTGCTCGACACCCTCGGGATCGTGCGCGCGCACGATGGCGCCGGCATCCTGCAGCGCGGTGATGATGGCGATGGAGGGGGCGTCCCGCATGTCGTCGGTATTGGGCTTGAAGGTCAGGCCGAGGATACCGACGGTCCGCCCACGCACCGAGCCGCCCAGCGCCTGGATCACCTTGCGGGCCATGGCGCGCTTGCGCTGGTCGTTCACCGCCACCACCGTCTCGACAATGCGGGTGGGGGCGCCGTGGTCCTGGGCGGTCTTGATGAGGGCGAGGGTGTCCTTGGGGAAGCAGGAGCCGCCGTAGCCGGGGCCGGCGTGCAGGAACTTGGAGCCGATCCGGTTGTCGAGGCCGATGCCACGCGCCACGTCCTGGACGTTGCCGCCCACCTTTTCGCACAAATCGGCGATCTCGTTGATGAAGGTGATCTTGGTGGCGAGGAAGGCGTTCGCCGCATACTTCGTCAGCTCCGCGGTGCGGCGGGAGGTGAAGAGCAGGGGCGCCTGATTGAGATAGAGCGGCCGGTAGAGGTCGGTCATCACCTGCTTCGCGCGCTCGTCCTCGGTGCCGACCACGATGCGGTCCGGCCGCTTGAAATCGGTGATGGCCGCGCCCTCGCGCAGGAATTCGGGATTGGAGACCACGGCGAACTCGGCGTCCGGCCGCAGCTCGCGGATGATGCGCTCCACCTCGTCGCCGGTGCCCACCGGGACCGTGGATTTCGTCACCACGACGGTATAGCGGCGGATGGCACGGGCGATGTCGCGCGCCGCCTGGTAAACGTAGGACAGGTCCGCATGGCCATCGCCCCGTCGCGAGGGGGTGCCGACCGCGATGAAGACGGCCTCCGCCTCCTCCAGCGCGCCCGCAAGGTCGGTGGTGAAGAACAGGCGTTCGGCGGCGACATTGGTGGCCACAAGCTCGCTGAGGCCCGGTTCGTAGATCGGGATTTCCCCGCCCTTCAGCGCGGCAATCTTCGCCGTGTCCGTGTCCACGCAGGTGACGCGGTGGCCGAAGTCAGAAAAGCAGGCGCCGGAAACAAGGCCCACATAGCCTGCACCGATCATCGCGACTTGCATGTAGCACCCATGAATCTCAACCTGGAGCGTTACCCCGGACGACGCAACGCCGATATACAGGACGATGCTGCGGCTTCAATGACAGCCGGCTGACCAATATGGGCTCGCGCCCGCCATCCCTCTGCGCGATGTGGCAAATTGTCCATCCCCGGAGACAATCCCCGGGCCTTCTTCGCACTGCGGCAAACGCCGCGATATCCTCGCGTCAGGCTGCTGGGAGTAGGGTAATGGCGTTGATGGAAAGCGAGGCGCGCTGGGCGCGGGAATGGCTGTTCGACAAGGCGCTGCCGCTGTGGTGGGAGCGTGGTGCCGACAGCCGGGGCGGCTTCTACGAGAAGATCGGGCTGGACGGCCAGCCGGTTTCCGCCCCGCGCCGGCTGCGGGTCCAGGCCCGGCAGGCCTATGTCTATGCGGAGGCCGGTCGTCTCGGCTGGGACGGCCCATGGCGGGAGGCGGCCGAGCATGGGCTCGGCTTCCTACTGGCGCGCTACCGCAGGCCGGACGGGCTATTCCGCACCCTCGTCTCGGCCGAGGGCGCGCCCCTCGACGATACCGTTGACCTCTACGATCAGGCCTTCGTTCTCTTCGCGCTGTCCCAGGCCCATGCGATGGGGCTGGGCGATGGGACGCTGGTTGACACCGCGCGCACGCTGATTGCCACGCTGAAGGCCGAGCGCGCCCATCCCGAAGCCGGTTTCGAGGAGGCGCAGCCCCGCGCGCTGCCGCTGCGCTCCAATCCGCACATGCACATGCTCGAGGCGAACCTGTCCTGGGTGGCAGCGGGCATCGACGCGCCGTTCGCCGATGTGGCGCGGGAGATCGTGGAGCTCGCGGCGCGGCGCATGATCGATCCCGAGACCGGCGCCATCGGCGAATATTACGACGGCGACTGGCGTTTCGCGCCCGGGCCCGATGGCGGCGTGCGCGAGCCCGGCCATCAGTTCGAATGGGCCTATCTGCTGGACAGCGCCGGCCCGCTGCTGGGTGAGGACCGGCACGTGGAAAGCCGGCGCCTCTATGCCTTCGGCGATCGCTTCGGCATCGATCCCGCGCGCGGCGCTGCGGTGTTCGCCCTCGATGCGGCGGGTGCCGTCATCGATCCGCGTGCGCGCCTCTGGGCGCAGACGGAGCGCCTGCGCACGGCCCTCGTCTTCGCCGAGGCGGCCGGGGAGGGGGAACGCGCGCCGTTCATCGCGGCGGCGCAGGAGGCCTTCGCGGTCACGCGATCCTATCTCGATGTCGGGGTGCCCGGCCTATGGCGCGATCAGCTTCTGGCCGATGGCAGCTTCGTGGAGGAGGCCGCGCCTGCCTCCTCCTTCTACCACATCGTGTCCGCCTTCGCGGTGCTGCTGAGGGTGGGCGGGGCGGCCTGACGGCGCCACGCCCGACTTGCCTCAGGCGCGCTGGTAGATGTCCTCGAAGCGGTGGATATCGTCTTCGCCCAGGTAGGAGCCGGTCTGGACCTCGATGAGTTCCAGCGGGATCCGCCCGGGATTGGCGAGCCGGTGGACGCCGCCGATGGGGATGTAAGTCGATTCGTTCTCATTCACCGTGAACTTGCGTTCCGCGAGCGTCACCTCGGCGGTGCCGCGCACCACGATCCAGTGCTCGGCGCGGTGGTGGTGCTTCTGCAGGGAGAGCACGCCGCCCGGCTCCACCACGATCTTCTTCACCTGGAAGCGGTCGCCGCGGCAGACGGTCTGGTAGGTGCCCCAAGGACGATGGATGGTCAGGTGCTCGTCCACTTCGTTCCGCTTCGCGGCCTTCAGGCGGGAAACCAGCTCCTTCACGTCCTGGCTGCGGCTGGACGGCATCACCAGCACCGCGTCGTCGGTGGCGACGACGGAGATGCCTTTGAGGCCGATGGCCGTGACCAGCGGCCCCTCGGACCGCACGAAGGAATCATCGCTGTCGAGCATGGTGACGGAGCCGACGCACACATTGCCCCGGTCGTCGGGCGTGCCGATCTCGTGCAGCGCGTCCCAGGAGCCGACATCCGACCAGCCGAAGCTCCCCCGCACCACCGCGGCATGGCGGGTGCGCTCCAGCACGGCAAAGTCGATGGACTTGGCCGGCGCCGCCTTGAAGGCGGCCGGGTCCAGCCGCAGGAAGCCGAGGTCGGAGGTGGCGGCAGCCACCGCCGCGGCGGCGCAGTCCGCGATCACCGGCTCGAACGTCTCGGCCTCGCTCAGCAGCAGTCCGGCGGGGAACAGGAAGTTGCCGGAATTCCAGAGATAGCCGGCTTTCACGTAGCGTTCCGCAGTTGCGCGGTCCGGCTTCTCCACGAAGGAGGCGACCTCATAGGCGCCGCGCTCGTCGAGCTCGGCACCGAGGCGGATATAGCCGTAGCTGGTGCGGGGCTCGGTGGGGGCGATGCCGAAGGTGACGATCTTGCCGAGTCGCGCGGCCTCCGCGCCGATCTCCACCGTCTTGCGGAAGCCTTCCGGGTCCAGCACCACATGGTCCGAGGCGAGCGCCAGGACGAGCGTCTCCGGGCCGTGGACGCGTGCCACGTAGCTCGCCGCCGCGATCAGGGCCGGCGCGCTGTCGCGCCGCGCGGGCTCGAGCATCACCGTGGCATCGATGTTGATGGCGGCCGCCTGCCGCTGGGCGAAGAAGCGGAACTCCTCGTTCGCCACCACCACGGGAGCGGCGAACAGGGGCCCGGGAGCGGCCCGCAGCAGCGTGTCCTGATACAGCGTGTTGGCGCTTGCGAGCGGCAGGAACTGTTTCGGCAGGCTCGTCCGCGAGAGCGGCCACAGGCGGGTGCCCGTGCCACCCGCGAGGATGACCGGAACGATCTTTACGGCCTGTTCACTCTTGCCGTTCGCCGCGGAGGAATTCATGCGCCACGCCCCATGGTTTTTATTTGGCCGCGCGAGATCCTCTCGCCAACCGGTAGACTGAATCGCTTGCCTGGGAAAGCTCAACCAAAGAGTTCAACCAAGGCGCCTGCCCGCGAAGAGAGTGGAAATTCAATCGATCATCACGATCAGCTTCGTCGCGCGCCCGCGCCCCCACGGGCCTGCGACCGAATGCCCCGTTCGGTATCTGCTTGATGATGATCGTTCAACGGCCTTGCAACGCGGCTGGCAGGGTATTGGCGATGTTGCGGCGAGATTATTGTAGCCCATTCGCTCGGGCAAGAAATTGTTGCATCGCAACAGGGAGGCGTGCTTTTGTTCCCGTGTCGCCGTCACGGCGCCATGGGGTGTCGGCAAAGTATCTCGCGGGGGCACTCGATTCCGCATTCGGAGCAAGATCAGCGCAAAGCGTTGCTATCATCCGGAGCGCGGCCGATTGCAAAATGCAAAACTATTCTTGGAACGGGGCATCGCTTGGTGTCCAGAGTGAACCCGGTTGGTCACGCTGAATTGCCGGCGCTGACCCATCTTGCACGGCCTGGCGGCAGGGGAGCCGGGCCTGGGATGCCGGGAGAACGATTAACCGCAGGGATGCAACGGGCGTATCGGACCGCAGCGCGACGCACGGTCCGGCAGCAGAGGGGTGAAAATGCGGATCGCGATTTTCGGACTTGGGTACGTCGGTTTGACGGGTGCGGGCTGCCTAATCAAGCAGGGCCATCACGTCCTGGGCGTAGAACCCAGCGAGCACAAGCTGGAGATGATCCGTTCCGGAAAGTCGCCCATCTACGAGCCGGGGCTCGATGACCTGCTGACCCAGGGTGTCCAGGAAGGCCGCCTCGTGGTGTCGCAAAAGATCGGCGGCGATCTTGGGGACTGCGACATCGCCATGGTCTGCGTCGGCACGCCCAGCGCGCCGGATGGCTCGCACAACATGTCCTACATCGCCGAGGTGTCGCGCCAGATCGCCCACGCGGTCAGCCCGGATCGCCCCAAGCCGCTCACCGTGCTCTTCCGCAGCACGTTCCGCCCCGGCACTATCGAGACGCTGGTGCGCCCGATCTTCGAGCAGGTCCATCCGAACCTCTCGAAGGTGGTGGAGCTCGTCTACAACCCCGAGTTCCTGCGCGAATCCACCGCGATCAAGGACTATTTCGAGCCGCCGAAGATCGTGATCGGCACCAAGGACGGCCAGCCCTCCGAGAACATGGACCTGCTCTACAAGGACCTCAAGGCGCCGGTCTTCTATACCGGCTACCGCGAGGCCGAGTTCACCAAGTTCGTCGACAACAGCTTCCACGCCCTCAAGGTGGCCTACGCCAACGAGATCGGCCGCGTGTGCAAGGTGTTGGACGTGGACGTGAAGAAGGTCCACGAGATCTTCATCTCCGACACCAAGCTGAACATCTCGCCCTATTACCTGCGGCCGGGCGGCGCCTTCGGCGGCTCCTGCCTCCCCAAGGACGTGCGCGCGCTCACCTATATCGCCAATGAGGTGAAGGCCGAGACCACGCTGATCAACTCGATCATCGAATCGAACGGCGCCCACAAGGCCTTCGTGGTGGACTTCGCCACCCGTGGCCTGAAGCCTGGCGCCAAGGTCCTGCTGGTCGGCCTCGCCTTCAAGGCGGGCAGCGACGACCTGCGCGAGAGCCCAAACATCGACATTGCCCGCCACCTCATCGCCGGCGGCTTCAAGCTCTCCATCTTCGACCCGAACGTGACGCCGGCCGCCCTGGTCGGCGCCAACCTCGGCTACGCCTATGCCCAGCTGCCCGATCTCGGCAAGCTGCTGATCAGCAAGGAGGCGGCGGAGGCCGAGAGCTACGATCTGGTGATCGACGCCCACGGCAAGCTGTCCGGCCTCGACCTGAAGTCGCCGGGCCGCGTCTTCAACGTCTCGAACCTCACCTGAGAACGCGCCGCCGCCGGACCGCATCAAGGCCGGCGGCGGACAAGTGGCGAGGCCCCGCCCGAACCGGATGGCGGGCCCGGTTGAGATGGGAAACGTGATGGCGGGTGACGTGATGGGCGATGTAATGGCCAACGATGCCGCGGCCGCTGGTGCTGCCGTGACGCCGGCGATTGCCGGCGTGCTGAGCGGCCGCAAGGTGCTCATCATCGTAGAGAACCTGCCCGTCCCGTTCGACCGCCGGGTCTGGATGGAAGCGCGGACCCTGCGCGATGCGGGGGCGCAGGTCGTCGTCATCTGCCCCAAGATGAACGAATACACCGCCGCCTACGAATGTCTCGAAGGCATCCACATCTACCGCCATGCCCTGCCGCTGGAAGCGAGCGGGGCGCTGGGCTTCCTGCTGGAATACTCGGCCGCCCTGTTCTGGGAATCCCTCCTCGCCTGGAAGATCCTGTTCAAGCACGGTTTCGACACGATCCACGGCTGCAATCCGCCGGATCTGATCT
This sequence comes from Pseudomonadota bacterium, assembly GCA_023442085.1. GTDB lineage: Bacteria > Pseudomonadota > Alphaproteobacteria > Rhizobiales > Xanthobacteraceae > Xanthobacter. The sequence goes on along the minus strand of JAEZMT010000087.1, from coordinate 20,563 downwards.
TCCTGGTGGCGTGGCAGTTCAAGCTGCTGGGCAAGACCTACATCTTCGATCACCACGACATCAATCCAGAGCTGTACGAGGCGAAGTTCAACCGCCGCGACGGATTCTGGCGGCTCCTCAAGCTGTTCGAGTGGCTCACCTTCAAGACGGCGCGCACGGTGATCTCCACCAACGAGAGCTACAAGCGCATCGCGGTGGAGCGCGGCGGCGTCTCGCCGGACGACGTGTTCGTCGTGCGAAGCGGCCCCGAGCTGTCCCGCATCAAGGAGGTGCCGCCCAACCCGGCCCTGAAGAACGGCAAGGCCTTCCTTGTCGGCTATGTGGGCGTCATGGGTGACCAGGAGGGCATCGACCTCCTCTTGGAGGCGGTACAGCACCTCGTGACCAAGCTCGGGCGCACGGATGTGCAGTTCGTTCTGGTGGGCGGTGGTCCGAGCCTCGCGGCCCTGCGCGCCATGAGCGCCGAGATGGGCCTTTCCGACTATGTGACCTTCACCGGCCGCGCGCCGGATCAGCTGCTGTTCGAGGTGTTGTCGACCGCCGACGTGTGCGTCAATCCGGATCGCGTCAATCCGATGAACGACAAGTCGACCATGAACAAGATCCTCGAATACATGGCGCTCGGACGGCCCATCGTGCAGTTCGACGTCACCGAGGGCCGGTTCAGCGCCGCCGAGGCCTCGCTTTATGCCAAGGCCAACGATCCGGTGGATTTCGCACTGAAGATCGTCGAGCTGCTGGATGATCCGGCGCGCCGCGAGGAGATGGGCCGCATCGGCCGGGACCGCGTGACAAGCGCCCATTCCTGGCAGCACCAGATTCCCCGCCTGATTGCCGCCTACCAGCATTCCAAGGCGCGCGGCGGGAAGCCGGTGAAGGCGCGCACGTGACCTGCGCACAGCCGCGCTTGCCGTCCCCGGGCCTAGCCGGCCCTGCAGGCCTGTCCGTCTTCGCCGGAGCCCCGAGGCTGTCCGTCCAGCTGACGCGCCAGATGCGCGCCAAGGTGCGCGCCGAGCCGCCGGTAGGCAGCGGGCGTGAGATGGGCGGCATCCACGTAGACATCGGGTCTGAAGCCGGCGATCTCGCCGGGCAGAGGGATCACGGGATGGTGCGCGGCGGCGCAATAGGCCGCGACGTAACGCGGCCGTGGATCGCGTTCACCCCCGTCGTTGAGATATCGATTGACGGCCCCAAGCATGCGCCGCGCCACATGGGTGGATTGCCCGTTGGGATCGAGCGCCGGCAGGCTCAGCGTGGTCACATGCGGGGCGAGCGCCTCGGCCTGCCGCGTGAGCTGCACCAGTCCCTCCGCATAGCTGCTCGGGCCGGCGTGGAGCATCAGATCATTGAGGCCGGCCGTGACAAGCACGATGTCGGCGCGCCCGCCCAGCTCGCGCTGCACGCGATCCGCGAACCCGCCATCGGCGGCCATGCGGCGGGCGATCTGCCAGGTGGTCGCGCCGGAGAAGCCGATGGCGCAGACGCGCAGCTGCGCGCTCGGCGCGGCACCGTCCGCCCCCGTCATGCCCTCCAGCAGCGCGCGGTAGGTGGCCCAGCTGTCGCCGATGACCAGAACCCGCCGCTCGGCTCCCGCATCGGCACCGGCGCACTGCCACACCGCGGCCGGCGGCTGCCTCAGGAGCATCATGGCCGCGCCGGCGGCGATGAGGCCGGCGGCCAGCAGACCACTGATGAGCAGGGGAAAACGCACCATCGGGAAGCACACGGTCCAGGTTCGGCGCGAGCCGGCGCCGTGCCGTTCGGCCGCCACCGGGGCGGGGTGCGCCGGTGAACCTGCGCAAGATAGCGGATCGCGCCTCCGGCCTGGTAGACCAGGGGCTGTTTTCCCTGTCCACCATGGGACAGCTGCTGATCTACGCCCGCGTCCTGCCCAAGGACGATTTCGGCCTGTTCAGCCTTGCCTGGGGCACGTGCATGGTGGCGCTCGGGCTGCACCGATCGGTGGTCGTGCTGCCCATGATCGTCACGGCCGGACAGCATTTCCATCTGGAAGGCGGCATCTGGACACGCATCGACCTCCTCTTCCGCCTGCTGCTGGCGGGCGGGCTGCTGGTGGCTGCGGCGGTCGCCCATGTCGTGGCGCCCGAGCAGGACTATGCTCTTCTCTTCGGGCTGACAGCGCCCGCCGTCGCCGCCTCGCTGGCCTATGAATTCCAGCGCCGGTGTCTGTTCCAGCTTGCGCGTCGGCGCGAGGTGGTGATCGCCAGCGCAGTGCAGGCGAGCGCCATCCTGGTCTCCATCATCGTCGTGACCCAGCTCAAGCCCGACGAGACCGCCGCTATCCTGGGCTACGCGGCCGCCTCCACGGTGGCGGCGCTGGTCGCCCGGTTCCTGCGCGGTCCGCTGCTCTGGCAGACGGGAGAGCGGGTCATCACCCTGCTGCGCACCAACCGCGCCATGATGACGTGGAACCTGCTCTCCTACATTCCCTATGCCGTCTATTACAACGCGATGGTCCTGATCGTCGGCATCGTGTCGGGAGCGCTTGGCGCCGCCGCCTTCTCCGCTGCCCGCATCTTCGCCGCGCCCATCACCACCCTGATCCAGGCCGTGGACAGCGTGGACAAGCCCCGCGCCCGCGCGGCCCTGCGGGAGAAGGGCATTCCCGGCCTGCGCCGCGCGCTCGGCCGCACCCGGCGCTCCTTCCTGCTGCTCGGTGCGCCCTATCTGCTGCTCGTGGTGATCGCCGGGCCTTACCTGGTGCCGCTGGTGCTGGGGCCGAGCTTCGCCGACCTGTACGTGGCGGTGGCGGTGTGGATGGGCGTCCTGCTCCTCATGCTCATCGCCTTCCCGATGGAAACCGGGCTGGTGCTGCTGCAGAAGTCCAATCTCGTCTTCTGGGTCCGAACGGCAGCCGCCGTCACGAGCCTTGCCACCTACCTCGCGGTCAACGGCCACGCGGGCCACACGGCGCCGGTGATCGGCCTGCTTGCGGGCTGGTCGGTGAGCACGATTCTCTCCTGGATTTTCCTGGAACGCAGCCTCAAGGCCGCGGCGGCCGCAACGGGGGGCCAGCCATGAAGCAGCTCTATTTCGCGATGGTGAATTTCCAGCGGCGCGCGGATTCCATGCGCTCCTTCTTCGGCTATCAGCTGGAATACGTGCCGCCTCTGACACGGGCGAAATGGACCAAGCCGTTCGGATATGTCGTGCAGTGCGCGCGCATGCTGAACCTTGTGCTGAAGGAGCAGCCGGACATCGTGTGGTTGCAACTGCCGCCCACCTTCCTGCCGCACTTCTTCCGGCTCGTCCGGCTGGTCTCGCCAAAGAAGTTCAAGATCGCAGCGGACTGCCATAACGCCACCTTCGCCGAGCCATGGGTGAAGATGCCCGGCCTGGTGGGCGAGCTGAACAAGATGGACCTCGTGGTGGCGCACAATGCCGAGGTCGCGAAGGCGGCCGCCGCGCTCGGCGTCGATCCGGCGCGGCTCAGGGTGCTTGAGACGCGGCCCGCGCAATTGCAGGGTGTCTCGGCTGCCGAGGCGGACGCACGGGACGGACGTCCCGTCATCGTCATTCCCTGCTCCTTCAAGGCGGATGAGCCGATCTCCATCATCGCCGAGGCGGCACGCCTGTTGCCGGAGGCGCGGTTCGTCGTCACCGGCGGCAACCGCCTAAGCGCCGAGCAACTGGCGCGATACAAGGCAGAGGCGCCGGCCAATCTCGAATATGCCGGCTACCTCGCCACGGATGCCTTCAACCGGCTCATCCTTTCCTGCTCCGCACTGGTCGGCCTCACGACCCAGGAGGGAATTCAGCTGTCGGTGGCCAATGAGGCGGTGGGCGCCGGGCGCCCCATGGTGCTGTCGGACACGCGCATCCTGCGCGACCTGTTCGGCGCGGCCGCTGTGTTCTGCGCCAACACGGGCCAGGGGCTGGCCGAAGCCTGCCGCGAGGCCATCGCCAACGGGGACGAACTCGCCGCCCGGTCGCGGGCGCTGCGCGATGCCCGCGAGGCACGCTGGCAGGCGCAGGCGCGCGAGGCGGGCGCCTTGATCGGGCTGATGCCATAGGGACTAGGATATGTTCAAGGCCCGGCTCTTGCGTCCATGGGGGCCAGGGGTCTTTGTAGGTCAATAGCGAGGAAACACGCGGTGGCGCTGCAGGGTCCAGCGACGAGGGGACATGCCGGGGACGTGCGCGACACGCCGGTGAGCCGGCCCGCGCCCGGCAGCGTGTCGTCGCCGGCCATGACGGAGAACCTTTCCGTCTGGATCGACGTCTTCCGCTGGATCGCGGCCGGCTCGGTGGTCATCGCCCATGGTGGAAACCGCTTTGTCGCCACCATCCACGATGTGCCGCCCGAGGCGCGCGAGAAGGCGCACGTGCTATTCACCTTCCTGATGGGCTTTTCCCATCCGGGAATCATGGTCTTCTTCGTGATCAGCGGTTTCCTGGTGGGTGGAACGTCCTGGCGCGAGGTGCAGCGCACGGGGCGGATCGACCTCGGGCGGTTCCTCTCGCGCCGGTTGGTGCGGCTGTGGATCGTCATCATCCCGGCGCTGGTTCTGACGCTGGCCTTCGACAGTCTCGGCATGTCCCTCTCCGGGGTGCCGGCGGCGATCTACGACCGTGGCGGTGCGTCGCCGACGCTGGGGGTGACGACCTTCCTCTGCAACGTGGCCTTCCTCCAGACGGTCGCCTGTCCGACCTATGGCACCAACGGCGCGCTCTGGACCCTTTTCAACGAGTTCTGGTACTACCTCGTAGCCATTGCGCTGCTGCTCTACGAGTTCCGGCGCCCGACCTCGACCGTGTTCAAGGTCGCCTGCGCGCTGTTTGCGGCGGCGATCATGTCGGTTGGTTTCCTGCAATGGGAAACCGGCGCGCTGATGCCGCCCTATTTCCTCATCTGGTGCCTCGGCATGTTCGCCGCGGCGGCAGACCGTCCGCTCCCTTTCGTCTCGCCCGGTCAGTTGCTGGCGGCGGTGCTGGTACTGCTGGTCGGCTTCCGGGTGGCCACCGGGATAAACCTGTGGGCCAATGAAGGCCTGGTGGCCTACGCGTTCGATGTGGTGAGCATGACGCTGTTCGCCGCCTTCCTGCTCCAGCTGCGCTTCCGCAGCCTGTGGATCCCGCGCCCTTTCGCGCGGGCGAGCGTCCTCCTCGCCAGCTTCACCTTCACCATCTATTGCGTGCACGTGCCGCTGATGAACGTGATGGCCGCCATCGGGGAGCACGTTTTCGGCTTTGGCTATCGCGACGCACCGTCCGGAGCGCTGTTTTGGCTCCGCATCGTCGGGCAATACGCCTTCGTCTTCCTGTTCGCGGCGGCCGCGGCCCAGCTGACGGAAACGCGCACGGACGGCGTCCGGGCTTGGCTGACCGACCGGCTCGCAGGCTTGAAGGGGCCACGCCCCGAAGCGCTCGGGCAACATCCAGAGAAGGGCCGGCCTGCCGGGCGACGGAATGCCGAGGACGCAGAAATGAAGCCTGTCGCACCGCCCGTCGCTCAGCGCGCTTCGGGCCCCGCCGCCCCGCCGGCCGCGCATCGCGGCAAGATCGAGGGGCTGGAAATTCTGCGCTTCCTGCTCGCCTTCGGCGTGATGGTCTACCACTATCTCTATTATGGGCCGATCTCGGGCGTGATCCCGCTGATGGGTGACGCGCATCCGCTGCTGGTCGCCGGGCGCTTCGGTGTCTCGGCCTTCTTCATCATCAGCGGTTTTGTCATCATCTATTCGGCGGCGAACCGTTCGGCCGGCGCCTTCGCGCTCGCGCGTTTTTCGCGCCTCGCGCCGGCATTGGTCATCGCCTCAACCTTCACCATGGCCGTTCTGGTCGTGTGGCCCGAGCCGCTCGGCCTGCCGTCCCTCTCCAGCTATGCCAAGGCCTTGTCTACCGTCGGCCTTCTTGCCGGAGGCAAGGCGGTGGACGGCTCCTACTGGTCGATCACCATCGAGCTGCGCTTCTATCTCTATGTCTTCATCGTCCTCTTGGTGCTGCGCAATCTTGATCGGCTGAAGCTTCTCGTGACGCTGTGGATCGTCGCGAGCATCGTCGCCATGGCCGCGCACGAGGCACTTCCGCACATGCGCGCCGTCTCGGCCTTCCGCATTGCGACGCTCTCGCCGCACAGCGGGTTCTTCATCCTGGGCATCCTCTATTACCTCTGGCGCATGCGCGGCGAGCAACGGTTCGTCGGCCTGCTGATCCTGCCCGCGCTGCTGCTGGCGTCGTGGCAGGGCTATGAGGAATTCGAGCATGTGGACATGCTCGACGGCGTGCGCGCACCTGCGTGGGTGGGGATCGCGATCGCGGCCGTCTCGTTCGGACTGGTGATCGGGTTTGCGTTCAACATTGCCAACCCGCTGGCGAGCCGCGTCGCCCGGCGCCTCGGTGCGATGAGCTATCCGCTGTATCTGGTGCACCAGGCCGCGGGCTACAGCCTCATCGTCCACCTGTGCGGCATCTTCGGCTGGGGCGCGGCGCCGGTGGTGGCCGCCGCGGTGATGGCGCTGATGGTGCTGGTCGCCTATCTGATCTCGGCCTATTGGGAGCCGTTCGGCCGCAGCGTCATCGACGCCGTCGCCGGCTTCATGGCGCGCAGGACGGCGGCAGCCTGACCGGGTAAAGCAGCCGGATGTTCCCGCCGAGATAGGCCGACTTGAGCGGAAGGAGCCCAGAGCGGATTGCTTTACGGAAAATGGGAATGGTAACCTAGATCCTTAGAATGCAGGAGCGTCGGTTCGCGCGCGCAGTTGCGAGTGAATTGATTTGCTACCCGCCTGATTCCGGTCGAACTCTGTAAGGCTAGTGATGCTGTATTGGGCGCTGTCAGGATGTTTTCTGATGCTTGGATTTGCAAGCATCATTTGGCCGCGCGCTGCGTTGGTCGTATTTATGTTTGCCGCCAGTACACTTCCTACAGCAAATCGGTTCGAGGACATGGTCGCCCAATATGGGGTTTATTTTTTCGAATATTATTATGTTGGACTTGGTCTTTATGTTATTATGCATCTAAAAAATGCGATGAATATTGAAAATTTTATATTTTATGTCTCAGCTGTTTTATATTGTTTATTTGTATATACAATATCAATTGCTTTTTACGATGGCGGTATAGATAAGTATATTTTGCGAGACCTAAGATACATTTTCGCAATCGCCTTTCCAATTCTATTGTTGGCCCAGGTTGACAGTGTCAAGCCGGTCTCTTTGGGGCTATTGACTATGATATCGTTGGCTGCGGGGGCAGCTAATGTTGGAATGGTATTTTTGATTTTTGTTGGTGTACTTAAGTTTGACAATTCATATTATGAAGTTGCCAATAATTATCGGTATTTTGGACTTGGAACATATTTGAATGCAATATTTTTTATATCTGCAATAGTGAATTATCGAATCTTTAAGAGAAATACAAACTGGATCGTGTTTTATTCTGCAATTTGTTTGTCTTTTGCTGGCGTCATGATTTCGGGATACCGAATGATGGTTGTGGCAGTCGTTGGTGCGCTTGTTGTATCTTCAGTCCGATCCGTGCCTAAGGCCGTTGCATCATTTGTTCTTGGTATTATTGCTATAATTGTCTTCATTCAGCTTGCTTATTATTTTGAGGTGTCCCGCATCACGGATGCGCTCGAATCTGAAGCGCTTCTAGAGCAGTTGGGGACCCGTTTTTATCCCGCTGAAGTTTATCTAAATGATATTAGTCTTTTTCATGCTCTGTTTGGATATGGTTTTGGAACAACGTTTTACATTCCGTGGTTCATTTATCAAGGGTTAGATTATCTTCATAATCAGATTGATACGACTTACATTACTGCATTCGTAAAGTTCGGTGCCATGTCGATATTTTATATTATATGCCTTCTGATGATGATATCCCAAAATCACAAGGGTCAGGGGCGGGTGGCGCTTATTGTGTTTGTGGCCATCTACATGATCACAATTCCGTTGCTTGGTCATGCGTCCTTCTCCGTTGCAATTGCCTACTCGGCCTGGCTGGGATTGACGTTGGCTCGGTGCGAGCAACAACAGCACGTGCCGAAGCGGAGGTCGATCAGTCCGGCGCCCACGAGGGTTGTGGTTAACAGAAGAGTTGACGGGCGCGGCATATGAGCGGCTACGGAGAGATAGGGCGGATGGGGCCCAGAATTTTTCGGTCGGGCTTCGTTTTAATTTTCCTCCTTTTGATAATCGTGCCCGGAGAGGCACAGATCGCGCGTTATTCAAAAGTACCGCAAGTGCTTCTCAATCCGTTCATTTCCCTAGGGCTGGGAGCAGACGATGCTGGAGCTGGGGCAGCAGCCCAGCAATGCCCGGAGCCTGTTTCGCCAGTCATCGATCTTGAGCCAGTCGGGTATTATATCGACAAGCGAGCAACCACCATCGATCCGGCGCTCCTTGCGGAGAACCGGCGGCAAGTCCGTCCCCTCAACGATTTTATCGCTCAAGTTGAGGCGCAGACGGCACGTATGTTTCTCGCTGATGGAGCCGAGGCGGCTGGTGCGGCCGCATGCGCTATCCGACTGCTGGATAGCTGGGCATCCAACGGAGCATTATTGGGAGCTTCCAATATGCAGGGTAACGGCCACCGCCGGTGGGCCGCCAACGCTTTGGCAGTCGATTTTCTAATCGCGACCAGCGTGCCCTTTCGCGAAAAGGAAGCTGTTGATCGAGTGCGGTCTTGGCTGGCCCGAGTAGGAGACTTGCTGATTGAGACCATCGGAAGCTCGAAGAATAACCACCGGTATTGGACGGCCGCTGCGCTTTCCGCTACTGCCATCGCCTCCGGCAACAGGCGCCATTTTGAATGGGCTTTGACGGCCATGTCGGATGGGTTGGACGAGGTCGACATGCAAGGTGCCCTGCCGCGGGAAATGGCGAGGGGAAGCCGCGCCCTGAGTTATCACGCCTTCTCTTTGACGCCGCTGCTTCAGGTGATACTGTTCGCGAAGCGCAACGACGTTCAGCTCAGTGAAAAAGAAGTTAGCGCTGTCCAGCGGCTCGCCCATTTCATTTTCAAGAACGCGAGGGACCCATCCGGCCTTGAGCGTAAAACCCAAGCGGTTCAGGAATGGGACCCCTCGAAAACATACGCAAACGCTTGGATATATATTTATCTTTCAGTGTTTAGTGACTGCGAGTTGTATCGGTATATTAGAGCCCGTGGCGTCGACGAGGTCTATCCGTACCTTGGGGGAAATGTCGTCCGAATGTACCCTCTTTCGCGAGAAAAGGAGTGCGGATAATGGGGCATCGATAACGGGGCTGTGCTACCTCTCCTCACGCCCGCAAGACCAAATCCAGCCGTCAAACAACCTCATGGTTTGAAGGGACGGTTGGCGCGCAGGCCGCGTTGCCATCGTAATCTTTTTTTACCCATGCAGAGTACGGGCCGCTCGGATTTGTTTGGGCAATGTCGATGCGGCTATGCAGTCTGCGACTTGGATTAACCGCGAGCGAAAGGGCGCCGGGTTCTCCTGCCACGCGGGAGAGCCGATTGCCTGGGGCCGCTCCCCCCTTCCAAGCCGCGGCCGGCGCGTCGCCCGCCCACTCCACGGTGAGCAGGGGATGGAGCAGACGTATTCAGCGTCGACCAGAGCGTGGATCGTGATGTTACCTCGGAGCGCATGTCACGATCATTGTCGCTCCCGACTTTAATGGCTGCGCCATTCTGGTGAACGCGAACGCAAAAACATGTTGCGCATCACGATGTCGACATCGCAGCAAGCGAAGACCGCTTCCAGCTTCCCGTCCCCCAAAGCCCAACGTCCGCCGAGGAACGAAGTGGCGGTAAAGAGTTGTGTGCGGCGGTAGTGTTCCGAATCCTCCCGCGACCGCGCCTTTGCGCCGGCGACCACGCCTTTGCGAAAGCGCTAGATGATGGCCTTTGATCACCCGGCGGTCTCATCCGCGCGAGAGACTACGCGCGGCTTGTTCGGCAAACCGGGTTGATCATCGGCCATTCCCTAGTTGGGTATTTGGTGACTTCGCGCGTCACTCTCTCCTTTGTCGGGAAAGGTTGAAATCACGCCGCTAGCGGGTCGGCCTCATTATTGGGAACTGTGCCTTTTCAACCGACGGCGATCTCCTTGCCGCTGGCGCCCCATTCGGTCCACGAACCGTCATAGAGCGCCAGGGGGCGGCGCCCGATTATCTCCAGCGCCACCCAGAGAATGGCGGCGGAGACTCCGGATCCGCAGGAGGTGATGACGGGCCGCGACAGGTCGAGGCCCGATGCCTTCACGGCCTCTGCGATTTCGTCCGGCGGCACCAGCCGGCCGTCTCGCACCAGCGTCGCATGGGGCAGATTGAAGGCGCCGGGCATGTGGCCTGAGGGGAGACCCGCCCGCGGCTCCGGGGCCTCGCCGCGGAAACGCGCGGTCTGACGCGCATCGAGCACCTGGGCGGAGCCGCTCTTCAAGGCCTGGTCCACGCGCTCGATGTCGGCCACGAGGGAATGGTCGAAGCGCGGCGTGAAGGTCGCTGGCGGCCGGCGGGCGGGACCATCCTCCAGCGGCAGGCCTTCCGCCTTCCATTTCGGCAGACCGCCGTCCAGCAGCTTCACCTCGCGGGCGCCGAAGGCCCGGAAGGTCCACCAGACGCGCGGCGCGGAGAAGAGCCCGAGGGAATCGTACACGACGATCCGAAGCCCATCGCCGACGCCCAGAGCACCGACCGCCACGGCGAAGCTGTGTGCGTCCGGCAGCATGTGGGGCAGCGGCGTGGTGTGGTCGGCGATGGCGTCGATGTCGAAATGGACCGCGCCGGGAATGTGCTCCGCCAAGAACTCGGAGGCGCCGTTGCGGTCCGTGTTGGGCATGTGCCAGGACGCATCGACGATCACGAGGTCGGGTGCGCCGAGGTTGGCGGCCAGCCATCCGGTGGAAACGAAGGGGCTTTCCGGGGTGTCCACGGGCAGCAGGCTCATGACGGTCTCGCGGGGAGTGAAAAACCCCGCTTCCTCCACCGGATCGGGGCGACCGTCAAGCCGGGCGCCCCTTCCGTGGGCCTGCCGCCGCAAGGCGACGCGTGCCGCCCTAGCTGGGGAAATGCTCTTCGCGCAGATAGAACACGTTCTTGGCGTCTACCCGATCGGCCAGGAACTTGCCGTCGATGTAGGAATAGGGCCGGTAGCCCATGGGCGCGAGCAAGTTGGTGATCTCCACCGGCGGCGACTCGACCAGGATGATCGGGTGATTTTCCGCGATGGTGTTCACCGCCCCCCGCAGCACCGCATATTCCGTTCCCTGGGTGTCAAGCTTCATCACCGACGGCTTGAGGCCGAGGGTGTCGAGCGGCAGGACCTTAACCTTGTAGGTGGTCAGCGTCTGCAACTTGGGATCGAAGCCCGCGACGCGCTTCTCGTTCAGCCAGCCGCTGGCTTCCTCGGGGTTCAGGGAGGCGAGGCCGTCGAAGATCCATTCGCGGTACTTGGGCACGTAGAGGTCGAACTCGCCATGCACGTCCGACAGCGCGAAGCTGTGGATCCGGACGTTGGCATCGCCCGCATAATAGGCAGACAGGCGCGCGGAGAGCGACGGATTCGGCTCGAACGCATCGATGCTGCAGTTGGGCTTCACGATATTGAAGGAGGCGATGCTTTGGCCGCGGTTCGCGCCGATATCCAATATTACGCCAGAACCAATCTTCAAATGCTCAAAGGCTAGCCAATCACGGTCATGGACACGCTTGAGTGCCTTGCGAGCAACGAGCTCGGTTCGAAAGCGCGCCTCCTGCAACGCAGGAGCGTATACCATCATGCCACGCACATACTTCTTCAAAGCTGACATGGCGAATAGTTCCCCGAGCGACGATTGACCGGCTACAGCCTGCAAAAGGCGTGCAAGCTCCGGATAGCACTTTCCCCTCGCATGAACCAGTCGCAAGCCGTTCCAAAGGCTGCGTGCGCGGCCCTGCCGCAGGTGGGATGCGTGCTTCCGGCCCCGCCGTCGCTTTCGCCCTGTGGGCGAGAGCGTGGCGGTGCCATTTCGTCGCAGGTTCTCGGAGTGGACGCTCCGGAAGCGCTACAGCCTCAGCGCGGAGGATGGGACGCCCGCCCCGCCGGACACGGCGATGGTGAGATCGGCGACGCGGTCGCCATTGGTGTCGCCCTGCAACTGGCAGTCCGCGAACCGCAGTTCGCTGGTGGTGCCGGAGAACGCTGCCGCGCCCACATAGACGAACGCATCGCCGGCGCTGCCGCCGACGCTGTTGGCGTCGATGGCGGACAGGTCGATGCGGTCCTGGGAGGCGTCGAAGTCGAAGATGGTGTCGAAGCTCGAGCCGTACGACTGGGCAACGTCGGTATAGACGAAGACGTCGGCGTCTGCGCCGCCATAGGGGGCGTCGGCGCCAAGGCCGCCGAAGAGGCGGTCACGGCCGGCCCCACCGAGGAGCGTGTCGTTGCCGGCGTCGCTGGTGAATTGCAAAGGTAGGGCGCAACCGTCCCGAAATATCCTGCCGTCAGCGCTCGCGCATCGCGCTCGACCCGACATCGACAAGGGGCGAGAACAGATATTCCAGGATGCGTCGCTGGCCGGTTTTGACCTCGGCCTGTGCCGTCATGCCGGCTGAGAGGGGCACCCGTGCGCCGTCCACCACGATGTACTGCTGGTCCAAAGCCACGGTGACGGGAAAGACGAGGTTCTGCATCCGTTGCGTGCCGCCCGCGCCCCGGCTGCGCGGGGAAGAGCCGGGTGTGGCGATGAACTGGTTCGCCTCGGGCTCGGCCACCGCGTCGCGGGCGATGCGAACGACCTTGCCGGAGAGCGTCCCGAAGCGGGTGAAGGGGAAGGAATCGACCTTCACCGTCACATCCGCCCCCTCATGCACGAAGCCCATGTCCTGGTTCGGCATGTACACCTCCAGCTCCAGCTTGGTGCCGTCCGGAACGATGCGGAGCAATTCGTCGCCCGTGCTGACGACCTGTCCGGTGCCGATGACCGACATGGCGGTGACGGTGCCGGAGATGGGGGCGGTGATGGTCATGTGGTCAAGCCGCGCGCGGGCCTTGGAGAGGCGCTCGCGCGTGTCCTCGATCTGCCGCTCGATGTCCGCGAGCCGCTGCGCGTTCTCGGCGACGAAAGCCGCCTTCAGGCCGACGCGGTTGCGGTCGATGACATCGATGGCGGCGACGGCCTCCGCCAATTGCCCTTCCTGGACCTTGAGGTTCACCTCCTGGGTCTGGCGCACCTCCTGCGCATCGATCAGCTGCGCTTTGGAGCCGACCTCCCGCCGGATCAACTCGGCACGCATGCCGACGCGCTCGTCCTGGGTGCCGAGCAGCGTGCGCTGCGCCAGGATGGTCGCGCGCAGCCGGTCCTGCTCGGCCCGTTTCTGCGCGGCTTGGGCATCGAGCGTGGCGATCTGCGTCTGCAGCTTCTCGAAGTCGCTCGTAAGCACGGTCGCCTCGCGCTCGCGTACGTGGGCCGGCACCTCGGCATCCCATGCGAGGGGCGGGATGACGCCGTCTCGGGCCGCGGCGAGGGCGGCGCGGCGGCGCACGGCCTCGGCCTGGAAGGAGGCGAGGGCCGCCGTCAGAGCGGCAACATCGGCCTGACCCTCGCGGGGGTCGAGGCGCATCAGGATGGCGCCCGCCTTCACCGGCTGACCGTCCGCGACGGCCAGCATCTCCACGCGGCCGGTCTCCAGCGGCTCAACCACCTTCACCCGCCCCGCCGGCTGGATCTTGCCGGCGGCGATGGCCATCACGTCCACCTTGCCGATCCAGCTCCACAGCAGGGCCACCGCGGCGAGGAGGCAGATGGACACCAGCAGGGCGATGGAGATGGGGGAGGGCGGGGTGTCCACGATCTCCAGCGCCGCGGGAAGGAAGGCCCGGTCGGCCGTGCTGTGGCGCGCGCGCGGCTTCGCGGGCGCCGACGCCTCGCCGCCCGGCGGCGTCCCGGGGCCGGATGGGCCGGCGGGCGTCGCGGAGGGCATGGAGGTGGCGCCGGAGGCGTCGCTCATGTGGTCTCCTTCGCCACCTGCATGGCCCACAGGCGCGCGTAAAGGCCGTTCGGCCGCGCGAGCAATTGCTCGTGGGTGCCGGCCTCCACCACGCGCCCCTCCTGCATCCCGATGATCCGCGTGCAGTCACGCACCGCCGCGAGGCGGTGGGCGATGATGATGACGGTACGCCCCTTCACGATCTGGCGCATGTTGCCCTGAATCACCCGCTCGCTCTCATAGTCGAGGGCGCTGGTGGCCTCGTCGAAGATGAGGATGGGCGGGTTGGTGGCGAGCGCCCGGGCGATAGCGATGCGCTGGCGCTGCCCCCCCGACAGGTTAGCGCCGCGCTCCTCGATCATCGTGTCGTAGCCCTCGGGCATCTTGGACACGAACTCGTCCACGCCCGCGAGGCGCGCGATGGCCGCCACCTTCGCCCGCGGCATGGCTGGGTCGGCGAGCGCGATGTTGTCGTGGATGGTGCGGTTGAACAGGAGGTTCTCCTGCAGCACCACGCCGATGTGCCGCCGGAGCCATGAGGGGTCCACCTGGCTGAGGTCGGCGCCGTCGAGCAGCACCTGCCCCTCATTGGGCATATAGAAACGCTGGATGAGCTTGGTGAGGGTGGACTTGCCCGAGCCGGACGGCCCGACGATGCCGATGACCTCGCCGGGGCGGATGCCGAGCGACACCTGCTTCAGCACGTCCGGCAAACCGGGCCGGTAGCGGAACGAGACGTTGCGCAGCTCTATGGCGCCCCCCGGCGGCGGCGGCGCGGTGCGCTGGCGCGGCATCCGCTCGGCCGGGGCGTTGAGGATGTCGCCGAGGCGCTCCACCGAGATCATGACCTGCTGGAAATCCTGGAAGATCTGCGACAGGCGCAGCACCGGCTGGGCGACCTGCGAGGCGATCATGTTGAAGGCGATGAGCTGGCCGACCGTCAGATCGCCCTCGATCACCGCCCGCGCGCCGAAGAACAGGATGAAGGCGGTGGAGAGCTTGGAAATGTACTGGATCGCGTTCTGGCCGATGGCGGCAAGCTGCGTCGCGTCGAAGGAGGTCTTCACGTAGCCGGCGAGCCGTTCCTCCCATTCCGACTGGGCGATGGGCTCGACGGCGGCGGCCTTGACTGTCTGGATGCCGACAACCGTCTCCACCAGGAACTGCTGGCTGAGCGCGCCGCGGTCGAACTTCTCCTTGATCCGGGTGCGCAGGGCCGGCCGCACGCCGAAGCTGACGAGAAGATAGAGCGGGATGGTCGCCACCACGATGAGCGCGAGAAAGGCGCTGTAGGCAAACAGCACGCTGATGAAGATGATGGCGAACAGGCAGTCCAGCGCGGCGAACAGGCCTTGGCCCGTAAGGAAGGAGCGGATGGTCTCCAGTTCCCGCACCCGCGCCACCGTCTGGCCGGCGGAGCGGGTCTCGAAATAGCCGATGGGCAGGCGCAGCAGGTGCTGAAACAGCTTCTGGCCCAGCTCCACGTCGATGCGGTTTGTGGTGTGCGACAGTGCGTAGGTCCGCAGATATTGCAGCACCACGTCGAAGGCGCCGATGATGACGAGCCCGACCACCAGCACCGTGAGCGTCGACATGCCTTGATGCGTCAGCACCTTGTCCACCACCACCTGGAAGAACAGGGGGGTGACGAGGGCGAAGAGCTGGATGAACAGCGACGCCAGCAGGACGTGGGACAGCGGGCGGCGATAGCGCCAGATGAAGGGCAGGAACCAGCGGAAGCTGAAGGTTTCCGGATCGATGCCCGCGCCGCGGAAGCGCCGGGCCACCCTGAGGGCCGATGGCTGGAACAGCGCGGCGAAAGCCTCGGCAGGCTCCGGCCTCTCGATGCGCGTGACCGGATCGATGATGCGGAAGCGGCCATCCGGCAGCTTGCCGCCGAACACATGGAAGCCGCCGGCCTTGTCCTGCAGCAGGGAGGGCGCGGTGAGCGTCTCCAGACCGGCGGGGAAGGCGAGCTTGCCGACGGCGGCCTTCAGCCCAAGCAGGCGGGCGGCGCGCACCACCTCGTCCTCGCCCGCCGTCTGCCCGCTGCCGAGGGCGAGATCGCGGCGCAGCGCGTTGACCTCGGCCGGGATGCGGAAATATGCGGCGATGCCGCACAAGGCGGTGAGGCCGCTATCCACCTGCGGCTGCTCGGCGGCGCGCAAGTCATCGACGGTCTCGTTCGCGCGGGGGGGCTCGGTGGTCATGCGCGGCGAACCTTCCCGTTCGCCGTGACAAGTCCGGCCCGGAACGCATCTTGGCGCTCCATCATGGCACGACCTTCAGCGCGCCGAGCTTGACCATCCAGGCCAGCGCCCGCAACGCCTGGGCCCGGCGCCCGGCGGGGACGCCGGCGATCAGATCGTGCGCCGGCCGCTCCTCCGGGGTCGCCTGCGCGAGAATTGCGGCGATGTCCTCGGTCGGCGGCAGGACGTGGCGCGCGTAGCTGACCATGGCAAGGCAGAGGTCGGCGGAGAGGCGCGCCTGCGCTCCGGCGCGGTCGAGCCCCGTTGCGAGGGCGAGCCGGGTGTCCGGCTCCAGGACGCGCGTCGGATAGGCCGCGAACGCCGTGAAGGGGTCGGGCCGGGCCGGCGCGCCGCGCGTCGTCGCCGCAGTGGCGCGAATGCCGGCGAGTTCCGTCCACAGTGCTTCGTAGCGTGGGATCAGGCTCGCCCAATCATACACCTCCCGGGCGCGACGGCGCCCCGCCTCGCCCATGCGGCGGCGCAGGTCCGGAGAGGCGATCAGGCGGCCGAAGGCGGCAGCGGTCGCTTCCACGTCCACCGCCACCAGAGCGGCGGCGAGGCCGCAGTACATGTCATAGGTATCGACTTCCAGCGCATGGCGCACGGCGAGGTCGCCGCCAAGTCCGCCGGCCGGCATGAGCGTGGGCACGCGAAAGCCGTCGATGCCGTCGCGCACCGTGTCGCGATATCCGTCCCAATCGCTGACCACCACAGGCAGGCCGGCCGCCATAGCCTCCACCGGCGTGATGCCGAAGGTTTCCTGGATGTTGTCCGACAGCGAGCAGAAGATGTCCGCCGCGCCCCAGGCCGTCCGGCGCGCCTCCTCCGACCGGCCGTCGAGCCGCACGACACGCACGCTCGGGCAGGCGACCGCGGCGGCTTCGCCGAATGCCGACTCGATATGCGCGTTGGCGAACCAGCCGCACTCCACCAGCACCACCGGGCGGCCCTTGCCCTCGGCCGCGGCAGCCGTCTCCAGCGCACGATACATGGCCAAAGGGTGCGCCTTGGCGTGGAAGGACAGGCGCCCCACAAACAGGACGACGACGGCGTCTTCCGCCACGCCGATCGCCGCCCGCGCCTGCGCCCGCGCATCCTCGGTAAAGGCGAAGCGTGCCGTGTCGATGCCGAGCGGGATCACCGGCAGTTGCGGCAGCACGGTCTGCGCCGCCTTGAAGCGGCGGCGCATGCGCTCGGTCTCGGCGCCGAGCAGATGCTCGACGTTGGCGCGCACCGCCTGCGACGTGCAGATCAGCGCGTCCCACGGCTGCACGCTGCCCGTCACCATGGCGGTGATCGCATCCATCGCGCGGGTCGAGGATGTGGTGTGGGTGATGCCGCTGAGGCTCCAGCCATTGTCGACGAACAGGCTGCGACGCTCCGCCAGCACGGCGAGGTCCGGGCCGGGATAGAAGAGCGTCCCGACCTCGGCGAGATGGCCCGTTCGGGCCTTGTCCAGCACCGTCACCGCCTCGCCGCGCCCGGCACCTGCGACCGCCGCCCGAAAGGCGTCGGCATGGCTCGGATCGTCCGCAAGGGCAAAGAAGCGCGGGGCCCGCGCATGGGCCAGGTAGCCTTTGAGGAACGACTCCCCAGCCGCATTGCGCCCCATCAGCCGAGGCATGTCGGTGGAATAGGCCTCGGGATGAAAGAAAATGGCGGCGGGCGGCGCTGCGATGGCCTCGTCGGGCCCGACGGCCATGATCGGCGGGGCCGAAGCGTCGCTGGGCCGCGATCCGGCGATCTCGGGTTTTGGCCTCGACGACGTCACCGTGCCCCTCGCCTGTGGGATTGAACCTTTCGGCACATTGGTTGAGCAGGTTTGTTCTCGCCCCTCAGGCCGCATACCAGTTGCTCGGACGCCGCTGCAAGATCAAAGTTTTGGCGGGCGTGGGGGCTGAAAGATCTCGTCCGAAGGGGCGCTGCGCCACGGCCAGCGTGGCAGCGACAGGTCTGGACGTGGCATGTCCGACGGCACGTCCCCTGAATTCAGAGGTCCACGACCCTAGACGCTCATGCCCGCGCTGCGTCCTCCAATTGGAGGAACGGCGCGCGACATGTCGAAAACCTAATCCAATTGGGTGATCTTTCCTCGTGCCTTCGTTGCTAAAGCTTGCGCTCCGATGAATGGCGATGCCCCGCGCGCCAGCCACCTCGCTGTTTTTGTGGTCTCCAGCGGCAACCTAAAATGCCTGCCTGCGGAGTGGGAAATGCCGGCATATTACTTTGGCGATGGCGTGGACTACGTCATAGGCGGATCTCAGATCAATTATTACGACAGTGCCAATAATCTCATCGGTATCGGTTCGAATTATTTTTCATACGACACGCTCTATGCCTTAGGTGGAGACGATACAGTCATCGGCGGACCCGGCAACGAGACAATTTACGGCGGATATGGCAACGACAGGATCTGGGGCGGTCGAGGCTTGGACTATCTTGACGGCGGGCCGGGCGACGATTTCATCAACAATGTCTGGAGCGAGCGGACGGTCGTTTGGGGCGGCGATGGAAACGATACGATCCAGTTGAACGAAGTCGGTTTCGTATCTGTCGATGGTGGGGCGGGAAATGACGTCATCAGCGTCGTCCGAAACGGCACGATCGACTATGCCTCGAATATTCTGGGCGGTGATGGAAACGACGTCATCTCCCTGTCCGCATACAATCTGCCCACATATTTCGCGCCTCCCACGGCGCCAGCGGCCATTTTCGGCGGCTATGGCTACGACAGCCTCACGATCAAGAGGGCGACCTTCATTCCGCTCTCCAGCATTGCCGGAATCGAAAGCCTGACCGTCGAGAACGGTGCGATCATCGCCGGTTTTGCCGGTCAGTTCTCGCAGTTCGTTTCCATCTCGACCGCCGGTGGCACGGGCAACGGCGTCACGCTCAGGCTCACAGCCGCCGGGACGCTCGACCTCACCGGCAAGATGGCGAGTGGCCTCGACGTGCGCGTGGAGGGTAGCAGCGGAGACGACACCATCGTCAGCGGTGCCGGCACTTATGCAATCTACGGCGGCGCGGGCAATGACACCCTCTTCGGCGGCGGTGGGAACGACACGCTGAAGGGCGATGCGGGCAACGACACGCTTCAGGGCGGCGATGGCGACGACACGCTCAGCGGCGGCACCGGAAACGACCTGATGTTCGGCGGCCTTGGGGACGACACCTACCTCGTGGATGCCAATGGGGACGTGATCTCGGACGACGGCGGCATCGATACCGTCCGGTCCTATCTGAAGTCCTATACCCTCGCGGGCGACCTTGAGAATCTCGTCTACATCGGCACCGGCACGTTCTCCGGGACGGGTAACGACCTCGGCAATGCCATCAAAGGCGGTGCGCTGAACGACACGCTCCGCGGCCTCGGCGGCGATGACAGCCTGCAGGGCGCGGCCGGCAACGACACGCTCGATGGCGGCACCGGCAACGATACGCTCGCGGGCGGCTCGGGCGACGATATCTACATCGTCGATTCCACCGCCGACGTGATCGTGGAGGCCGCCGGCGGCGGCTTCGACGGCGTGCGAACGACGCTGGGTGCCTTTGTGCTCGGCAGCGAGCTGGAGAGCCTCACCTATTTGGGCACGGAGGCCTTTATTGGCACCGGCAATGGAGCCGCCAATATCCTGAGAGGCGGGGGCGGAAACGACATCTTGTCGGGCCTCGGTGGCGGCGACACGCTCTATGGCTTCGACGGCGACGACCATCTCGATGGAGGCACCGGCATCGACACGCTGGTGGGTGGCACGGGCAACGACACCTATGTGGTCGATACCACGAAGGATGTCATCGCCGAGGAGGCTGGCGGCGGCACGGACACAGTTCTCACCGCGCTCGCGTCCTACACGCTCGGGGCCGAGCTGGAGACCCTCACCTATACCGGGTCCGGCGCCTTCACCGGCACCGGCAACGCAGCGGCCAACCTCATCACGGGTGGCGCTGGTAACGACAAGCTCTCCGGCGCCGGCGGCGACGATATCCTCGTGGGTGGCGCGGGCAAGGACAGCCTCTATGGCGGCGACGGCGCTGACGAGTTCGTCTTCTCCGCGGCCGCCGACACGTCATTGGCCGGCTACGATTATATCGGAGACTTCTCCGCAGCGGCGGGCGACATCCTCGATCTCTCGGGCATCGATGCCAACAGCATCGGCGGCACCGGGAACGACGCCTTCATCTATGTGAGCGCCGCCGCCTTTTCCGGCTCAGCGGGCGAACTGCGCTTCGCGGGCGGGATGCTGCAGGGCGACACCGACGGCGACGGCACCGCCGACCTCGCCATCAAGCTGTCCGGCACCGGCAGCCTCGATGCCGCAAGCCTGAGACTGTGAGGAAGAGCGACCATCCTACCTCAGATGAGGTATGGACTGGCAGCATGTCCGCTCTAAAATCCT
>JAEZMT010000068.1 GCA_023442085.1 Pseudomonadota bacterium | reverse complement strand
GAACTGGCGAGCCTCGGCATCGACCGGCAGGCGGTGCTCCAGGCGCTCGCCGCGCAGAACATCGTGCGGCCCTCCGGCGAGATCCAGACGAGCAAGGAGAATATCTCCGTCCGCGTCTCCGGCGCCTTCGCCTCGGAAGCCGACATCGCCAATGTGAATTTCGTGGTGAACGGCCGGCTGATCCGCCTTGCCGACATCGCCACCATCCGGCGCGGCTTCGCCGATCCGCCCCAGCCCATGTTCCGGGTGAACGGCAAGGACGCCATCGGCCTCGCCATCGCCATGCGCGACGGCGGCGACATCCTCGCCATGGGCGCCAACATCGACCGCGCCATGACGCGCATCCTCGCGAACATGCCGGTGGGCATCGACGCGACGCTGGTGGCCGACCAGGCGGTGACGGTGAAGAGCGCCATCTCCGAATTCATGGAGAGCCTGTGGCAGGCGGTGGGCATCATCCTCGTGGTGTCGTTCATCGCGCTCGGGGTGCGGGCCGGCGCCATCGTGGCGCTCGCCATCCCGCTGACGCTGGCCATCGTCTTCGCGCTGATGCAGCTAGCCCACATCGACATGCAGCGCATCTCGCTCGGCGCCCTCATCATCGCGCTGGCGCTGATGGTCGACGACGCCATGACCACGACGGACGCGACGCTGACCCGCCTCGCGGCCGGCGACGATCCGCCCACCGCCGCCTCCTACGCCTTCAAGGCCTATGCGGCGGCCATGCTGGCGGGGACGCTGGTGACGGTGGCGGGCTTCGTCCCGGTGGGCTTCGCCGCCTCCTCGGCGGGCGAATACACCTTCACCCTGTTCGCCGTGGTGGCCATCGCGCTCCTCGTCTCCTGGATCGTGGCGGTGCTGTTCGCGCCGCTCCTCCAGGTGCTGATCCTGCGCCCCCCGGCGAAGGGCAAGATCCCCGATCCCGACGCCCCACCGAAGGGCGTGATGGGGATGTACCGATCCTTCCTCATCCTCTGCCTGCGCCTGCGCTGGGTGACGCTCGCTGTCACCGCCGGCCTGTTCGTGCTTTCGGTGCTGGCGCTGCCGCTGATCCCGCGGCAGTTCTTCCCGTCCTCCGACCGGCCCGAGCTGCTGGTGGACCTCGCCTCGCCGCAGAACGCCTCCATCTACGCCTCGCAGAGCGTCGCCGAGGAGTTCGACAAGGTGCTGGCGAACGACCCGGACGTGGCCCGCTGGTCCACCTATGTCGGCCGCGGCGCCATCCGCTTCTATCTGCCCCTCGACGTGCAGCTGCCCAACGACTTCTTCGCCCAGAGCGTGATCGTGGCGAAGGACGTGGCGGCGCGCGAGCGGCTGCGGGTGAAGCTGGAGAAGGTGCTCGCCACCGATTTCCCGCAGCTCGTCGCGCGCATCTCGCCACTGGAGCTGGGGCCGCCCGTGGGCTGGCCGGTGCAGTATCGCGTCTCCGGCCCGGACATCGAAAAGGTCCGCGCCATCGCGTTCGACCTCGCCAAGGTGATGGCCGAAAACCCCGAGGTGGAGACGGTCAATTACAACTGGATCGAGCCCGCGCGACAGGTCTCCATCCGCGTCGACCAGGACGAGGCGCGGCTGCTCGGCCTCTCGACGGCGCAGCTCGCCGGCGTGCTCAACACCGTGCTCTCCGGCCAGCCGGTGACGCAGGTGCGTGACGACATCTACCTCGTCAACGTGGTGGCCCGCGCCACCGACGAGGAGCGGGTGTCGCTGGCCTCCCTCGCAACGCTGCAAGTGCCGCTGCCCAACGGGCGAACCGTCCCCCTCTCGCAGATCGCCACCTTCGAGTACGGGCAGGACTATCCCGCCATCTGGCGGCGCGACCGGGTGCCCACCCTCACCGTCCAGTCGGACGTGAAGCGTGGCGTGCTGCCCGAGAGCGTGGTCGAGAAGCTCGATCCGAAGATCGAGGCCCTGCGCCGCACCCTGCCGGCCGGCTACGCCATCACCACCGGCGGCACGGTGGAGGAGAGCGCCTCCTCCCTCGCCTCCGTGGTCGCTGTGGTGCCGGTGATGCTGCTACTCATGTTCACCGTGCTGATGTTCGAATTGAAGAGCTTCCAGCGGCTCGTCATCGTGCTGTCGGTGGCGCCGCTCGGCCTCATCGGCGTGGTCGCGGCGCTGCTCGCCTCTGGGCGGCCGCTGGGCTTCGTCGCCATCCTGGGTGTGCTGGCGCTCATCGGGATGATCACCAAGAACGCGGTCATCCTCATCGGCCAGATCGAGGCGGACCGCGCGGCGGGCAAGAATGTGTGGGATGCGGTGGTCTCCGCCTCGTCCATGCGCTTTAGGCCCATCATGCTCACGGCGGTCTCCACCGTGCTCGGCATGATCCCCATCGCGCCCACCGTGTTCTGGGGGCCCATGGCCTTCGCTATCATGGGCGGCCTGCTGGTGGGCACGCTGCTCACCCTCATCTTCCTGCCGGCGCTCTATGTGGCGTGGTTCGGGCCGGACACCGGGCCGGAGCGCGTGGCGCAACCCGTGAAAACCCAACCGGCGTGACCGGCCTGCGGCTGGCGGGCCTTCCCGCCGCCGCCAACACCACAAGAACGACCCGAGGAAACGCCCGCCACGCCAATGGCAACAGGCCCGCCCCTGAGCGGCCTGCGTGTGAATGAGGTCCAAGATGGAACGGGAACCGGTACTCGTCGATCTCGCCCTGCAGGGCG
>JAEZMT010000444.1 GCA_023442085.1 Pseudomonadota bacterium | reverse complement strand
CGCGGGTTGAACGGCTTGCCGAGGTAGTCATCGGCTCCGATCTCGAGGCCGATGATGCGGTCCACATCCTCCTTGAGGGCGGTGAGCAGGATGACCGGCACCCGCGAGCGGGCGCGCAGGGCGCGGCACAAATCGAGGCCGGACGCATCGGGCAGCATCAGGTCCAGCACCACGAAGTCGATGCGCTGGGTGGCCAGCTTCTCCTCCATTTCCCGCCCGTCGCCGGCCGCCGTGACGCGGAAGCCCTGGCCGGCGAGATACCGGCTGAGGAGCTTGCGGATTTCCAGGTCGTCATCGACGACGAGAATGTGCGGCCCGTCCTGTTGCACCTGTTCCTCCGTTGCCGCCGATGCTAACGCGCCGCCCCTGTTGCGCCAGACCCGCGCGCGTCGAAGCATTGCCAAGGCCGGACCGGCAACATTGCGTCACAAAATGCGCGCGGCCGGATACATTCCGATACCGCCCTGACGTCAATTTGCTCGCAGCGGTCGCCATCCTCGCGACAGGCTGAAGATCACGAGGCGCGACCCGCCTCGGTAGCCACCGGAAGGAAGGGAATCTCGCCGCCCTTGATCTTCCCTTCCCCGCAGCGGGCGTGCCTCGGCACGCCCGCTGTCCGCATTTCAACCCAAGCCCATCCGCGCCCCGTCATACGCCTGTCGCGCACCGCCGCTACCCATCGTGAAAACGATTTCACGCTCCAGCGGAGCCCACCGGGGTCGGACGTGCCGCGCATCGTCACCATCAGGACCGTCGCCGAGCGGGCGGGCTGCTCCATCGCCACGGTCAGCCGCGTCATCAACCGTTCGGCGCCCACGAGCTCGGACGTGGAAGCGCGGGTCCGTGCGGCCATCGACGAGCTGGGCTTTCGCCCGAGCGAGATCGGCCGGGCGCTGAAGACGCTCAAGACCCGCACCGTCGGCGTGCTGATCCCGAGCCTGACCAATCCGGTGTTCGCCGCCTCGGTGGCCGGCATGCAGGCGGCCGCCCGCGAGCGCCGTCACACCCTCCTCCTCACCGCCACCGATTACGATCCCGCAGCCGAGGCGGAGCTGGTGGAAACGCTGGTGGCGCAGAACGTGGCCGGCCTGGTGCTCACCGTCGCCTGCGCCAGCGACAACGCCACCCTCGATCTGCTGGAGGCGGAGAGCATCCCCTTCGTCCTTGTCCATAACGAGCCGGAGGGCGACACCCGCGCCGCCGTCTGCGTGGACAATGCGGCCGCCACGTCCGCCCTGACCGAAGCGATGATTGCCGCCGGGCACCGGCGCATCACCTATCTCGCCGGCCGCTTCGCTACCTCGGACCGCTCGTTGAAGCGCTACGAGGGGTATCGCGCGGCCATGGAGCGCGCCGGGCTGGTCGCCGTCGAACCGCTCGAACTCGACTATCTGGGTGACGCCCCGAGCCATGCGGCGGCCCTTGCCGGCCTGTTCGGCGGGGCCTCCGCCCCCTCCGCCGCATTGTGTTCCAACGACCTTCTCGCTCTTTCCGTGACGGGCGCGCTGCGCGACCTCGGCATCCGCGTACCGAATGACGTGTCTGTCGCCGGCTTCGACGGCATCGCCCTCGGCCGCGCCATGAGCCCGAGCCTCGCCACCGTCGACACCCCCACCCGCCAGATGGGGGAACGAGCGGTGGAAATGCTGTTCGAGATGATCGAGACCGGCACCGCGCCCCGCGTGGAGCGGCTGCCCTTCAGCCTGCGGCCCGGCGGCACGCTTGCCGCCGCGCCGAAGCGTTCCCGTCGCCAAGACCCCACCCCGCCGACCCCACCCAAACCGTGAGGCCCGCCATGCGTCCCCTCAAGACCCTGTCCGCCGTGACGCTTTCCGCGTTCGCGCTCGCCGCCGTCGCGGCGATCGCCCCCGCCCGTCCGGCCGCTGCGGCCGACGCCATCTGCTACAATTGCCCGCCCGAATGGGCCGACTGGGGCGCCATGCTGAAGGCCATCAAGGCCGACACCGGCATCGACGTGCCGCAGGACAACAAGAATTCCGGCCAGTCCCTCGCCCAGATCCTCGCCGAGAAGGCGAGCCCGGTGGCGGACGTGGCCTATCTCGGCGTCACGTTCGGCATCAAGGCGAAGGATGCCGGCGTCACCCAGCCCTATGAGCCCAAGGGCTTCGCCGACATTCCCGAAGGCCTGAAGGACAAGGACGGCAACTGGTTCACCATCCATTCCGGCACGCTCGGCCTGTTCGTGAACAAGGATGCGCTGGGCGGCGCGCCGGTGCCGGCCTGCTGGGCCGACCTGCTGAAGCCCGAATACAAGGGCCTCGTCGGCTATCTCGATCCCACCTCCGCCTTCGTTGGCTATGTGGGCGCGGTGGCGGTGAACGGCGCCGTGGGCGGCTCGTTCGACGACTTCAAGCCGGGCATCGAATATTTCAAGAAGCTCCAGGCCAACCAGCCCATCGTGCCCAAGCAGACGTCCTACGCCCGCGTGGTCTCCGGCGAAATACCGATCCTGTTCGACTACGACTTCAACGCCTATCGCGCGAAGTACAACGAAAAGGGCAACTTCGCCTTCGTCATCCCCTGCGAGGGCTCCGTCGTCGTCCCCTACGTGATGACCATGGTGAAGGGCGCGCCGCACCCCGAGGCGGCGAAGAAGGTGCTCGACTACGTGCTCTCCGACAAGGGACAGGCCATGTGGGCCAAGGCCTATCTGCGCCCCGCCCGGAACATCGAGCTGCCCGCGGACATCGCCAGCCGCTTCCTGCCCGCCTCGGACTATGCCCGCGCCAAGCCCGTGGACTATGCCCGCATGGAGACGGCGCAGAAGGCCTTCTCCGACGCCTACCTCAATAACGTGAAGTGAGGCGGCCTCACGCCTGACGCCATGCACAGCGCCGATCGCCTCGCCCGCCTGTTCCTGCTGCCGCTCTTCCTGTTCGTGGCGGCCTTTTTCCTGCTGCCCATGGTGCGGCTCATCGGCGTGGCGGGGTCCGGCCCCAACGGGATGGCGGAATATGTCGCCATCCTCACCAATCCCCGACACTTCGCGACGCTGGTCGCGACGCTCGCCCTCTCGGCGGCGGTGACGGCGGCGACCCTCGCCATCGGCACCGTCGTCGCGCTGTTCCTCGCCCGCAACCGCTTCTGGGGCCGGCCGCTGCTGGTCTCGTGCCTCACGCTGCCGCTCGCCTTCCCCGGCGTGGTGGTGGGCTTCATGGTGATCCTGCTCGCCGGCCGGCAGGGGCTGCTCGCCAGCCTCTCCCTGGGCCTTGGCATGGGGCGCTGGGTGTTCGCCTATTCCATGGCCGGCCTGTTCGCGGGCTATGTCTATTTCTCTTTGCCGCGGGTGCTCGTGACACTCATGGCGGCCGTGGAGAAGCTTGATCCCGCGCTGGAGGAGGCGGCACACTCGCTCGGCGCCGGGCGCTTCGAGGTGCTTAGGGACGTGACCCTGCCGGGCATCGCCCCGGCGCTGATGGCCTCCGGCGCCATCGCCTTCGCCACCGCCATGGGCGCCTTCGGAACCGCCTTCACGCTGGCGACGCGCATCGATGTGCTGGCGATGACCATCTATACGGAGTTCACCCTCAACGCGAACTTCGCCACGGCGGCGGCGCTCTCCATCGCCCTCGGCCTCATCACCTGGGCGGTGCTCGCCCTCTCGCGCAACCTCGCCGGCTCCGGCGTGGCGGCGGCCGGCTGAGGCGTGGCATGAAAACCCACCGCCTCACCTTCGCCTTCCAGCTCTTCGTGACGTTGCTGGCGGCCGCCTTCCTGATGGTGCCGGCCGGCGCCTCCATCCTCGCCGGCTTCACCGCCAACTATTTCCGCGGCGTCTCCTCCGGCCTCACGCTGGATTGGGTGAAGCAGGTGCTGGCGCTCTATTCGGGCACCATCTGGCTCTCCATCGGCATCGCGCTCGGCACGTTGGCGGCGACGCTTGTCATCGCCGTGCCGGCCGCCTGGGCGCTGGTACGGCGGCCCTCGCGGCTCACGCGAATCGTGGAAGAGGTGGTGACGCTGCCGGTGGCGGTGCCCGGCCTCGCGCTCGCGCTGGCGCTCATCCTCGCCTATGGCGCCATCCGCGAGTTCCGCATGAGCCCGGCCTTCATCCTCACCGGCCACGTGCTCTACACTTTGTCCTTCATGCTGCGTTCGGTGATGGCGGTGCTCGCCGCCGTCGACATCCGCTCGCTGGAGGAAGGCGCGGCGTCGCTGGGCGCCTCGCCGCTGCAGCGCTTCTTCCATGTGGTGCTGCCCAATGCGAAGGGCGGCATCCTCGCCGGGGCGCTGATGGTGGTGACGCTCTCCATCGGCGAGTTCAACCTCACCTGGATGCTGCATACGCCGCTGACCAAGACGCTGCCGGTGGGCCTCGCCGACAGTTATGCCTCCATGCGTCTCGAAATCGCGAGCGCCTATACGCTGGTCTTCTTCGTCATGATCGTGCCCCTGCTTCTCGCCCTCCAGCTGTTCGGCCGCACCACGGGGAGCGCGCGATGACCACCGGCGCCGCCATTTCCATTGCCGGCTGCGGCAAGACCTATCCGGACGGCACGCGGGCGCTCTCTCCCGTGGATCTGGAGGTGAAGGCGGGCGAGACGCTGGTGCTGCTCGGCCCTTCCGGCTGCGGCAAGACCACGTTGCTGCGCCTCATCGCCGGGCTGGAGACGCCCGACGCCGGCGGGCGCATCGCATTCGACGGCGCGGACGTGACGGCGCTGCCCATCGAGAAGCGCAACGTGGGCATGGTGTTCCAGTCCTATGCTCTGTTCCCCAACATGAGCGTCATCGACAACGTGGCATACGGCCTGCGGGTGCGGGGGATAGGGACGGAGGCGCGGCGGACGCAGGCGGCCTCCGTGCTCGCCATGATGCGCATCGAGGCTTTGGCCGAGCGGCGCATCGACCAGCTCTCCGGCGGCCAGCGCCAGCGCGTGGCCCTCGCCCGTGCGCTCGCCGTGCGGCCCCGCGTGCTGCTGCTGGACGAGCCCTTGACCGCCCTCGACGCGGCCTTGCGCGAGCATCTGCGCAGCGAGATCGACGCGCTGCTGCGCCGCCTCGCCATCACCGCCGTCTATGTCACCCACGACCAGGCCGAGGCGCTGGCGCTGGGTGACCGCATCGTCGTGATGAAGAACGGCGCCATCGCCCAGGTGGGTACGCCGCGCGAGGTCTATTTCCAGCCGGCGGACGATTATGTCGCCGGCTTCGTCGGCATCACCAACCGGCTGGAGGGCAGCGTGCGCAATGGCCGCTTCGAGACCGCCGCCGGCATCCTGCCCGTCGCGGCGCCCGACCAGCCCAAGGCGCGCCTGCTGTTCCGGCCCGAGGCCGTGCGCCTCGTGAGCCCTGCCGAGGCGACGCTGGTATTTCAGGTGGCGCAGGTGGAGTTCCAGGGTCCGCGCCAGCGGGTGACGCTGAATGCGGGCGACGGAACCCGCATCATCGCCGAGGCGCCCGCCGACCTGTCCCTCACCTCCGGAACCGCCATCGGCCTCGCCCTCGATGCCAACCGATACACTCTGGCCTGACCCATGCTGATCGCCCAGCTCACCGACACCCACATCCGCCGTCCGGGCACTTTGGCCTACGGGGTGGTGGACACCGCCACCTACCTGGAGGTGGCGGTGGCGCACATCCTTGCGCTCGATCCGAAGCCCGATGCGGTGATCGTCACCGGCGACGTGACCGATTTCGACGACCCGGAGGAATACGCCCGCTTCCGCGCCATCGTCGCGCCCCTCGGCCTGCCGCTCTATCCCATCCCCGGCAATCACGACAGCTCCGCCGGGTTGCTCGCCGCCTTTCCGGAGATTGCGGCGCGCTGCGCGGCCGGGCGCGTGAACTATGTGGTGGAGGACTTCCCGCTCCGGCTGGTGATGCTCGATTCCACCGTCCACGGCCGGCCCCACGGAACCCTTGGCGCGGAAGGCCTCTCCTTCCTCGATACGGCGCTGGCGGCCGCCCCCGGCCGGCCGGCGCTGGTGTGCGCCCACCACCCGCCGTTCCTCACCGGCATCCGCCACATGGACGTGCAGAACCTGTTCGACGCCGCAGGGCTGGAGGTGGTGCTGCGGCGGCATCCGCAGGTCGTGGGCTTCACCTGCGGCCATGTGCACCGGGCGGTGACGA
>JAEZMT010000412.1 GCA_023442085.1 Pseudomonadota bacterium | reverse complement strand
AGCCAGCCCGCGTCGATGACTTCAACATCGTTGTTGAGCAGGAGGATCATCTCGCCCCGCGCCGCATCGACGCCGAGGTTGCAGATGCGGGGGAAGTTGAAGTCCCCGTCGTCCCGCACCACCCGCGCCGCCGGCCACAGGGCCTTGATCTCGTCGAACAAAGCGAAGGTCGCGGGCTCCACCGAGCCGTTGTCCACGATGATGATCTCGAACGCCCGGTAGGCCGTGCCTGCGATGAGCGAGCGCAGCGCCACGGAGAGCAGCGCCGCGCGGTCGCGGGTGGGAACGACGATGGAGACGAGCGGGGCCGCCACCGGGGTAGGATAGAGCGGGCGCAGGTGGCAGCCGATGGTCTCGATTTCCACGCCGCGCAGCCGCGCCAGCGCAGCCGCTGCCGGCGCGATCTCCTCCGGCGCGAAGCCGGGCGGGTGGCCCTTCAGCCCCACCGCAACGCGCGGCACATGGCGGATGCTGCATTCGGGCAGCGCCGAAGCATGGCGCAGCAGCATGTCGAACACGGCGGCGGCGCCGGCGGCGGGATCGAGGCCGAGGCGCAGCGCATCGGCGCGCGGGAGGGCGGCGAAGCGCCTGAGGTAGCCCGACGCCTCCATGAAGTGCCGGTTGAAGGCGGGGTGGTAGACGCCATGGAGCGGCGCGCCCTTGTCGTCCAGCCGTTCCTCGTCGGCATAGGCGAGGGCGCAGTCGGGATGCTGCGCGAAGGCATCGCGGATCAGCGCCACCGCATCGCGCGTGGGCTGTGCGGCGGCGTCGAGGAACAGCACCAGCCCGCCCTCGGCGGCCTTGAGCGCTGTCGCGAGACGGTCGGCTGGGCTGCCTTCGGCCGTCACCACGCGCGCGCCGGTGGCGGCCTCCGCGAGCGCGGGCGGCGCATCCGGCGGCAGGCTTACCACCCATTCGAAACTCCGGTCGGTCTGGCCGGCAAGGGCGGCGGCGCAGACGGCGAGATCGGCCGGGCTGGCGCTGCCGCCATCCATCAGCAGGCTCAGCCGGGGCGCGGCGCCGGGCCCAGGCACCTCGGCGAAATCGCCGACGAATCGCGCGCGGAAGGCGCGGTACCGCGCCGCCTCGGCCTGCCGGCGCGCGGGCGCGGCGGAGACGAGGGCGTTCAGCGCCCCGCGCATGGTGCGGGCGGCGACGCCGGCCGCCTTCCAGCGGCGCGGCAGGCCGAGATTCTCAAAGCGGCCGTTGGCGAAGGCGTGCAGCTTCAGCGCCACCTTGTGGACCGGGTAGTACCCGAGCCGGAAGCCCGGCGGCGCGCCCGCGACTGCGATGCGGGTGGCGCCCGCCGGCACCAGCGCCACGGCAGGCACGCCCGGCAGCAGGGTCTCGCCCGCGCCTGTCCCCGCATCGAACGCGATGGAGAAGGGGCCGTCCGCGCCCGCGCCCGACAGCACGATGGCGAGCGCCCCGCGCCGCGCGCGCAGCCGCAGCACGGCGGGCAAGGCGAAGCCCGTGCCGCCTGTCGCGGTGGACACGGGCTTCAGCCAGAGCGGGGGAATCTCGGTTTCGTGCATCGGCGTCCGTATTCAATGCCGCGTTGAAGCACCTATGTGCAAAGGCGGCAAGCAGGCCGGCCCACGGCGAGTTTGCTTGACGCCCCGGCGCGGCTCCTTCAAGCCACCCGCCACGCATCGGGATCTGGCGGGAGCCGACATATGACACAGCGCGAGGTGGACCTGTTCGTGATCGGCGGCGGCTCGGGGGGCGTGCGCGCCGGCCGCATCGCCGCCCAGCATGGCGCCAAGGTGATGATGGCCGAGGAATACCGCATGGGCGGCACCTGCGTCATCCGCGGCTGCGTGCCCAAGAAGCTGTTCGTCTATGCCGGCCGCTACGCCCACGACATCGACGACATGGCCGGCTTCGGCTGGCGGGTGAGCGCCCCCGAGTTCGACTGGCTGACCCTCGTCGCCAACAAGGACAAGGAAATCGCCCGGCTCGAAGGCATCTACAAGCGCAATGCCGAGGCCGCCGGGGTGGAGATCGTCGCCTCCCGCGCCGTCGTGGCGGGGCCGAATCTCGTCCGCATCCTGGAGACAGGCGAAGAGGTGGCGGCGCGCCACATCCTCCTCGCCACCGGCGCCCATCCCGCGCTGGGGCCGCAGATTCCCGGCTGCGAACTCGCCATCACCTCCAACGAGGCGTTCAACCTGAAGCGCTTCCCCGACCGCATCCTGATCCAGGGCGCGGGCTATATCGCGGTGGAGTTCGCCGGCCTGTTCCGCTCGCTGGGCGCGGAGGTGACGCTGGTCTATCGCGGCGACAAGGTGCTGCGCGGCTTCGACGCGGAGGTGCGCGCGCATCTGGAGATGGAGATGACCCGCGCCGGCATCAAGCTCGTCAGCGGCAAGACCCTCGCCTCCATCGAGGCCGTCTCCGGCGGCAAGCGCGTGGTGCTCTCGGATGGGTCGGAGGTGGAGGTGGACGAGGTGATGCTCGCCATCGGCCGCATCCCAAGCACCCGCAATCTGGGCCTCGAGGCCGTGGGCGTCGCGCTGGACGGGCTCGGCGCGGTGGTGGTGGATGCGCACAGCCGCACCAACGTGCCCTCCATCTACGCGGTGGGCGACATCACCAATCGCGTCAACCTCACCCCCGTCGCCATCCGCGAGGGCCACGCCTTCGCCGACACGGTGTTCGGCAACAAGCCGTGGACGGTGGACCATTCGCTCATCGCCACCGCCGTCTTCTCGGAGCCGGAGATCGGCACCGTGGGCTGCACGGAAGAGGCAGCGCGGGCCGCCGGCCGGCCGGTGGACATCTACAAGACAAGCTTCCGCCCGCTGAAGGCGACGCTCTCCGGCCGCGAGACGCGCGATTTCATGAAGCTGATCGTGGATGGCGAGACCGACCAGGTGCTCGGCGTGCACATCATGGGCGATGCCGCCGCCGAGATGATCCAGCTCGCCGCCGTGGCGCTGGGGCTGAAGGCGACCAAGGCCGATTTCGACCGCACCATCGCCGTTCATCCCACCGCCGCCGAGGAACTGGTGACGATGCGCACGAAGGCGTCGTAGCCCCCAACCCACCACCAGCACCGTTGCCAACACCGCCGTCATGGCCGGGCTTGTCCCGGCCATCCACTTCGGGCCGACGGCGCCAGTGTCCAACGATCAATTCCCGGCCTTTACACGTGGATGCCCGGGACAAGCCCGGGCATGACGGTGGTGGGGGGGAGGGGGCGGCGACGAGGAGCTGGGGGGACGCTAACGAAAGGTCCCTCACAGCCGGCTGAGCAGCTCGGCCTTCTTGGTGCTGAATTCCTGGTCGCTGAGGATGCCCTTGGCGTAGAGGTCGGCCAGCTTCTCGATGGCCGAGATCACCTCGCTCTGCCCCATCGGCGGGGCATTGCCGAAGGACGGGGGCTGCTGCTGCGGGGGATCGTAGGCGGGCGGCGGCGGGGCATAAGTCGAGGCCTGCGGCGCCTGGGCCGGCGCCTGCGGCGCGCCGCTCACGATGGGCAGGTTGGAGACGAACACCGTGCCGTACTGGCTGGTGAAGGTCAGGCTCCCCGATCCGCCCTGCTGCTGGGAGAAGCCGCCGATCTGGTGATCGAGGCTGTCATAGACCGTCACCTGCCCATTGAGATCGATGGCGAGGCGGCGCGCGCCGGGGAAGTAGGCGTAGCGCACGCCGTTCTGCGCGCCGGTGCTGGCCGGCTGGCCGAGATCGGCCGGCCACCAGTTGAAGCCGCCGGAGGCCTCCGGCACGAACAGGCTGGGCTGGTTGCCGCCCATGCTGCCGCCGAAGTTGCCACCGAACCCGCCGCCGCCGCTGGTCTGCCACTGGCCGCCGCCCGAATAGCCGCCCGAGTAGCCGCCCCCCTGGCTCTGCGACTGGAAGCTGCCGGTCTGGGTGAGGCCGTGCTGGCTGGCGACGAGGTTCGACAATTCGCTGCACAGGCCGTCCACGCGGCCCTTCAGGTAGTTGTTGAACATGTCGGAGACCATGGTCATGCCGCCCGCCATCCACTGGCCGGAGCCGCCGAATTCGGAATGGTTGAACTGGGCCATGGTGCCGTTGCCGGCGATGACCGAGAACAGCATGGAGGTCACCGCATCCGGGCTGAAGCCGGTGCGCTGGGAAATGGCGTTGATGGCCGCCTGGCCTTCGGGCGAGAGCTGAGGCATGGGGGCTCCTGTGGGCTCCTGATCGGTCGATCCCGCAGGCGCGGAATGGCGCAAGCGTGTCGGTGTCGGAGCCTCTTCTACCACGCCTTGCGGACAGTTCGCCGACGCACGTCGCCATGGCGGCGCAGGGCAGCCATGCCGCAGGGCACCTATGCCCTATGCCGCGGCTAATGCTGGTGGCTGAACAGCTTTCCCTTCTCCGCCCACAGCACGAACACCAGCGCGATGGCGCCCAGCACCATGTATCCGAGGCTCAGCGGCATCACCGTGCCGTCGAAATGGCTGCCGACGAGGAAGCCCAGCACGGCCGCCAGCAGCGTCGTGAACCCGCCGATGAAGGACGAGGCGGTGCCCGCCACCGCGCCGAGCGGCTCCATGGCCATCGAATTGAAGT
>JAEZMT010000387.1 GCA_023442085.1 Pseudomonadota bacterium | reverse complement strand
CGGTGGCCGAGCGCGCGGACATCCTGCCCCTTCTGGGCGAGGTGTTCCGCGAGCACGGATACGAGGGGGCAAGCCTCGCCCACATCACCGCCCGCACCGGGCTCGGCAAGGGCAGCCTCTATCACTTCTTCCCCGGCGGGAAGGAGGAGATGGCGGCCGCCGTGCTGGCCGAGATCGACGGCTGGTTCGAGGCCAATGTCTTCGCCCCCCTGCGGGAGGAGACCGACCCCGCCGCCGCGGTGCGGGACATGCTGGCGCGCACCGACACCTATTTCCGCTCCGGCCGGCGGGTGTGCCTCGTGGGCGTGTTCGCCCTCGGCGAGGTGCGCGACCGGTTCGGCGAACAGGTCGCCTCCTACTTCGCCCGCTGGCGGACTGCGCTCGCGACCGCCCTCACCCGCGCAGGCCTCCCGGCCGACGAGGCGGACGACCGGGCGGAGGAGGCGGTGCTCGCCATCCAGGGCGCGCTGGTGCTGGCCCGTGCGCTGAATGATCCCGCCGTGTTCAGCCGGGCGATGGAGCGGCTGGGCCGGCGGCTGCTGGACGGGCTATAATTCCACCAATATAATCAACTTTATTCAGACTTGACGCGTTCGATAAAACGAACGATATTGCCGCCATGTTCGCCCCGGAACCGATGGGCCCTGCCATGATGATGTGTCGCTGACAGCCGCTGGAGCGGCGTGAAACCGCCGAATGCCACGCAAGCGTGGCCATGTCCCGGTTGCGCCGACACCCATCCCTTCCCGAGCCGGCTGCTCTCCCGCTCTCCGCCCCTCCCCGCGCAGCCGCGCCGGACGAAGGCCGGATTGACGAACGGCCGGCGATGCCGGAGCCTTTCATGAACGCCCCTTTGACCTTGGCGGCCGCCGTGCCCACCGTCCCCGATTCGTCTCTTTCCCCCGCCGCCATCCCGGCTCCCGCGCGCTCCATCATCCGCTTCGAGCGGGTGGCGAAGACCTTTGCCGCCCGGCGCGGTCATGCGGCGGTGCATGCCCTCTCCGACATCACGCTGGACGTGCCGGAAGGCGCGATCCTCGGCGTCATCGGCCGGTCGGGGGCGGGCAAGTCCACCCTCATCCGCCTCGTCAACGGGCTGGAGAAGCCCACCGGCGGGCGCGTGCTGGTGGACGATGTGGACATCGGCGCCCTCGATGAGGCCGCGCTCCGCAAGGAGCGCCGCTCCATCGGCATGATCTTCCAGCACTTCAACCTGCTGGCCCGCCGCACCGCCTTCGACAATGTGGCCCTGCCGCTGGAAATCGCCGGCGTACCGCGCGCCGAGATCAAGGCGCGGGTGGAGCCGCTGCTCGATCTCGTCGGCCTGTCCGACAAGCGCGACCGCTACCCGGCCGAGCTCTCCGGCGGGCAGAAGCAGCGCGTCGGCATCGCCCGCGCCCTCGCCACCCGCCCCCGCGTGCTGCTGTCGGACGAGGCGACCTCGGCGCTCGACCCGGAAACCACCGAGCAGATCCTGGCGCTGCTGCGCCGGGTGAATGCGGAGCTGAACCTCACCGTGCTCCTCATCACCCATGAGATGGCGGTCATCAAGGCGGTGGCCGACAAGGTGGCGGTGATCGACGGCGGCCGTATCGTGGAAGACGGCGCCACCTATGAGGTGTTCGCCCGCCCGCGCCATCCCACCACCCGCTCCTTCCTCGCCGCGCTCACCGCGAAGAGCCTGCCGCGCCGCGTCGCCGAGCGCCTCTCCGCCGAGCCGCGCGAGGGTCGCGACCAGGCGGTTCTGCGCATCGTCTTCACCGGTCAGCATGCGCAGGACCCGGTGCTGTCGCGGGTGTCGCGCCTGCTTTCGGTGGACGTGAACATCATCCAGGCCCAGGTGGACGAGATAGCCGGCACGCCCTTCGGCGTCATCGTGGTCTCGGTGCCCGGCGACGCCCCCACCGTGAGCGCCGTCATCAATGCCGTGGAACGGCTCAACCTGACGGCGGAGGTCCTCGGCTATGTTTGACATCACCTTCGGCCTGCTGCCGCCCACCATCGTCGACCTCATCATCGACGCCACCCAGCAGACGCTCTACATGGTGGCCGTCTCCGGCGCGCTCGGCACGCTCATCGGCCTGCCGCTCGGCGTGTTCCTCGCCACCAGCCGGGCGGGCGAGCTGTTCGCGGCACCGTGGCTCAACCAGACGCTGGGCCTCGTGGTGAATGCGGCGCGCTCCACGCCCTTCATCATCCTCGTGGTCGCCATCATCCCCTTCACCCGTCTCGTGGCGGGCACCTCCATCGGCACCAGCGCGGCCATCGTGCCGCTGACGGTGGCCGCGGCGCCCTTCATCGCCCGGCTCATCGAGGCCGCCATCCGCGAGGTGGACCAGGGGCTGGTGGAGGCGGCGCGGGCCATGGGCGCGAGCCCCATCCAGATCGTCGCCAAGGTGCTGCTGCCGGAGGCGCTGCCTGCCATCACCCTCGCCCTCACCCTCGCGGCGGTGTCGCTGCTCGGCTACTCGGCCATGGTGGGCGCGGTGGGCGGCGGCGGCCTCGGCGATCTCGGCATCCGCTTCGGCTACCAGCGCTTCATGCCAGAGGTGATGGCGGCGGTGGTGATCGTGCTCATTCTCCTCGTGCAGGCGGTGCAGACCCTCGGCGATCTCCTCGCCCGCCGCCTCGACAAGCGCAGCCGCGGCTGAGCGGCGCGCAATCCTTTCAAATTCAGATGGAGGTTTCCATGAAGGCCCTCGCTCTGGCGCTCGCCGCCGGCATTTCCCTCGCCGCCTTTTCCGCGTCCGCCGAGACCATCAAGGTCGGCGTCACCCCCGGCCCCCACGCCCAGATCCTGGAGAAGGTGAAGGAAGAGGCGGCCAAGAAGGGGCTCGACATCAAGGTGATCGAGTTCTCCGACTATGTGGTGCCGAACGCCGCCTTGTCGTCCGGCGACCTGGAGGCCAATT
>JAEZMT010000354.1 GCA_023442085.1 Pseudomonadota bacterium | reverse complement strand
CCGTCACGGGCCTTGCGGCCGTAGCCGGCGATGGCCTTCTCGATCTCGGCGACGGAGAGCTGGTCCGCGTCGCGCACCACCGGGACCACGAGGCCCTTCTCGGTGCCCACCGCGATGCCGATGTTGTAGTAGTTCTTGTAGACGAGATCCTGGCCGTCGATCTCGGCGTTCACCGCCGGGATGTCCTTCAGCGCCGCGATCACCGCCTTCGTGAAGAAGCCCATGAAGCCGAGCTTGGTGCCGTGCTTCTTCTCGAAGGCATCCTTGAACTGGCTGCGCAGGCTCATAACGGCGGTCATGTCCACGTCGTTGAACGTGGTGAGCATGGCGGCGGTGTTCTGGGCGTCCTTCAGGCGGCGCGCGATGGTCTGGCGCAGCTTGGTCATCTTCACCCGCTCCTCGCGGGCGGCGTCGCTCGGCGCGGAGGGCGCGCGGACAGCGACCGGGGCAGGCGCGGCAGCTGCCGAGGCGCCGGCGGCGATGGCGGCCAGCATGTCACCCTTGGTGACGCGGCCGTCCTTGCCGGAGCCGGACACGTCCGCCGGGTTCACGCCGCTCTCGGCGGCGATGCGGCCCACGGCCGGACCGTTGCTGCCGGCGGCAACCGCGGCGGCGGGAGCCGCAGCAGGCGCCGGAGCAGGCGCGGCGGCGGGAGCGGGAGCAGCGGCGGGCGCGGCCTCGGCGCCCGAGCCGGCGCCGATGTTGCCGAGCAGCGCGCCGACGCCCACGGTCTCGCCATCCTTGGCGACGATCTCGGAGAGGACGCCCGAGGCCGGGGCCGGCACCTCGACGGTCACCTTGTCGGTCTCAAGCTCCACCAGCGGCTCATCGGCCTTGACGGCCTCGCCG
The DNA here is from genome assembly GCA_023442085.1 of Pseudomonadota bacterium. Taxonomy (GTDB): domain Bacteria; phylum Pseudomonadota; class Alphaproteobacteria; order Rhizobiales; family Xanthobacteraceae; genus Xanthobacter. The sequence continues at coordinate 1,659 of JAEZMT010000354.1, read as the reverse complement.
GGCTTCTTGAACCACTTGCCGATGGTCGCCTCGGTAACGGACTCGCCCAGGGTGGGCACGCGGATCTCGGTCATTGTGTTCGCCCCTTGAGGGGGCCTCCCTCAGACTTCGGCTTGGGCCGGGCGTGGGGCCCGGCGCTCGATGAGCGACAGAATGGGCATCACCGCATAGGTAAAGCCCAGGTCCGCCGTGATGACGGGATCCCGGAGCGAGAGGCCGGTCGCGGCGGCCTCGTCGGGAACTTCGATGACGGCCATTCCCCAGATGCCCGCCGGGTCCGCCACGGGACCGACGGCGAGGGCCGTGCCGGCCTCCGCCTCGGCCTGCCAGAACGCGAAGTGCGCCCCCATGGCATCCATCTCGGCCGCGCTCGCGTCCGAGGGAAAGCTCGGGCGCGGCGGGGAGAGGCGGAGCAGGAAGTGCGGCACGGCGCGTCCTCTTTCGGGCGGGTCTAGGTGTGTCGGATCAGCCCAGGGCTTCCTCGAGGAAGGCCTTGAGCTGGGCCATGTGCTTGGACATCAGGCCGGTGGCGGTGGCGGCGGAGGCCGGACGGCCGGCATAGCGCGGACGCCGCGCGGTGCCGCCGATCTGCTCCAGCACCCACTCCAGGTAGGGCTGCACGAAGGCCCAGGAACCCTGGTTCTTCGGCTCTTCCTGGCACCACACCACCTCGGCATTCTTGAAGCGGCCGAGTTCCTGGACCAGCGTCTTGAGCGGGAACGGATAGAGCTGCTCCACGCGCAGCAGGTAGACGTCGTCCACGCCGCGCTTCTCGCGCTCCTCCAGCAGGTCGTAATAGACCTTGCCCGAGGACAGCACGACGCGGCGGATCTTATCGTCCGGCTTCAGCTTGATGGCGTTCTCGTCCGGGTGCGACTGGGCGTCGTCCCACAGAACACGGTGGAAGGTGGTTCCGGTCACCATCTCCGAGAGGTCGGACACCGCCCGCTTGTGGCGGAGCAGCGACTTGGGCGTCATCAGGAGCAGCGGCTTGCGGAATTCCCGCTTCATCTGCCGGCGCAGGATGTGGAAGTAGTTGGCCGGGGTGGTGACGTTGGCCACCTGCATGTTGTCCTCGGCGCACAGCTGCAGATAGCGCTCGAGGCGGGCGGAGGAATGCTCCGGACCCTGGCCCTCATAGCCGTGCGGCAGCAGGCAGACGAGGCCCGACATGCGCAGCCATTTGCGCTCGCCCGACGAGATGAACTGGTCGAACACCACCTGCGCGCCGTTGGCGAAGTCACCGAACTGCGCTTCCCACATGGTCAGCGCGTTGGGGTCGGACAGCGAGAAGCCGTATTCGAACCCGAGCACCGCCTCTTCCGAGAGCATCGAGTTGATGACCTCGTAGCGGGCCTGATCCTCGGAGATGTGGTTGAGGTTCGTGTAACGCTCCTCGTTCTCCTGATCGGTGAGAACCGAGTGGCGCTGCGAGAAGGTGCCGCGCTCGCAATCCTGACCGGAAAGACGCACGCGATGGCCTTCGAGGAGCAGCGAACCGAAGGCAAGCGCCTCGGCCATGGCCCAGTCGAAGCCCTCGCCCGTGTCCATCATCTTCTTGCGATTGTCGAGGAAGCGCTGGATCGTCTTGTGGACGTGGAAGCCTTCCGGAACCTTCGTCAGGGCGTCGCCGATGCGCTTGAGCGCCTCGACGGGCAC
>JAEZMT010000317.1 GCA_023442085.1 Pseudomonadota bacterium | reverse complement strand
CGCGCCCGACGCTGATCCAGGCCATCTCCGGCATCAAGGCCGAGCTGAAGATGCGGCTCGACGAATTGTACAAGATGGGCCGCCTGCTGGAGGCCCAGCGGCTGGAGCAGCGCACCCGCTACGATCTGGAGATGATGGAGGCCACTGGCTCCTGCGCCGGCATCGAGAATTATTCGCGCTGGCTCACCGGCCGCAAGCCCGGCGAGCCGCCGCCGACCCTGTTCGAATACGTGCCGGACAACGCCCTCGTCTTCATCGACGAGAGCCATGTGACCGTGCCGCAGATCGGCGCCATGTATCGCGGGGACTTCCGGCGCAAGGCGACGCTGGCGGAATACGGCTTCCGCCTGCCGAGCTGCATGGACAATCGCCCGCTCCGCTTCGAGGAATGGGAGGCCATGCGGCCGCAGACCGTCCATGTCTCGGCCACCCCCGGCCCGTGGGAGATGAACCAGACCGGCGGCGTGTTCGTGGAGCAGGTCATCCGCCCCACCGGCCTCATCGATCCGCCGGTGGAGGTGCGCCCGGCGCGCACGCAGGTGGACGACCTCCTCGGTGAGGTGCGCGCGGTGGCCGCCAAGGGCTATCGCTCACTGGTCACCGTGCTCACCAAGCGCATGGCCGAGGACCTCACCGAATATCTGCACGAGAACGGCATCCGCGTGCGCTACATGCATTCGGACATCGACACCATCGAGCGCATCGAAATCATCCGCGACCTGCGCCTCGGAGCGTTCGACGTGCTCATCGGCATCAACCTGCTGCGCGAGGGCCTCGACATTCCCGAGTGCGGGCTCGTTGCCATCCTCGATGCGGACAAGGAAGGCTTTCTGCGTTCGGAAACCTCGTTGGTGCAGACCATCGGCCGCGCCGCGCGCAACGTGGACGGGCGGGTGGTGCTCTATGCGGACCACATCACCGGCTCCATGGAACGGGCCATGGCGGAGACCTCCCGCCGCCGCGAGAAGCAGGTGGCCTACAACACCGAGCACGGCATCACGCCCGAGAGCGTGAAGAAGGCCATCGGCGATATCCTCAATTCCGTCTACGAGCGCGACCACGTGCAGGTGGACGCAGGCCTCGCGGAGGAGGGAGCGGCCTTCGGGCACAATCTCAAGGCGGTCATGGCGGACCTCGAAAAGCGCATGCGCGCCGCCGCCGCCGACCTCGATTTCGAGACCGCCGCCCGCCTGCGCGATGAGATCCGCCGGCTGGAGGCCACCGAGCTCGCCGTCTCCGACGATCCTTTGGCGCGGCAGGAGGCGGTGGACGACCGCACCGGCGGCTTCAAGGGCGCGCGCAAGTACGGCAAGGCCGCCAATCTGCCGCCGAAGGAGGACGCCGGCCGCCTGCTGCCGCGCGGCCGCGGGGTCAAGACCAAGGGCCGGGCCTCTTCGGACACGGATGGAGACGACGACGAGGGGATGGGCGAGGCGCAGGCGCCCTATGCTCCGCCGGAAATGCCACTGCATGCGCCAAGAGCCGGCGCATCACGCACGGCAGCTTCGCGCGCCCACAAACCATCGCTGGACGACATGGGGCCGGGCACCGACCGCGCCGTCCCGCTCTCGGAAGACGCCTTCCGCCCGGGCCCGCCGCCCGATCCCGGCACCAAGGGCTATCGCAAGGGTGGGCGACGGAAGGGGTAGGCTCACCCCAGCGCGCGGCGGACCAGAGCCTCGACGGCATCCACGGGCTGCTTCAGCCAGCCGTATTCGGCCGGGATGTCCGCCTCGGCCAGCTGGTCGGCGAAGCGCTCCACATGGCGGCGGGGGTCGGCGCGGAACTGCGGCTGGGCCATGAAGAACTGCACCGAGACCGTCGAGCACGGATGCTTGGAAGCGGCCGAAAGATAAAGCGGCACCTTCTTCGGCGGCCACCAGAATTTTCCGAAGCGCCGGTCCGCGTGATAGTGTTCGAACAGGCGCGGATAGCCGTGGTGGTTCAGCGCGCGGCCGGTGACGGCATAATTGTTGGTGTAGATCACCCGCTCCAGCGGACGCAGTTCGATCAGCGGGAGGGTCTGAGAATCCTCATAGGTGGTCAGCTGCGGGCCGACCAGGATCGAGCCCCACCAGATGCCGTTCAGCGGCCGTGGACAAGCCTTCTCCAGTTCATCGAACAGGCCGGGCGAGAGCCAGTCGTCGTCGTCCACGAAGGCGATGAGGTCGTCGGGGGCGCGCTTCGTCTTGCGCAGCACCTCGTGGGGGATCACTTCGGCCCCGCGCACGGCGGCGAAGCTCGCGCGGGAGATCTTGGCGATCTCGTCGCGGAAGCTGCGGTAATCCACCTTCAGGCTGCCATCCCACAGCGCCATGAAATCCACGAGCAGATTCTCGTCGATATGGTGGCGGCGCAGGAAGCGGCGGGTGTCGTCGTCGGTCAGGGCGAGCCAGTCGGGACTGTAGCGCACCGCGACGATGCGTTTGCCCATCGTCAACTCCGGACGGTCGTCTTGGAAAGCCAGCGCCGCCTCCGGCGCCGGGACGGCGGGCCGCCAGCCGCCGCGCGTCGTCTTATCAAGCTGAAGCCAGACGCGCCAGTTCGGCGGCCATGGCGTTGTGCCGCGCCACCGTAGCGTCAAGGTCGATGGTGAGGAGGCGCCCGTCGCGCACCACCACCTGCCCGTTGATGACGCTGAGGGAAACGTCCTGCGGCTGGCAGAAGATGAGCGCCGCCACCGGATCATGCCGCGCCCCCGCATAGGCGAGGCGGGACATGTCGAAGGCGATGAAATCCGCCGCCATGCCGGGCGCCAGCGCGCCGATGTCGTCGCGGCCGAGCACCCGGGCGCCGCCCAGCGTCGCCATCTCCAGCGCCGTGCGCGCGCTCATGGCGTCGGGACCATGGGCGACGCGCTGCAGGAGCATGGCCTGGCGCGCCTCGCCCAGCATGTGGCCGCTGTCGTTGGAGGCGGAGCCGTCGACCCCGAGGCCCACCCTTATCCCCTCGGCGAGGAAACGCTTCACCGGCGCGATGCCCGAGGCGAGGCGCATGTTGGAGCAGGGGCAATGGGCGATGCCGGTGCCGGTCTTGGCGAACAAAGCGATGCCGTCGTCGTCCAGCTTCACGCAGTGGGCGTGCCAGACATCCGGCCCCACCCAGCCCAGCGAGCGCACATATTCGGTCGGCCCCATGCCGAAGGTTTTTTCCGAGAAGGCGACGTCGCTGTCGTTTTCGGCGAGGTGGGTGTGAAGCGTCAGGTTGTTGTCGCGGCCGAGCTTCAGCGTCTCCAGCATGAAGTCGCGGCTCACCGTGAAGGGCGAGCAGGGCGCGAGCACGATGCGGAGCATCGAGTAGCGGTCGGGGTCGTGATAGGCGCCGATGAGCCGCTCGGCGTCCTTCATCACGAAGCCCTCGTCCTCCACCACCCGGTCGGGTGGCAGGCCGCCTTTGCTCTCGCCGATGGTCATCGCGCCCCGCGCCGCGTGGAAGCGCATGCCGATGCGCCGCGCCGCGCGGATGGAATCATCGAGCCGCGCGCCGTTGGGATAGATGTAGAGATGGTCGGAGGAGGTGGTGCAGCCGGAGAGGATCAGCTCCGCCATGGCGGTTTCCGTCGCCGCCTCCACCATCTCGCCGGTCAGGCCCGCCCACAGCGGATAGAGCGATTTCAGCCAGGTGAAGAGCTCGCCATCCTGCGCCCGCGGCACGGCGCGGGTCAGGCTCTGCACCATGTGGTGGTGGGTGTTGACCATGCCGGGCATGACCACATGACCGGACAGGTCGATCACCTCGTCGGCGCTGGCCGGCAGATCCTGCGGTCGGCCCACCGCGACGATGCGTCCATCCTCCACATAGAGCCCGCCGCCCGCGATCTCCCGCCGCTCGCCGTCCATGGTCACGAGCACGATGGCGTTGCGGGCGAGCAGGGTCGAGGCCATGGGAACTCCGGTTCGGGCGCCGCATGCCGCGGCCATCCGATCCTAGGTCGCTTCGGGAAAAGAAGAAATCCGGTCAGCGCTCGGCCGGCACCACGCGCAGGATCTCGCCCGTACTCTCGGCCACGAGCCAGAGCGCACCGTCCGGCCCCATGCGCACGTCGCGGATGCGCTTGCCCATGGGCAGGCGCTCCTCGCCGATGACGGCGCCGTCTCGCACCTTCACCATCACCAGCGATTGACCCGCGAGTGCGCCGACAAAGAGCTGTCCGCGCCAGTTCGGCAGCGCATCGCCGGAATAGAAGGCGGCACCGGAGGGGGCGATGGAGGGGTCCCAGTAGAACAGGGGCTGCTCCATGCCGTCCTTCGCCGTGCCGACGCCGATCTTGGCGCCGGAATAGTGCCGGCCATATCCGATCACGGGCCAACCGTAATTCTTGCCCGCTTCAGGCCGGTTCACCTCGTCGCCGCCGCGCGGGCCGTGCTCGACCGTCCACAGCCGGCCGGTCGCGGGCTCGATGACGCCGGCCTGCACGTTGCGATGGCCGTAGCTCCAGATTTCCGGGCGCGCGCCGTCCTTATCCGCGAAGGGATTGTCGGCGGGGGTGGAGCCATCCGGCGCGATGCGGACAACCTTGCCCAGGGTGGTCGAGAGGTCCTGCGCCCTGTCCATATAGTTGAACCGATCGCCGAGGGTGACGAACAGCATCCCATCCGGCGAGAACACAAGGCGGGAACCGAAATGGTTGCCGCCGGACACCGCGGGCTGCTGGCGGAAGATCACGTCCACGTCGGTGAGGCGCGTGAGGTCGTCGGAGAGCTTGGCGCGGGCGACGGCGGTCGCGGCGCCTTCCGGGCGGGGCTCGGCATAGCTCAGATAGATGAGGCGGTTCTGGGCGAACTTCGGGTCCAGCGCCACGTCCAGCAGGCCGCCCTGCCCCCGCGCCGCGACCTCGGGCACGCCGGAAATGGGCGATCCCACTTGTCCAGTCGCATCGATGGCGCGCAGCCGCCCGTCGCGTTCTGTCACCAGAAGGCGGCCGTCGGGGAGGAAGGCAATACTCCAAGGGCTCTTGAGGCCGCTGGCGAACGGGACCAACCGCACCTGCTCGCCACCCAGACGGACGTCGGCCGGCTCGGCCATTGCATATGTCGCCGCAGCAATCAGAATGAGGAAAACGATCGCCCCAAGCGCCATACCGCGCTTGCCCCGCCCCCGCCCGCGTCGCGGACCGGCAGCCAGTTGCGCTTCGGGCAGCACGGAATTGAGCGGCGACGGCTTGTACCGCCCCGCCGGATCAACGCCGCGCACGCGCCCGTACTTCGACGCGGGCGGTCGCGAGACGGGAGGTGGCAAGGCGACGCGCCGCCATCGCCGACAGCAGAACGGCGCCGCCTACCGCACCGAGGGACAGCAGGAAGCCGGACGAATCGGTCACGCTTCCCGCGATCAGGTCGCTTGCCATCGCGGCGTGACCGCCGAGAACCAGCGCCACCGCGCCGATCGCCACCATGAGGGCGAAAGTAAGAACCGCCTGCGCCAGAGCGTCACCCTCCTTATGGGCACGAACCGCGCGCGCCAGCAGCTCGGGATCAGCCGGCGACTGCCGAACCGCCCGGCGGGTGAGGGAAAAGTGCCCTGCTTCCATGCTACCGACGTCAAAACGTCCGGACATGATGGTCTCGCTCATTGGGGCGGCCTCCTCATCCCCTGATCCGCGCGCTCTTCGGCAACGTGGATACGAGCGAATCAGTTCCACCGACGCGGGGAATCGTGGAAAAGAATCGTGGCGCCACGGCGGCTTAGCCATCACGGATGATGGCAAGATGATGTCGAACGCTCACGGACGCGCGAGCCGTCCCCGCTGTTCTGCGTCGCCATCGTGCCGCTCAGGCGAGGAACGGCTCGCCCTCCCGGATCTCCGGCCGCCACCCCATCTCCACATGCCCCGGCTCAGCCGCAACGCGCGCCAGCCAGCCCCGGACAAGTGGAAAGTCGGCCAACGAAAAATCCCCCTCCTCCGCCACATGGGTGTGCGCATACAAGGCGATATCGGCGATGGTGAGCGCATCGCCGACGAAGAAACGGCGCGCCGCCAGATGCCGCTCCATCACCTTGAGCGCTGCGTAGCCCTCCTCCATCCAGCGGTCCACGTCATGGGCCCGCAATTCGCGTCCGCCGCGCACCTGCCGCAGCCAGTAGCGGGCGGTGGCGATGGCCGGCTCGTGACTGTTCTGCTCGAAGAACATCCAGCGCAGCACCTCGGCGCGGGCAAAGGCGTCGGCGGGCAGAAGCGGCGTACCCTCGGCAAGATAGAAGAGAATGGCATTCGACTCGGCGAGGAAGCGCCCGTCGACGTCAAGGAGCGGCACCCGCCCCTCCACGTTCATGGCGAGAAATTCAGGCGTGCGGTGCTCGCCGGCGAAGATGTCCACCTCCTCGAGGCGAAACGGCCGGCCGAGCTTCGCCAGCATGAGACGCACCTTGTAGGAATTGCCCGACGACTGCGTGGAATAGAGCGTCAGCACCTCGATCGTCCTCCCAGCCCCGCCGAGCATGTGGCCGCAGGCCGGGGAGGCCGCAAGCCCTGATGACGCCCGCTCGCGCCCCTCACGGCGATCCATCAATCCGGCGTGGCGCGACATTCACGATCCTTGCTTGTTCGCGGCAAGGCTCTGAACTAGTGTCCCGCCGCCGGCATCCGGCCGGCCCTCGACCTGTCATCGTTGCGCCCGTGCCGCGGCATCCGCTCCGCCCACGATCGCGCGTCCCGGAGCCCCAAGGCCATGAGCCTCCTTTCGTCCGCCCTCAAGCGCATCAATCCCTCCCCCACCATCGCCATCTCCAACAAGGCGCGGGAGCTGAAGGCGTCGGGGCGGGACATCATCGCGCTCTCGGCCGGCGAGCCGGACTTCGACACGCCCGACAACATCAAGGAAGCCGCCATCGCGGCCATCCGTCGCGGTGAGACCAAGTACACCGCCGTGGACGGCATTCCCGAGCTGAAGGCCGCCATCTGCCGCAAGTTCAAGCGCGAGAACGGGCTCGACTACAAGCCCTCGCAGGTGTCGGTGGGCACCGGCGGCAAGCAGGTGCTGTTCAACGCCCTTCTCGCCACCGTGGATGCCGGCGACGAGGTGATCATTCCGGCGCCCTACTGGGTGAGCTATCCGGACATCGTGAATTTCTGCGGCGGCACCCCGGTGCCGGCGATGACCACGCTGGAAGACAATTTCAAGCTGCGTCCCGAGGTGCTGGAAGCCGCCATCACGCCGAAGACCAAGTGGCTGATCTTCAACTCCCCGTCCAACCCCTCGGGCGCGGCCTACAGCTTCGACGAGCTGAAGGCGCTCACCGACGTTCTGGTGAAGCATCCCCATGTGTGGATCCTCACCGACGACATGTACGAGCACCTCGTCTATGACGACTTCAAGTTCGTCACTCCGGCGCAGGTGGAGCCCGCGCTCTACGACCGCACGCTGACCATGAACGGCGTGTCCAAGGCCTATTGCATGACCGGCTGGCGCATCGGCTATGCCGCCGGCCCGGAGGCACTCATCAAGGCGATGGGGACGCTGCAGTCCCAGTCCACCTCGAACCCCTCCTCCATCGCCCAGTGGGCGGCGCTCGAGGCGCTGGATGGGCCGCAGGACTTCATCGCCGCCAACAACAAGGTGTTCAAGGAGCGCCGCGATCTCGTGGTCTCCATGCTCAACCAGGCCAAGGGCCTCACCTGCCCGAAGCCGGAAGGCGCCTTCTACGTCTTCCCGTCCTGCGCCGGCACCATCGGCAAGACCACGCCCTCGGGCGTGACCATCACCGACGACGAGGTGTTCGCCACCGAACTGCTGAATGCCGAGGGCGTGGCGGTGGTGCATGGCTCGGCCTTTGGCCTCGGCCCGGCCTTCCGCATCTCCTACGCCACGGCCACTTCGGACCTCGAAGAGGCCTGCCGGCGCATCCAGCGCTTCTGCGGCTCCCTCACCTGAGCCCGACGGCGCGCGGCCATCGTCGCGCGCCCCCCCTCCCTGCAAAGTGACCTTCCGGCAGGGTGGGATTTGCCACAGAAGCGCGAAAACGGAACCCGGCGCCAACTGGAGCGTTGGCGCAGCGGTGAAGTCTGGGCTAAGGCTGCGCGGTCGTCGGGCGCCGGATTCGACCCGCCCGCTTCCCATAGGAGGAACGACATCATGAAGACTGTTCTCAAGGCTGGCCTCGCCGCCGCTGCCGTCCTCGTCGCCGGTGCGCTTCCCGCTTCGGCCCAGTCCCGCGTCCAGGTGGGCACGCTGACCTGCAACATGGCGCCCAACGTGGCGTTCGTGATCGGCTCGGTGCGCGAGATGACCTGCGCGTTCCGTCCGGCCGTGAGCGGCGCCAAGCGCGGCACCTATCAGGGCACCGTGCGCCGCTTCGGCCTCGACATCGGCGTGAACGGCCGTGGCACCCTCGTGTGGGGCGTGTTCGCTCCGTCCGCCCGGGTTCCCGCCGGCGCCCTGCGCGGCACCTATGTCGGCGCGACCGGCGCGGCCTCCATCGGCGTGGGCCTCGGCGCCAACGTCCTCGTGGGCGGTTCGCAGAACACCTTCGCGCTGCAGCCGCTGTCGCTCGAAGGCCAGACCGGTCTCAACCTCGCCCTTGGCGTTTCGGACCTCACCCTGCGCTGATTCGGCCCCGCTCTGCGGCGGGACGGCTGAACGGCCGCCTGCCGCAGCCGCATCTGCCCCACGCGCAAGACTGCCCCGCGCCCCCGGCCCAACCGGGGGCGCGAGCATTTTCAGGCCTCTCCCGTCCCCCGATCCGCCCCATGATTCCCCACGCGCCAAGCCGTCAGCGGCGGAGATTGCGCGGGACTCCCGGGCAACGTACCTCTTCAGGGTCGCTCTCCGGGGGATTATTCATGCGCGTCACCATCGCCGCCGGCCTTCTTGTTGCCTCGACCCTCTTCGCCGCCGCGATGCCCGCCGGCGCTCAGACTCTCGCGCCTGTCCCCCTGCCGCCGCCGCCAACCGGACCGCTGGTCCAGTCCGGCATGCTGGTCTGCAAGGTGGCGCCGTCCATCGGCTTCGTCATCGGCTCCATGCGCGAGGCGGCCTGCGAATTCCGCAACACCACCGTCCAGCCCTATGTGGTGCTGTCGCGCTACAAGGGCACCATCGCTCGGTTCGGCATCGATCTCGGCGTGCTCGCCGCCGACACCCTGGCCTGGGCGGTGTTCGCCCCCACCGCCACGCCCACCCCGAGCGATATCGCCGGCAGCTATATCGGAGTTTCCGCCGATGCGGCCTGGACCATCGGTGCGGGTGCCAACGTGCTGCTGGGTGGCTCAAGCAACCAGATCGCCCTGCAGACCGTCTCGGTGGAAGGCATGGTGGGCGCCGATGTGGCCGCAGGCGTTGCCGACCTGACCCTCGTTCTCCTGCCGAACTGACAGGTTTTCGCGGCCCATCACAAAAGGGCCGCAGCTGTCGTGCCAGAGTGAGCTTCGCCTCGGCCGGAACGGGCGTGTTCCCGCCGAGGCGCCATCCCTGTGCGGAGGGTACGGCGTGTCCAACTTCCTGTCCCGTTCCATGGCGATCGCGTGCGCCGGCGCCGGCCTCGGTGTCACCCTGGCCCTGCTGCCGGCCTTCGCCGCCGGGCCGGCGATGCCCCAGGTCGCGGCGGGCCTGCTGGAGTGCCGCGGCGCCTTCGCCACCGGCTACGGCTTCGGCTCGACCCGGACGGTGAAATGCGAGTACCGCCCCTCCCTGGGGGTCAACCACTATTACAGCGGCACCATGGAGCGCGTCGGCCTCGACTTCGGCGTCTCCGACCAGGCCAGCATGCTTTGGGCGGTAATCGCCACCTCGCCTGCGGTGGCGCCGGGCGCGCTGGCGGGAAAATACATCGGCATCTCGACCGGCTTTTCCGTCGGTCCGGGCTTTTCCGCCAACATGCTCGCCTCCGACGACGCCACCAAGCAGGTCACGCTTCAGCCGCTCAGCTTCTCCTCGGACAGCGGGCTCAGCGTCTCCATCGCCGGCGCGACGCTGACGCTCGAACCCTCTGCCGCCGCCCCCCAGTGAGCGCCTACACGCCCGTGTGAGACACGCCTGTGTGACTTGCTCCGTCGTCGCGCCCCCCCGATCTTGGCGCCGCGACGGAGGACACTGAATGCTCATCAGATCAAGGCGCGGCTGGGAACTGCCCGAATCGGCGGCGACGCCGGAGGACGTCTATCTCAATCGCCGACAGGCGATGGGTGCGGGGGCCATGCTTCTCGCCGGCTTCGGCGCGGGGACGATGGCCAGCCCCGCCGCAGCCCAGCGCGTCAGCGACGTCCCGGACCCCTCCTCCGGCCTCTACCCCGCGCCGCGGAACGACCGCTACACCCTTGAACGGCCGGTGACGCCGGAGGCCAAGTCGAGCCTCGTGAACAACTATTACGAGTTCAGCTACGGCAAGGTGGTCGGCCCCTCCATGACGCGCTTCCAGCGCCGACCGTGGCTCGTGAAGATCGATGGCCTCGTCGAGAAGCCCCAGGAGATGGGCATTGACGACCTGTTCAAGAAGGTGACGTTCGAGGAGCGCCTCTATCGCCACCGCTGCGTGGAGGCGTGGTCCATGGCAGTGCCGTGGACGGGCTTTCCGATGAAGGACCTCGTGGCGCTGGCTGCCCCCACCTCCGGGGCCAAGTACATCAAGATGGAGACCTTCCTTGATCCGAAGGTCGCGCCCAACCAGCGGGACTTCCGCTATACGTGGCCCTATGTGGAGGGCCTGACGCTGGAGGAGGCGACCAACGAACTCGCCTTCCTCGTCACCGGCGTCTACGGCAAGCCCGCCCCCAACCAGTTCGGCGCGCCGCTCAGGCTGGTGCTGCCGTGGAAATACGGCTTCAAATCCATCAAGGGCATCGTGCGCTTCACCTTCACCGACAAGCAGCCGGTGAGCTTCTGGGAGCAGTTGCAGGGCTCCGAATACGGCTTCTGGGCCAATGTGAACCCCAAGGTGCCGCACCCGCGCTGGAGCCAGGCCACCGAAGAGGACATCGCCACCGGCCAGCGCATCCCCACCGTGCTCTTCAACGGCTACGGCGAATACGTCGCGGACCTCTACAAGGGCCGCGAGAATCAGAAGATCTGGTTCTAGGGGGACCTACCCCTCCACTCCACCCCGCCGTTCCGGCTCGGCGAAGCCGTCCGGCGCCTCACCGGCGTCGAACGGCGTCGTCACCTCCACGAAGGTGTCGGGATAGAAGCCGTTGAAGCGGGTGCGCAGGGAGAGGGAATAAGCACCGATGTGGCCGATCTCGATCCAGTCGCCGGTGTCCACGCTCTCCGGCAGGTAGAAGGGGCGTGAGAGCACATCCACGCTGTCGCAGGTGGCGCCGTAGATGCGGAACGGCGCCATCACGTCCGGCCGCCCCGGCCGGCGGCGGCGGGCGGGATCGGGAATATGACGCACCGGCAGCAGGATCTTCCCGGTCCAGGAGTCGGACAGCGACGACCACACGCCGTCATTGATGTAGAGCCGCTGGCCCTTCTTCAGCAGCACCCGCACGATGACCGAGAAGGCGCGGGCGACGATGACCCGCCCCGGCTCCGCCACCAGTGGAATACCGGAAAAGCCGTGGCGCTCCACCGCCCCCATCAGCCCGCCGACGATCTCGCTCAGCGGCGGCATGGGCGGGACCGGCCGGCGTGGGTCCACCGCATAGGTCGCCGGAAAGCCGCCGCCCACGTCCAGCACCGAGATGGGCACCTTCGCCGCGTCGCGCACCTCGGCGGCGGTGGCGACGGCGCGTGCGTAGGTATCCACATCCTCCACCTGGCTGCCCACGTGGAAGCACAGGCCGCAGCGGATGCCGAGGCCGTGGATGCGCTGGAGCAGTTCCGCCGCATGCCCCGGCGCCGCGCCGAACTTGCGCGACAGCTCATAGGCCGCCTCCCCCTTGGAGGCGATGCGCACGAACAAAGTGAGGTCTTCGGGGTCGAGATCGAGCGCCCGGACGATGCGGAGAATCTTCGCCACCTCGTCCTCATGGTCGAGGGCGGTGGCGCGGATGCGGTAGTGCTCCAGCGCAAGGCGGATGTCCGACTGCGCCTTCACCGGATGCATGTAGAACAGCTCCGCCCCCGGCGCCGCGGCGCGGGCGGCCGCGAACTCGGCGGGGGAGGCGACGTCGAAGGCATTGATGCCCGCGCGCGCCAGCACATCGAGCACCATGGGCTCGCCATTGGTCTTCACGGCATAGGCGGTCTTGCCCGGAAAGGCTGAGAGGAAGGATGCGGCATCGGCCGCCAGCACATCCGGCCGGAAGCAATAGACCGGCTGGTCCGGCCGCATCTCCAGCGCCGCCTCCCGCCCGGTGGCGAATTGCGGCAGGGCCTGCATCGGGCTTTGGGACTGGCCTGCGGTCCGGTCGGCGGCCACGAGGTGGGGCGTCGTTTGCGGCATTGGGGCTCCTCCCGCGAGTCGGACGCTGCGAGCTTGCCCGTCTTTTCCGGCGAGAGCACGACA
>JAEZMT010000314.1 GCA_023442085.1 Pseudomonadota bacterium | reverse complement strand
AGTGGGGGGCCGCGGCGTTCTCAAGCTGCATCCTGGAATGGGCCAATGAAATGACACTTGGGGAAGCCCAGCCGATGGCGGAGCCGGTTTCTCTCACCGTGCTGTTGATTGAGGACGACGCGCTGGTCCGTATGGTGACGGCTTCCGAGCTGCGTTCCGCGGGTTTGCTGGTCATCGAGGCGGTGTCGGCGGAGGAGGCGCATCAGGCCATCCTCGCCGGTCTGCACGTGGATGTGGTCTTTTCCGACGTGCACACCGAGGGCGCGCTGGATGGCTACCAGTTCGCGCTTCTGCTGAAGGCCGAGCGACCGAACCTGCCGGTGATCCTGACCTCCGGACAGTTCGACCGCACGGTTGCGGCCGTGGTCGCGCCGTTTCTAGCCAAGCCCTACCAGGTGGAAACCGTGCTGCAGATCATCCAGGCACAGCTCCAGGGGAAAGCAGGCACCTAATGCCGGGATCGAGGAAAGGCGAGTGATGAACGATAACCGTCCGGACGAGCTTCCGCCCGTCGTTCTCGTGGTCGAAACCGACATTCTCGTCCGCCACGTCATAGCGGAATATCTGCGCAATTGCGGCTACGAGGTGCTCGAAGCCGCGACCGGCGCCGAGGCCGAGATCATCCTCGAGGTCGAGGCCGAACGCGTCGAGGTGGTGCTGGCGGATGCGTCCGCCACCGGCGACCGCGAGGGCTTCGCCCTGTCCCAGTGGCTGCGCGAAGCGCACCCGGAGATCGACGTGATACTGGCCGGCTCCACCGCCATGGCGGCCACCCACGCCACCAATCTCTGCGAGGACGGGCCAGGCGTCGACAAGCCCTACCAGCCCCAGCAAATCGTGAACCGCATCAAGTGGCTTAAGTCGCGCCGCGACTCGCGACGCTGACATTTCCAATCGGTGCTGAAACGAAACGGGCGGCCGAGGGGCCGCCCGTTTGCGTTTGGGTCAAGTTGTCCTCACTCCGCAGGCGCGGGGTGGGACGGCGGCGGCGCTTCGGCCGCACGGCGCTTGCCAAGGGACGCGATCCACCGCGCGAACACGTAGAACACCGGGGTGAAAATCAGGCCGAACAGCGTCACGCCGATCATGCCCGAGAACACCGCCGTGCCCAGCGCCTGCCTCAGCTCGGCGCCGGCGCCGGTTGCCCACACCAGCGGCACCACGCCCAGGATGAAGGCCAGCGAGGTCATGATGATGGGGCGCAGGCGCAGCCGCGCCGCCTCCACCGCCGCCTCGCGCCGGCCGTGTCCCTGATCCTCCAGCTGCTTGGCGAATTCCACGATAAGGATCGCGTTCTTCGCCGCGAGGCCGATGAGCACGATGAAGCCCACCTGGGTCAGGATGTTGTTGTCCTGCCCCCTCAGGATCACGCCGATCAGCGCCGCGACAAGGCACATGGGCACGATGAGGATGACCGCCAGCGGCAATGTCAGGCTCTCGTACTGCGCTGCCAGCACCAGGAACACGAACACCACGCCCAGCGCGAAGGCGAAGATCGCCGTGTTGCCCGCGCGCTGCTGCTGGTAGGCGAGCGCCGTCCATTCATAGGAGAAGCCCTGCGGCAGCACCTTGGCGGCCAGATCCTGCATGATCTGGATGGCCTGACCCTGCGAATAGCCGGGGGCCGGAGAGCCGTCGAGCTCGGCGGTGGGGTAGAGGTTGTAGCGCGGCACGCGGTAGGGGCCGGAAATGTCGCGCACGGTGGTGAAGGAGCCGAGCGGCACGGTTTGCCCGTTGGCCGAGCGCACCCGGATGGACAGCACGTCCTTGGGGTCGAGGCGGAACGGCGCGTCGGCCTGCGCCTGCACCCGGAAGGTGCGGCCGAACAGGTTGAAATCGTTGACGTAGGACGAGCCGATATAGGTCTGCAGTGCCGAGAACACGTCGGCGACGTTGACCTGGAGCAGCTGGGCCTTCTGCCGGTCGATGTCGAGGAACAGCTGGGGCGTCGAGGTCTCGAACAAGGAGTAGACCTGCATCAGCCCCGGCGTCTGCGCCGCCGCGCCCATCATGGCGTAGGTGGCATTGCGCAGAGCGAGGAGGCCCGCGCCGGAGCGGTCCTCCAGCATCATGCGGAAGCCGCCGGCATTGCCGATGCCCTGCACGGGCGGCGGCTGCACCACGATCATCTGCGCTTCCTGGATGGACGCCACTTTGCCGAACAGCACCTTCTGGATGGCAGCCGCCGTCTGGTCGGGATGCCCCGCGCGCGAGGTGAACGGATCGAGGATCACGAACATGGCGCCGGCGTTCGGGGCATTGGTGAAGGTGGCGCCCGAGAAGCCGGCGATGTTGACGATGTGGCCGACGCCGGGCGTGCCCAGCACGAGGTTGCCGGCCCGCTTCATCACGTCTTCCGTGCGCTGCATGGAGGCGCCCGGCGGCAACTGCGCGACGACGATGAGGTAGCCGCGATCCTGCTGCGGGATGAAGCCCTGCGGCGTTGTGGCGAACAGCCAGCCGCCGAAGCCGACGATGCCGGCGTAGACGATGAGCACGAGGGCGACGAAGCGCACGAGGCGGGCCGACATCCAGGCATAGCCGTTGCCGACCTTCTCGAAGCCCCGGTTGAACAGGCCGAAGAAGCCGACGATGGGCCGGGCATACCACGCCGGCTTCTCGTGCTTCGACCGGTGCGGCTTCAGGAGAAGCGCGCACATGGCCGGCGAGAGGGTCAGCGAGACAAGGAGCGAGATCAGCGTCGAGCCCGCGATGGTCAGCGCGAACTGGCGGTAGAACTCACCCGAGATGCCGGTGATGAAGGCGGTGGGAATGAACACCGACGACAGCACCAGGGAGATGGCGACCAGCGCCCCGCCCACCTCGTCCATTGTCTTGTAGGCGGCATCGCGCGGGGAGAGCCCCGCCTCGATGTTGCGCTCCACGTTCTCCACCACGACGATGGCGTCGTCCACCACGATGCCGATGGCGAGCACCAGACCGAACAGGGAGAGGTTGTTCAGCGAGAAGCCGAACAGCGCCATGACGAAGAAAGTGCCGATGAGCGAGATCGGGATGGCGAGGATGGGGATGATCGCCGCCCGCCATGTCTGCAGGAACAGGATCACCACCAGCACCACCAGCACGATGGCCTCGCCGATGGTGTGGACCACCGCATCCACCGACTGCTGGATGAACTCGGTGGGGTTGTAATAGATCGCGTACTTCAGGCCTGCCGGGAAGGTCTTGCCGATGCGGGCCATCTCCGCCACCACGGCATTGCCGGTGGCGAGCGCGTTCGAGCCCGGCCGCTGGAAGATGCCGAGGTTGATGGAGATGTCCTTGTCGAGGAACGACGTGGACGCATAGTCCTGCGCCGCGATCTCGACCCGGCCCACATCCTTCAGCCGCACCAGCGCCTGGTCGGTCTGCTTGATGACGATGTCGGAGAAGGCCTGGGGATCGGACAGGCGGCCGAGGGTGCGCACCGCGATCTGGAAGGCCCGCTGGTTTGGCACCGGCGGCTGGTTCAGGATGCCCGAGGCCACCTGCACGTTCTGCGCCTTCAGCGCCTGCACCACATCGGTGGTGGTGAGGTTCAGCGCGGAGAGCCGATCCGGATCGAGCCAGACCTGCATGGCGTATTCGCGCGAGCCGAACACCGTGATGGAGCCGACGCCGTCGATGCGCGACAGCACGTCTTTCACCTCGATATTGGCGAAGTTCGAGATAAACAGCGGGTCGCGCGAGCCGTCCGGCGAATAGAGGCTGACCACCAGCAGAAGGTCGGGCGAGGCCTTCGCCGTCACCACGCCCACCTGCTGCACCTCGGCCGGCAGGCGCGGGGCGGCGATGGCGACGCGGTTCTGCACCTGCACCTGGGCGATGTCGAGATTGGTGCCGATGTCGAAGGTGACGGAGATGGAGAAGCGACCGTCCGCCGTCGAGTTCGACGACAGATAGATCATCTTCTCGACGCCGTTGATCTGCTGCTCGATGGGCGCGACGACGGTCTCGGCGACGATTTCCGCCGAGGCGCCGGGATACTGGCCCGTGACGGTGATCACGGGCGGGGCGATGTCCGGATACTGGGCGACCGGCAGGCGCAGGTAGGAGACCGCGCCGAGGATGATGACCACCACCGACACCACCGAGGCGAAGATGGGACGGTCGATGAAGAAGTGGGAGAAGCGCATGAGGGCTTCTCCTTACTTGGCGGCGGCGTTGGCGGCACCGGCCGGCGCACCGGCAGCGGGCTGGGCCCCGGCGGCCTGCGGCGTCACCGTCACGCCGGGCCGCACCCGCATCAGGCCGTTGACCACCACCTTGTCGTCCGGGGTCAGGCCCTCGCGGATCACCCGCATATCGCCCTGCAGCGGGCCGAGGGTGACGAACTTCTGGCTGACCTTGTTCTCTGGCCCGACGACGTAGACGAACTTCTTCACCTGCTCGGTGCCGATGGCGACATCCGGCACTACGAGCGCCTGATAGGGGTCGGACGACTGGAGCCTGAGGCGCGCGAACATGCCGGGGCGGAACAGGCCATCCTTGTTGTCGAACACCGCGCGGCCACGGATGGTGCCGGTCTCGCGGTCGATAACATTGTTGAGGAAGTCGAGCTTGCCCTTGTGGACGAAGTCCTTGTCGTCGATCAGCCGCAGCGTCACCGGCTCGCCCTTGAAGTCGGTGCCGCCCTGGCGGCGGGTCAGGCGCAGCAGCGAGGCCTCGTCGATGGTGAACTCGAAGCGGATCGGATCGGTCGAGACGATCACGGCCAGAAGCGTGGGCGTGCCGCCCGTGCCGCCGGTGACGTAGTTGCCGACGGACACCCGGCGGTCGCCGATCTTGCCCGAAACCGGCGCCTTCACCTCGGTGAAGCCGAGGTCGAGCTGGGCGGAGCGGACCTGCGCTTCCTGCGACTGCACGATGGCGGCGGCGGTGCGCTCGGCCTGGGTGCGCTGGTCGAAGGTCTGCTTGGAGATGGCGTTGGAGGTCTTGTCTTCCAACAGCGTGCGGGCGCGCTCGAGATCGGCCTTGGTGAAATCAAGGTTGGCCTTGGCCTGGGCGAGATTTGCCTGGGCCTGGTCCACGGCGATCTTGAACGGGCGCTGGTCGATGGTGAAGAGCACGTCGCCCTCTTTCACCATCTGGCCGTCGGTGAAGCCGATCTTGTCCAGATAGCCGGAGACGCGGGCGCGCACGTTCACTTCATCGATGGCGATGAAGCGGCCGACATATTCATCGGTGTCGGTGACGGTCCTGGCTTCGGGGGAGGCCACGGTCACCTGGGGCGGTGGCGGCGCACCCTGCTGCTGGGCGGTGGGCTGGCCGCAGCCGGCGAGCGCCAGCGCGAGTGCGAGCACCGGAACGGCCGCAGCGACGGACACGGCGGAACGGGACAGGGAAAGACGCGGGGCAGGCGACATGGGCATCCGGCTCCTCGACGGACGGGCGTCCGCACGTGAACTGTTCGGAGAAGGTTCGGCACCTCCCGCAACCGATGAGCCGAGACCGGAAAAACGGCGGATCGATAGCACAGCGTGGGTGCGTTGCAAAAGAGCCGATTTGTTAACCGTCCCGTTTGGAACGGCTCCAGCGCATCACGCCTTCGGCGGCGCGGGCCGCCTGCGGCCCATGACGCCGGCAATGAATCCGCGTCCGAGCAGCAGCCACAGGCCGGCAAGATAGGCAGCACCACCGCCGGCCACCACCAGCGCCAGCATGATCTCCTCGCGCGCCCACAGGCCCACCGGCAACGCCGCAGCGGCGGCCGCCTGCGCTCCCACCAGCGCCGCGCCCACCACCGCCAGCAGCGCCGCGAGCCGCACCAGATGGCCCCCGAGCGCCGCATCGCCCACCGGATATCCCCGGCGGATGGCGAACAGCACCAGCAGGCCCACATTGACCCACCCGCCCACGGCGGTGGCGAAGGCGAGCCCCACCTGCGCGAGGCTGCCCATGAGCGCGAACTTGAGCGCCACGTTGAGCGCCACGGCGCTGAGGGAGGCGATCATGGGGGTCTTGGTGTCGCCCCGCGCATGGAAGGGCGCGATGAAGGCGCGCACCACCACGAAGGCGAGAAGGCCGAAGCCGTAGGCCTGGAGCGTCGCGGCGGCATCCGCCGCATCGGCCGCCGTGAAGGCACCACGGGCGAACAGCGCCCGCATGGTCAGGTCCGGCACGAGAAGCGCGGCCGCCACGAAGGGAATGGCCAGTAGCGCCGCCAGTTCGATGGAGCGTGCCTGCGCGTGGGCGGCGCCCGCATCGTCCTTGGCGGCGAGGCGCCGCGACATCTCCGGCAGCAGCACGGTGCCGACCGCGATGCCGACGACGCCGATGGGCAATTGGTTGATCCGGTCCGCATAGTAAAGCGCGGAGAGCGCGCCGACCGGCAGGAAGGTGGCGATGATGGTGTCGGCGAACAGCGCGATCTGCACCCCCGCCGAGCCGATGATGGCCGGCCCCAGCGCCTTGAGGAACTGCCGGGTGCCCGGATCGAGCTTCGGCCGCGCAAACCGCAGCCCGATGCCGTGCCGCTCCGCATCCACCCCGACCACAAACAATTGCGCCACGCCCGAGATGAGCACGCCCCAGGCCGCCGCATGGCCGGCGGTGGGGAACAGCGCCGCACCGAGCAGGGTGCTCACCATGCACACGTTGAGCAGGATGGGCGCGGCGGCCGCGACGGCGAAGCGGTCGGAGGCATTGAGTGCCCCCGTCACCAGCGTCGCGATGGAGATGAGCGCCAGATAGGGGAAGGTGATGCGGGTGAGCGTCACCGCAAGGTCGAAGCGTTGGCCGTCCTCGGCGAGGCCCGGCGCCAGCAGCGAGACGAACTGTGGCGTGAAGCCCAGCGCCAGCGCCAGCAGCACCACATGCACCAGCGTCATGGCGGTGAGGATCTCGTCGGCGAACCCGCGCGCAACCGGCACCCCGTCCTGCTCCCTGAGCCGGGCATAAGTCGGCACGAAAGCGGCGTTGAAGGCCCCTTCGGCGAAGATGGCGCGGAAATGGTTCGGCAGACGGAAGGCGATGAGGAAGGCGTCGGCCACCGGCCCGGCGCCGAGCACCGCCGCCATCACCACGTCGCGGATGAAGCCGGCGAGGCGCGAGAGCAGCGTCAGGCCGCCGACGGAGAGAATGTTGCGGAACATGGGGTGCGGACGGCCGGCGGTCTGGCGAAGGGGTGGCCGGACCCTAATGGCCCGCGCGCGGCAAGGAAAGCCTCACACCGTTGCCGCCGCCTCGCCTTCGGTGGGAAAGGTGAGGCGGTCGTAAAGCTCGGCCATGGTGATGTCCGCCCCGATTTCGGGCAGGTCGAAGCCGCCATCGAGCCCTTGCACCTCCTCCAACGCCCAGCCGGCAGCTTCGCGCCGCCAGAGGAGGGCGTGGGGCACATCCGGCTCCAC
>JAEZMT010000434.1 GCA_023442085.1 Pseudomonadota bacterium | reverse complement strand
GAGATCGCCAGTCCCGGGCTTTGGGCGAATTATTAGCCCGGCGATGGCGCGATTCTCGACGCGCGCAGGCGTCGATCCGCATCGGCCCTTAACCACCAGAGCCAAAGAAAAAGGCGAGGCCCCGTGCGGGCCTCGCCTTGTCTAATCCACGGGTCCAGCGCCGCCTGCAGATCTAAGTCCGCTTGTTGGGGCCGCGCGGCCAATCCGTGATGCCGATTCCGTATGCGCCAAGAGGCGGCCGCCGGTCGGCTTTTTCTTCGACTCCTCCCGAGACCTGAACCGCATTCACCGCCGTGGCCGGCTGGTGACGGTCCCCTTTCTTGTGCGGGGGGAAAATAGAACAAGAATCTGTCGTTTGTCATCCTTGCGCCGCAATAAGTCGTTCGCTGCGCCGCAATATGGTTGCATAGCACCGTGTTCGCGCCACCGCCCTTGTGTTTTCGGCGCCCTTCCGCTTTCACTCCCGGCAACCGCTTTTCCCTCCGCACGAGAGTCCGAGCCACCCGATGCGACTGTCCCGCTATTTCCTTCCCATTCTGCGCGAGGTGCCCAAGGAGGCGGAGATCGTCTCGCACCGGCTGATGCTGCGCGCCGGCATGATCCGGCAGGAATCGGCCGGCATCTACGCCTGGCTGCCCTTCGGCCTGCGTGTGCTGAACAAGGTCTGCAACATCATCCGCGAGGAGCAGAATCGCGCCGGCGCCATCGAGATGCTGATGCCGACCATCCAGTCGGCGGACCTCTGGCGCGAGAGCGGGCGCTATGACGACTACGGCAAGGAGATGCTGCGCATCCGCGACCGCCACGACCGCGAGATGCTGTTCGGCCCCACCAACGAGGAGATGATCACCGAGATCGTCCGCGCCTATGTGAAGTCGTACAAGGCGCTGCCCCTCAACCTCTACCATATCCAGTGGAAGTTCCGCGACGAAGTGCGCCCGCGTTTCGGCGTCTACCGCTCGCGCGAATTCCTGATGAAGGATGCCTATTCCTTCGATCTCGACGCGGCCGGCGCCCGCCATTCCTACAACAAGATGTTCGTCGCTTATCTGCGCACCTTCGCCCGCATGGGCCTGAAAGCGATTCCGATGGTGGCGGACACGGGACCGATCGGCGGCAATCTCTCCCACGAGTTCATCATCCTCGCCTCCACCGGCGAGAGCGAGGTGTTCTGCCACGGCGACTATCTCGACATGGCGCCGCCCCCGGCCGATGTGAACTTCGACGACCCCTCCGGCCTGCAGGGCGTGTTCGATCGCTGGACGCAGCTTTATGCCGCGACCTCCGAGAAGCACGACACGGCCGCCTTCGAGGCCATTCCCGAGGCGCGCCGCCTCGCCGCGCGCGGCATCGAGGTGGGCCACATCTTCTATTTCGGTACCAAATATTCCGAGCCCTTCGGCGCCAAGGTGCTCGGCCCGGACGGCAAGGAGCACACCATCCATATGGGCTCCTACGGCATCGGCCCCTCGCGCCTCGTGGCGGCCATGATCGAGGCGTCTCACGATGAGAATGGCATCATCTGGCCGGACGCGGTGGCGCCCTTCCAGGTGGGCATCCTGAACCTCAAGGTCGGCGACAGCGCCACGGAGGCGGCCTGCGGCGCCCTTTACGCGGAATTGACCGCTGCCGGCTATGACGTGCTGTACGACGACACCGAGGAGCGCGCCGGCGCCAAGTTCGCCACCGCCGATCTCATCGGCCTGCCGTGGCAGATCCTCGTTGGACCGAAGGGGCTCGCCGAGGGCAAGGTGGAACTGAAGCGCCGGGTGGACGGCTCGCGCGAGCTGATCGCGCCGAGCGACATTGTGGAGAGGCTGAAGGCATGACGGCAACCCATGCGACGGCAGCGAAGGCAGGCGGGGATGTCACCGGCACGCGCCCCTTCGCGCCGTTCGAGTGGATGCTGTCCCTGCGTTACCTGAGGGCCCGCCGCAAGGAGGGCTTCATCTCGGTCATTGCCGGCTTCTCCTTCCTCGGCATCATGCTGGGGGTGGCAACGCTCATCATCGTCATGGCGGTGATGAACGGCTTCCGGCAGGAATTGCTCGGCAAGATCCTCGGCCTCAACGGCCACGTGCTGGTGCAGCCGCTGGAATCACCGCTCACCGACTACAAGGCGGTGGCCGCGCGCATCGCCGGGCTCAACGGCATCCGCCTCGCGGTGCCGCTGGTGGAGGGGCAGGCGCTCGCCTCCTCACCCTTCGGCGCCTCGGGCGTGCTGGTGCGCGGCATGGCCGAGAAGGATTTGCGCGGCCTGCCCTCCGTCGCCCACAACATCCGCCAGGGCACGCTGGAGAATTTCGACCAGGGGCAAGGCATCGCCATCGGCAAGCGCCTCGCCGACCAGTTATCCCTCCGCGCGGGCGACAACATCACCCTCGTCGCCCCGCGCGGCGCGGTGACGCCCATGGGCACCTCGCCGCGCATCAAGGTCTACAAGATCGCGGCGGTGTTCGAGGTGGGCATGTCGGAATACGACAGCGCCTTCGTCTTCATGCCGCTGCCGGAGGCGCAGGCCTATTTCAACCGCAACGGCGACGTGAACGCCATCGAGGTCTATCTCGACAACCCCGACGACGTGGGTGAGCTGCGCGGCGCCATCCAGAGCGCGGCGGAACGGCCGGTCTATCTGGTGGACTGGCGGGTGCGGAACGCCACCTTCTTCGGCGCGCTGCAGGTGGAGCGGAACGTGATGTTCCTCATCCTCACGCTGATCGTGCTGGTGGCGGCGCTCAACATCGTGTCCGGCCTCATCATGCTGGTGAAGGACAAGGGGCACGACATCGCCATTCTGCGCACCATGGGTGCCACGCAGGGCTCGATCATGCGCATCTTCTTCATCACCGGCGCCTCCATCGGCGTGGTGGGGACACTGTCGGGGCTGCTGCTGGGCGTGATCGTGTGCCTCAATATCGAGAGCATCCGCCAGTTCATCTCCTGGCTGACCTCCACCGAGCTGTTCTCGCCCGAGCTCTATTATCTCTCCCGCCTGCCGGCGCAGATGAACTTCGGCGAGACCTCCTCGGTGGTGCTGATGGCGATGGTGCTCTCCTTCCTGGCCACGCTCTATCCGTCCTGGCGGGCCGCCCGGCTCGATCCGGTGGAAGCCCTGAGGTACGAGTGATGGACATGCCCACACCGCCCGAAGGCCGCACGCCGGGCCGCGCCACCGGTGCCCGTCCCCCGTTCGCCCTCGCTCTGTCCGGCGTGGTGCGGCGCTATGCGCAGGGGCAGGGCGCGCTGGAGATCCTGCGGGGCGCGGACCTCGCCATCGCCCAGGGCCAGTCGGTGGCGCTGGTCGCTCCGTCCGGCTCCGGCAAGTCCACCCTGCTGCACATCGCCGGGCTGCTGGAGCATTCGGATGCCGGCGAGGTGTTCATCGACGGCGCGCCCACCGCCCGCCTGCCGGACGCCGAACGCACCCGCATCCGCCGACTTTCCATCGGCTTCGTCTACCAGTTCCACCACCTCCTGCCCGAGTTCACGGCGCTGGAAAACGTGGCCATGCCGCAGATGATCCGCGGCCTCTCCAAGAAGGAAGCGGAGACGCGGGCGAAGGAGCTGCTCTCCTATCTCGGCCTCGGCGCGCGCCTCACCCATCGTCCGTCGGAACTGTCGGGCGGCGAGCAGCAGCGCGTCGCCATCGCCCGCGCGCTCGCCAATGCGCCGCGCCTGCTGCTGGCGGATGAGCCCACCGGCAATCTCGACCCCAAGACCTCGGACCACGTGTTCGGCGCCATGTCGGAGCTGGTGCGCGCCACCGGCGTCGCGGCGCTGATCGCCACTCACAATCTCGATCTCGCGGCCCGCATGGACCGGCGCGTCACGCTGCGTGACGGCAAGGTGGTCGAGCTGGCCTGACCCGGCGCCGAGGCGTCCCAACCGGCGCCGGTTGCCCGCTGGGGTAAGGCGCCCTGCCGAGGTGGCATGGATTCGTTCTTCACCGTCTCCAAGGTGTTCTGGTTTCTCGTCGCGCCGTCCAACGCGCTGGTGCTGCTCGCGATCATCGGCCTTCTTGCCGCCCTCGCCGGGCTGCGCCGGACAGGGCTGGGGCTTCTGACCGTCTCGGTCGCCGGCTTAGTGATCGTCGGCTTCTCGCCCCTCGCCAATTACCTGATGAGCCCGCTGGAGGAGCGCTTCCCCATCTACCGGGGGCAGGAGCCCATCACGGGCGTGATCCTCCTCGGCGGCGCCGAGGTGCCGGAGGTGGGGCTGGCGCGCGGCATTCCGGCCTTCGCCAATGCGGGGGAGCGGGCCATCGCCTTCGGGGCGCTGGCGCGTCAGTACCCGAATGCCCGGCTGGCCTTCGTGGGCGGCAGCGGCCGGCTCTTCTCCGACGGCGTGGGCATCGAGGCACGCATGATGCAGATGACCATGCCCGATCTCGGCATCGCCCCCGAGCGGGTGGAATATGAGGAGAAGTCCCGTAACACGGCGGAAAATGCGGCCTTCGCCAAGGAGGTACTGAAGCCGAAGCCCGGCGAACGGTGGCTTCTGGTGACGAGCGCCTTCCACATGCCCCGGGCGGTCGGCTGCTTCCGCAAGGCGGGCTTCGATGTCATTCCCTACCCGGTGGATTTCCGCACCGTGGGACCGGACGCGCTGAACGATCCCTTCTCGCGCGCCGCGAGCGGGCTCGACATGGCCGACATCGCGGTCAAGGAGTGGATCGGCCTCGTCGCCTATTACTATTCCGGCCAGACCAGTGCGCTGTTTCCCGCGCCGTGACGAAGTCGCCGCCCAATCAGACGCTCATTCGTCGCGCGGCAGCCCGATGCGGTAGACGCCGCGGAAGTCGGCCGGGTCCACCGGACGACCCTTGCGGTAGATCATCAAGCGGCCTTCCAGCGCGAGACGGACGGCGACGCGGCGGATCACGGGGAGCGCCCGCTGCCATTCGTCCTTCGGCATCAACGCCAGCGCGGCGTCCATGGGGCCGATGCTCTTGCCCGGCCCGGCCTCGGCGGCGAGGCGCAGGACCAGCGCGGCGGTGGCCTCATCGTCCGGCAAGGAGGAGGAGGCGGGGGACGAATCGGAAGGGCGGTCGGCGCTCATGGGCAAGTCCTACCCCATCCCGCGCGGATTTTCCCGCCGCCTGCCGGCGCCCTGTAAATTGCGGGGATTGGCGATTTGCGCATGCGAGCCGTTCGCAGGAGGCATGGGGCGGGGCTTGCCGAGGCGTTCATAAATTCTTAATGCATGTTGCAGTGCGGGGCGCCCATCGTGCCGCGAGGACTCGTCGAAAAGAGCCGCTATCCATCATGGATCTCAGCCAAGGTCATGCCCATCGCCGCTCCTGCTGGGGCGTCGCGCGCACAGCGCTTGCCGTCTTTCTGCTCGCCGTCGCGGTGATCTACCTCTATGGAGGCTTCGACGCCTCCGCGCTTCGGCCGCACTGAACGAGCCGCGGGCTCTTCATGGGAGCGCGCGCAAGCGGGCGGGACTCTCATCCTGCCCCAATCGGCGGCCATGACGGCAGGGCGTAGGCGGAAACCGGAATCGGGTCACGGGCATTCGCCGACGGACCGAGGACTGCGTCGCGGAGGGCGCCATGGCGGAATGGATTGACCGAACCCTCAGCATTCTGAACAGCAATTTCGATGTCCCAGGCTGGGTCGTGCTCGCGGCCATGGTCATCGGCGCCGTGTTCGTGTTCGTGCTGTTCGTGCGGTCGGAGCCCAACGAGAACCCGCTGACGCTGCTGGTGCTCATCGGCATCCTGCTCGGCGGCCTGTCGGTGGGCAGCGCCATGCTCAAGCAGATCGTCCTCGCCGCCGCGATTTCGGAGGCGCGGGCGCTGGAGGCCCGGGCCGCGGGGCTCGATGCCGCAGCCGCCCAATCGGCGCTCGGCTGCATCGGCGCCGACCCGTCCCTCATCCAGGTGTGCGAGGCGGTGCTGTTCGAGCGGCCGGATACGGTCGCCTCCGCCCGGTCGCTGGTGCGCGCGCGCATGGCGCTTGTGGAGGATGCGTTCGAGTTCGTGCGCCGCCGCAAGGCGGACTATTTGACCGAGCGGATCATCGCCTGGCGCCGCCCGCTGGAGCAGGATCCCTATGGCCTGGTGGCCTCGGCGCTGGTGGATTTCAACGGCTGCACGGCCACCTATTGCCCCCAGGCGGCCATCTTCGGCGACCCGACCCGCATCATCGCCAACATGAATGAGGGACGCTACGCCAACCTCATCACCAAATACACGCCGGTGTGGGAGCGCAACGCGCGCAACCGCGGCATGAGCGGCGGGCCGCCGCCGCGCACCGGCCCGTTCGGCATGCTGTTGACCCAGCCTGATCCCGCCCAGCCCGGCGCACCGGCTGCGCCCGCCCCCGCCCCCGCGGCGCCGGCGGATGACCTGGAACC
>JAEZMT010000252.1 GCA_023442085.1 Pseudomonadota bacterium | reverse complement strand
CACAAGAACGACCCGAGGAAACGCCCGCCACGCCAATGGCAACAGGCCCGCCCCTGAGCGGCCTGCGTGTGAATGAGGTCCAAGATGGAACGGGAACCGGTACTCGTCGATCTCGCCCTGCAGGGCGGCGGCTCCCACGGGGCCTTCACCTGGGGCGTGCTCGACCGGCTGCTCGACGAGCGCTGGCTCGAGATCGAGGGCGTCTCCGGCACCTCGGCCGGTGCCATGAATTCCGCCGTGCTGGCGGACGGCTACGCCGCCGGCGGCCGCGAGGGCGCGAAGCTCGCGCTGGAAAGCTACTGGACCCACGTCTCGGAAGCCGCGCGCTTCAGCCCGTTCAAGCGCTCGCCCTTCGACAAGATGCTCGGCCGCTGGTCCATGGACA
The DNA here is from genome assembly GCA_023442085.1 of Pseudomonadota bacterium. GTDB lineage: Bacteria > Pseudomonadota > Alphaproteobacteria > Rhizobiales > Xanthobacteraceae > Xanthobacter. Next base: position 2,642 of record JAEZMT010000252.1, on the reverse strand, counting down.
CTGCGCCGGGCTTCCTGATGATGGATTTCATGACGCGCATGTTCTCGCCCTACCAGTACAATCCCCTGGGCGGGAACGCGCTGGCGCCGATCCTGGAAAAGCAGATCGATTTCGACCGGCTGCGCTCCTCCCCCATCAAGGTGTTCATCACCGCCACCAACGTGCGCACCGGCCGTCCGCGCGTGTTCCGCAACGCCGAGATCACCCCCGACGTGCTGATGGCCTCCGCCTGCCTGCCAACGCTGTTCCAGGCGGTGGAGATCGACGGCGAGGCCTATTGGGACGGCGGCTATTCCGGCAACCCGACGCTGGCGCCGCTGGTGAGCGAGCTGAAGTCCGACGATACCATCCTCGTGCCCATCAATCCGCTGGAGCGGCCGGGCACGCCCAAGACGCCGGGCGAGATCCTCAACCGCCTCAACGAGGTGTCGTTCAACTCGGTGGCGGTGAAGGAGCTGTACATGATGGCGCTGCTCCAGCGTCACGTGCATGAGCTCTCCGGCGATACGGAAGCCTGCAACTGGGCCCGGATGCGCGTGCATGTGGTGCGCAACCCCATCATGAACGAGCTGGGCTTCTCATCGAAGCTGAACGCGGAATGGGACTTCCTCACCTGGCTGAGGGACGAGGGCCGCAAGGCCGCCGAGGTGTTCCTCGCCGAGCACGGGCACGACATCGGTAAGGCCTCCACCGTCAATTTCGATCAGCTGATGGCGGAGCTTTGAGCATGGGTCTCATTGGCATTCTGGTCGGCCTCGCCGTCCTCATCTTCCTTGCCTTCCGCGGCTCCTCCATCCTCATTCTCGCGCCCATCGCGGGCCTCATCGCGGCCGCCTTCTCCGGCGAGCCGCTGCTGGCCAGCTGGACGCAGACCTTCATGCGCAACGCGGCGGATTTCGTCGCGCAATTCTTCCCGCTGTTCCTGCTCGGCGCGGTGTTCGGCAAGCTGATGGAGGATTCCGGCTCCGTCACCTCCATCGCCAACTATATGACGGAAAAGCTCGGCCCCAGCCGCGCCATCCTTGCGGTGGTGCTGGCCGGCGCCATCGTCACCTATGGCGGCGTCTCGCTGTTCGTCGCCTTCTTCGTGCTGGCGCCCATGGGCGTCGCGCTGTTCCGCGCGTCCGGCGTGCCGCGGCGGCTGATGCCGGCCGCCATCGCGCTCGGCACCTCCACCTTCACCATGTCGGCCATGCCCGGCACGCCGTCCATCCAGAATGCCATCCCCATGCCCTTCTTCGGCACCACGCCGTTCGCGGCGCCGGGGCTCGGCATCATCGCCTCGCTCATCATGCTGGGCTTCGGCATGTGGTGGCTGAAGCGGCGGGAGAATGCCGCCCGCGCGGCCGGCGAGGGCTTTGGCTCGCTCATCGCCGCGCCGGACGAGAGTGCGGACCTCGCGGCGGACGACCCCATCGTGCGCGAGCGCGCCTCCACCGCCGGCCCGTTCGACCCCTCCGAGATCCATTCCAGCGATGAATCCCCCCGCACGCCGCCGATCCTTCTGGCGGCGCTGCCCATCGTGGTGGTGATCGTGGTCAACCTCCTCATGTCCTTCGTGGTGCTGCCGCGCATGGATGTGAGCTTCCTCGCCGATCCGCGCTGGGGTGGCGTCACGCTCTCGGCGGTGGGCGGCGTGTGGTCGGTGATCGTGGCGCTGGCGGCGGCCATCGTCACCTGCATCATCATCAACTTCCGCAGCGTGCCCGAGCTGCGCGCCACCATGACGGCAGGCGCCAACGCCTCGGTGCTGCCCATCCTCGCGGTGGCGAGCCTCGTCGGCTTCGGCGCCATCGTCGCGGCGCTGCCCGCCTTCGCGGACGTGCGCAACTGGGTGCTGGGCATCGGCGGCGGGCCCCTGGTGTCGCTGGCGGTGGCCACCAACATCCTCGCCGCGCTGACCGGCTCGGCCTCCGGCGGCCTCACCATCGCCCTCGACGCGCTGGGGCCGACCTACATGAAGATCGCCGCGCAGATCGGCATGGACCCGTCCCTCATGCACCGTGTCGCCGTCATCGGCTCGGGCACGCTGGACAGCCTGCCCCACAACGGCGCGGTGGTGACGCTGCTCTCCGTGTGCGGCGTGACCCATAAGGAAGGCTATCTGGACATCGTGATGGCCGCCGTGGTGGGCGCTCTCATCGCGCTTGCCGTGGTGATCGGCCTCGGCACCCTCGTCGGCAGTTTCTGAGCGGGAGGGGGAGCCATGCGCAAGGCCATCGTGCAACTGGTGACGCTGAGCCGCTGGGCCATGGTGCCGCTGTTCGCCGGCCTCGCGGTGGGCCTTGCCCTGCTTGTCGTCGCCTTCCTGATGGAGCTGGTCCGGTTCGCGCTCTCCCTGCCGGGGCTGACGGAGACGCAGGTGATCATGGGCCTTCTCACCCTCATCGACCTCGCTCTCGTGGGCGGGCTGATGGTGGTGGTGATCGCCTCGGGCTACGAAAACTTCGTGGAGAAGATCGACCGCGCCGACGCCCCCGCCTCCCCCGCCTGGATGACGCGTATCTCCTTCTCGGGCCTGAAGCTGAAGCTGTTCGCCTCGCTCATGGCCATCACCGGCATCACGCTGCTCAAGGCGCTGATGCGGCTGGAGACGGACGTGAGCGAGACGCAGGTGAAGTGGCTGGTGGTCGCCAACATCA
>JAEZMT010000230.1 GCA_023442085.1 Pseudomonadota bacterium | reverse complement strand
GCCGCCTCCGACCGTCCCGAGCTGACCGCCGCGAAGATCATCGTGTCCGGGGGCCGCGCGGTGGGCTCGCGGGAGAAGTTCGCCGAGCTGATCGAGCCGCTGGCCGACGCGCTGGGCGCGGCGGTGGGCGCCTCGCGCGCCGCGGTGGACGCGGGCTATGCCCCGAACGACTGGCAGGTGGGCCAGACCGGCAAGGTCGTCGCCCCCGAGCTTTACGTCGCCCTCGGCATCTCCGGCGCCATCCAGCATCTCGCCGGGATGAAGGACTCCAAGGTCATCGTCGCCGTCAACAAGGACGAGGAAGCCCCCATCTTCCAAGTGGCGGACTATGGCCTCGTCGGCGATATCAACACCGTCATCCCCGAACTGAAGGCGGAAATCGCCAAGGTTAAGGGATAGGATCACTCCGACTGCGGCCGGAATACCACCGGCCGCAGTTTCGGGGAGGCCCGCCCCGGTCACCGGCAACAAGGCGAAACGAGAGAATCATGCCGCTCGAGATCAAGAAGGTCGGGGTCATCGGCGCAGGCCAGATGGGCAACGGCATCGCGCACGTGTGCGCGCTCGCCGGCTATGACGTGGCGCTGCACGACGCGGACGCGGACCGCATTCGCTCCGGCCTCGCCACCATCAACGGCAACATGGCCAAGCAGGTGTCCAAGGGCGTCGTGTCCGAGACCGACCGGCAGGAAGCCCTCACCCGCATCGCCGTCGCCGAGAAGACCGAGGATCTCGCCGACTGCGACCTCGTGATCGAATCCGCCACCGAGCGGGAAGAGGTGAAGCGCAAGATCTTCTCCGCGCTCTGCCAGTCGGTGAAGCCGGAGGCGATCCTCGCCTCCAACACCTCCTCCATCTCCATCACCCGCCTCGCCGCCGCCACCGACCGGCCGGAGCGCTTCATCGGCATTCACTTCATGAATCCGGTGCCGCTGATGGAGCTGGTCGAGCTGGTGCGCGGCATCGCTACCGACGACGAGACCTTCGAGGCCTCCAAGACCTTCGTCACCCGCCTGCACAAGACCTATGCGGTGGCCGAGGACTTCCCGGCTTTCATCGTCAACCGCATCCTGCTGCCGATGATCAACGAGGCGATCTACACCCTCTATGAGGGCGTGGGCTCGGTGGATTCCATCGATCGCGCCATGAAGCTTGGCGCCAACCATCCCATGGGACCGCTGCAGCTCGCCGACTTCATCGGCCTCGATACCTGCCTCGCGGTGATGCAGGTGCTGCACGAAGGCCTCGCCGATTCCAAATACCGGCCCTGCCCGCTGCTGGTGAAGTATGTCGAGGCCGGCTGGCTCGGCCGCAAGACCCAGCGCGGCTTCTACGACTATCGCGGCGAGAAGCCCGTCCCCACCCGCTGAGGCGGGGGACGCGGAGGCCGGCCTCGGCCTCTGCCGCAGATCAGCCCGGCCGAAGGCGACCGGGCGTTCGATCACTCATCGCGATCCTGCCACGCGTCGGCGGCCGGAAATTCCACCCGCTGGATCAGTCCACCCTCCGGGCGGTTAGCGAGGGTGAGCCGCCCGCCATGACGGGCGACGATTTCATTGGCAATGGCGAGCCCGAGGCCCGCCCCCGGGATCTTCACCTGCCGCGCCGGATCGACCCGGAAGAACGGCTCGAACACCCGCCCCAGCAGCGCCTCGGGAATGCCGGGGCCGTCGTCCTCGATCACCAGCACCACCCGCTCCGCATCGGCGCTGACGGCGAGGCGCGCGCCGCCGCCAAGGCTGGCACCGTGGGCGGTGCTCGCACCGTGCGTGGCGGCATTGACGGCCAGATTTCGCACCGCCCGCTTCAGCGATAGCGGCCGGCCGGCGACGAGGCCCGGCACGGTGCTGCGCACGGCGACGCCGAGCCCGATCTCGCGCAGTTCGGTCGCCACCTGCTCCACCAGCTGGTCCAAGCGGACCGCCTCCAGCGCGCCGCCCTCCACCTCCTCGCGCACCAGGCGGATGGCGCTATCGGCGATGCGGTCCAGTTCCGCGAGGTCCGAGAGCCAGTGGGCACGCTCCTCCTCGTCGGCGACGAATTCCGCGCGCAGGCGCATCCGGGTGAGCGGGGTGCGCAAATCGTGCGCCGCGCCGGCGACGATGCGCATCCGGCTGTCCATGGCGCCTTTCAGCCGCGCCGACAGACGGTTGATGGCCGCGGCCGCGGCGCGCACCTCGGCCGGCCCCCGCTCCGGCAGGACGGGGAGTTCGCCGTCCGGTCCGATGCGCCGCGCGGCTTCTTCCACCAGCGCCAGCGGACGGGTCAGGCGCCGGACGGCGAGAACCACCACGCCGGTCACGCCCGCGATCATCAGTGCCAGCCAGACGGCGAAGCCGAAGGTCCCGCCCGGCGGGCCGCGCGGCGGAGGGGGAATGCCGCCGCCCGACAGCACGAGCCACCGCCCATCGGCGAGGCCGATTGCGGTCACCGGCGACCCGCCCTCAGGCCTGAGCACCCGCACCGGATGGGATTGGCCGAGCCCGGCGAGCGCGTCGGAAAGCTGCCGGCTCGCCACCTCGTCGAGCGGACCGGCGGGCGGCCCAGGCCGCAGCGCCGGTGCGTCGGCCCCCGGAGGAACCTTGGCCGCAAGCGCCACGGCATCGAGAATGACCGGGGCGACCACGCCGGCACCGAAGGGCGGCCATTGCGGGCGGGCGATGAAGAATGCGGCGCCGTTGGCGAGCGCGATCACCACCAGCACGGCGGCGACGAGGATCGCCGTGACCTGCGCCCGCAGCGTCCTCACGGCGCCGTCTCCACATCCACCCGCACCGAGAGCTGGTAGCCACCATTGCGCAGGGTCTTCAGGATCTGGAACGCGCCCTGATCGCCGAGCTTGCGCCGGAGCCGGCTGACGAGCACGTCGATGGAGCGGTCGAAGGGGCCGGCCTCCCGGCCGCGGGTGATGTCGAGCAACTGGTCGCGCGAGAGGATGCGGCCGGGACGCTCAAGAAAGGCCATCAGCAGATCAAACTCCGCCCCGGTCAGCCCCACCGCGGACCCATCCGCCGCGGTGACGCGGCGCAGCTCCGGCTCGGCCCTGAAGCCCGCGAAGGCGTAGGCGCGCACCTGCGGCGATGCCGGCTCGGCGGCACTGGTCCGCCGCAGGACGGCCCGGATGCGGGCCACCAGCTCCCGCGGGTTGAACGGCTTGCCGAGGTAGTCATCGGCTCCGATCTCGAGGCCGATGATGCGGTCCACATCCTCCTTGAGGGCGGTGAGCAGGATGACCGGCACCCGCGAGCGGGCGCGCAGGGCGCGGC
>JAEZMT010000216.1 GCA_023442085.1 Pseudomonadota bacterium | reverse complement strand
CGAGCTTCTCGTAGGTCTTGAGGATTTCCGGGTCGATCTCGTCGATGGACTTCGGCGCGGCCTTGGGGGCCGAGTAATAATAATAGTCCTGGAAATCGATCTTCGGGTAGCTCACCCGCGCCCAGGTGGGCTCTTCCATGGTGAGCCAGCGCCGGTAGGCGTCGAGCCGCCATTCCAGCATCCACTCGGGCTCGTTCTTCCGGGCGGAAATGTAACGGATCGTGTCTTCGGACAGGCCCTTGGGAGCCTTCTCGCTCTCGATGTCCGTGACGAAACCGTACTTGTACTGATCCACATCGATCGCGCGGACGCGTTCGACGGTTTCCTGAACCGCAGGCATCTCTCTTCTCCTCTCCCACGCGGGGTCAAGGCCCGCGGGTCAAGTCCGTGTGCCGCGCATGATGCGCGGCGTAATTTCCCTACCGCGCAAAGCGCGGCTCGATCTCCTAAGCCGCGCGCGAAGCGCGGCATCTCAGCTGCGGCACGGCCTTTTTCAAGGCTTCGACCGCGGCATCCACATCCTCGATGGTGCTCGACCAGCCGAGCGACAGGCGAATGGCGCCCGCAGCCTCGTCCTCGGGCACGCCCATGGCGATCAGCACCTGCGATCCTCCGACCTTCCCGGAGGAGCAGGCGGAGCCGGCGCTGATGCTTACGTGGGCGAGGTCGAGCGCGATCACCAGTGTCTCGGCGCGAAGTCCGGAGAAAGTGACCATAATGGTGTTTGGCAGGCGATCAGCACCCGCGCCCACCACTCTCGTACCGGGAACGCCCTCCAGCACCGCCCGTTCCAGCCGGTCACGCAGCGCGCCAAGCCGCTCCGCCTCGGCGGAAAGCGCTGCCTTCACGGCGGTTGCGGCCGCGCCGAAGCCAACGATGGCGGGGCCATTCTCGGTGCCCGCGCGGCGGTTGCGCTCCTGACCGCCGCCCGACAGCAGCGGCGCGGTGCGATGGTCCGGCCCGGCCGCCACCAGCGCGCCGACGCCCGGCGGGCCGCCGATCTTGTGGGCGGAAAGCGCGAGGAAGTCGGCGCCCAGCGCCGCCATGTCGAGCGGGGTTCGGCCAGCCGCCTGCACGGCGTCGCAGAAGACCACGCCATCCGCCCCATGCACCAGCCGCGACGCCTCGGCCACAGGCTGGATGACACCGGTCTCGTTGTTCGCCGCCATCACCGCGAGCATCACGCGACGGCCTGCTGCGCGGTGGCGGGCCAACGCCTCGGCCAGCGCGGCGAGATCGAGCCGTCCCTCGCCATCCACCGGCAGGATCTCCAGCGCGTCAGACGGAAAACGATGGCCCTTAAGCACGGCCGGATGTTCCACGGCGCCCGCCAGCAGCACATCGCAGGGCTTGGCCCGGCCGGCGATCTCGACTGAGGGATGAAGCGCCAACGCCGCCGCCTCGGTGGCACCGGAGGTGAAGACCACGCCCCGCACGGGCACCCCGGCCAGCGCAGCGACGGCCGCGCGGGCAGCCTCGATGCGGGCGCGCGCGGCGCGGCCTTCGGCGTGGACGGACGAGGCATTGCCGCCGGCATCCAGTGCAGCGACCAACGCGGCACGGGCCTCGGGCCTCAGGGGGCTCGTGGCGTTGTGATCGAGATAGGCGCGGCGCGGCACCGACGGGCGGGAGGCGTTCGCCTCACCCATGCCCGCGCCGGTAGTCCACTGCCGCGATCCGTCGCCAGCGCTCATCTCCGCCTCCCGGTTCCGCGTGCCAAACGCACCCGCAACCTGTGCCAGGCTTGCAATTGCCGGCGATCTCCGTCATAGGTCAAACTTCACCCGTTCTCACAACGCAGCGCCCATCGGTTCGCGCAGCCGCCGGGAACAAATTAGAATTATTCTAAATAGATAGGTCTCGCGCGACCGTTAGTCAAGCATTACCGTTCCGGCGTCAAGCCGACAGGGATCATGCTGACGGGTTCCCGCGCCTGACCCCGTCGTCCACCCGGACGTACGAGCGTCGCGCGTCATTGCCACCCAGAGGTTGCAGACTTCCATGCCAGAAGTGATCTTCCCCGGCGAAAAGGGGCGCCTCGAAGGCCGCTACCAGCCCGCCAAGACCCGCAACGCGCCCATCGCCATCATCCTTCATCCCCACCCGCAGTTTGGCGGGACGATGAACAATCCGGTGGTGTACAATCTCTATTATCAGTTCGTGAACCGCGGCTTCTCGGTGCTGCGCTTCAACTTCCGCGGCGTCGGCCGCTCGCAGGGTTCGTTCGACCACGGACAGGGCGAGCTTTCGGACGCTGCCGCCGCGCTCGACTGGGCCCAGTCGGTGAACCCGGATGCCCGCGCCTGCTGGATCGCCGGCTTCTCCTTCGGCGCCTGGATCGGCATGCAGCTTCTGATGCGCCGCCCCGAGGTGGAGGGCTTCATCTCCATTGCCGCGCCGGCGAACCTCTACGACTTCTCCTTCCTTGCCCCCTGCCCCTCCTCCGGCCTGTTCGTCCATGGCGACAAGGACGCAGTGGTGCCCACCTCCGCGGTGCAGACGCTGGTGGAGAAGCTGAAGACACAGAAAGGCATCGTCATCGAGCAGCAGGTGGTGCCCGGCGCCAACCACTTCTTCGACGGCAAGACCGAGGAACTGATGGGCGTGGTCGGCACCTATCTCGACAAGCGCCTCCCCGGCACCCGCAAGGACAGCGCCGCCTGAGGGCGGCTCTCCCCGCTTGAACGGCGCGCTTCGGCGCGCCGTTTTCCTTTTGGGGACTTCACGGCCGGAACAGCACCCCGCCTGTCATCGGAGCCCCCACGCCCGTCGTGGTGGGGAACGTCAGCGGCAGCCCGCGCAGGGAGCGCACGGCGAGATAGCCGAAGGCGTGGGCCTCCAGCGCATCGCCGGACCACCCCACTTGATCGGCCGTTCGGACCTCAGCCTTGAGGCGCTGGGCCAGCATCGCGAGCAACGTCGGGTTGCGCGCGCCGCCTCCCGCCACGATCCAAACGGCGGGCGGACGGGGCAGGAACGGCACCACCGACGAGACGGTCGCCGCCGTGAGGGCCGTCAACGTTGCTGCGCCATCCTCGACCGACAGGCCGTCCAGCCCCATGCGCTCCCCCACCGCGCGGCGGAAGGCGTTGCGATCCAGCGACTTGGGCGGGGGTTGGCGAAAGAAGGCGTCTTCCAGCACCGCCGCGACGCGCGCCTCGTCCACCTGTCCGGCAGCGGCCGCGCGGCCCTCCGCGTCGAAGGGAACGCCGGTGCGCGCCTTCATGAAATCATCGATCAGGGCATTGCCCGGCCCGGTATCGCAGGCGATGGGCGGGGCATCGCCGTCGATCACCGTGACATTGGCCACCCCGCCCACGTTCAGCACCGCCACCGGCTGCGGCAGGGTCAGCCGCCGCACCAGCGCCTGATGGAACACCGGCACCAGCGGCGCCCCCTGCCCGCCCGCCGCCACGTCCGCCGCGCGGAAATCCGCCACCACCGGGATACCCAGCGCCTTCGCCAGCCGCTGGCCCTCACCGATCTGCACGGTGAGGCGCGCATCGGGGCGGTGGATCACCGTCTGGCCGTGGAAGCCCACGAGATCGATGTCGCCGGGGGTGAGCCGCAGCGGCTCCAGCAGCGCCCGCACCGCCTCGGCATGGAGATCGGTGATGCGCCGCTCGGCCTCCGCCAGCGCGCCCGGCCGGTCATCGCGATGGTTGACGCCGCGCGCATCCTCCATGGCGGTCACGAGGAGAGCGCGGGTCTTGGCGTCAATGGGCCGGGTAAGCGCGGAGCCGAGCCAGGCGACGGTTTCGCCGTCTGTCTCGATCAAGGCGGCGTCGATGCCGTCCATGGAGGTGCCGCTCATCAGCCCGACGACACGCATAAAAGCCCCCTCGCCTCAAGCACATGCATTCTTGCGCCGGACCTGATACACCACCGCTCCTTTCCGGCGCGTGAGCGCCCGCCTCAAGCCTCGATCTGTGTGATGACTTCTCCCTCCTTCCGCTCCGATTTCCTGCGCACGCTTCACGAGCGCGGCTATATCCACCAGTGCTCGGACCTCGAGCGCCTCGATGCCAAGGCCGCGGAAGGGTCCATCACCGCCTATATCGGCTTCGACGCCACCGCATCGAGCCTGCATGCGGGCCATCTGCTCTCCATCATGATGCTGCGCACCCTCCAGCGTACCGGCCACCGGCCGATCGCGCTCATGGGCGGCGGCACCACCAAGATCGGCGACCCGTCCGGCAAGGACACCCAGCGCCAGATGCTCACCGATGAGCAGATCAACGCCAACATCGCCTCCATCCGCAAGGTCTTCGCGCGCTTCCTCGATTTCGACGGCGGCGCCATCATGGAGAACAACGCGGGCTGGCTGGACGAGCTGAAATACATCCCCCTCCTGCGCGAGGTGGGGCCGCATTTCACCATCAACCGCATGCTGACGTTCGATTCGGTGAAGCTGAGGCTGGAGCGCGAGCAGCCGCTCACCTTCCTCGAATTCAACTATATGATTTTGCAGGCCTATGACTTCGTGGAGCTGAACCGGCGCCACGGCTGCATCCTGCAGATGGGCGGCTCCGATCAGTGGGGCAACATCGTCAATGGCATGGAGCTCGGCCGCCGCATGCACGGCGCCGACCTCTTCGCGCTCACGACCCCGCTGCTCACCACCTCCTCCGGCGCCAAGATGGGCAAGACCGCCGGTGGGGCGGTGTGGCTCGATGCCGACCTTCTCTCGCCTTATGAGTACTGGCAGTACTGGCGCAACGCGGGCGATGCGGACGTGGAGCGCTTCCTGAAGCTCTTCACCGAGCTGCCGCTGGACGAGATCGCCCGCCTCGCCGCGCTGGAAGGCCAGGAGATCAACCTCGCCAAGGAGGTGCTCGCCACCGAGGCGACCGCGCTCCTGCACGGCCGTGAGGCCGCCGAGAAGGCGAAGGAGACCGCCCGCACCACCTTCGAGCAAGGCGCGCTGGCCGTGGACCTGCCCACCGTGGAGCTGCCGCGGGCGAAGCTGGAGGCGGGTCTTCCCGTCGCCAA
>JAEZMT010000091.1 GCA_023442085.1 Pseudomonadota bacterium | reverse complement strand
CTCACTTCATCTCGCACCCCGGCCGACTGAAGCGCGAGCGGAAGGAGAGCCGGGGTCCAGCGCAAGGGTTCGCCGCAGGCGGCGTGCCCCGAGGCTGCCGGGGCTTTAGCCGGCTTCGCCGACTTCTCTCCTGGACCCCGGATCGGCGCTCCACCTGCGGTGTCGCTTGTCCGGGGAACGAATTTCTGATGAGTCACCGTCATGCCTCCGATCCCGTTGAGTGGCCGTCCTCCCCTCTCCCCTTGCGGGAGAGGGGCTGGGGGTGAGGGGGCTGGCGCCGCCCACCCGGCGGCGGGGCGAAGGGAGACACACCCCTCACCCCGGCCCTCTCCCGCAAGGGGAGAGGGGAGGCACCCGGCCCCACGGCGACGCCGGCCTTTCCCACCATAGCTTTCCTTCCCCCATGACCCTCACCCTCTTCCTCGTCCAGATGCTCAACGGGCTCCAGCTCGGCATCCTGCTGTTCCTGGTGGCGGCGGGGCTGACGCTGGTGTTCGGGGTGATGGATGTCATCAATCTCGCCCACGGCGTGCAATACATGCTGGGCGCCTATCTGATGGTCACGGCCACCGCCCTCACCGGCAGCTTCTGGCTGGGCCTGCCGCTTGCCCTTGCCGCCGCTCTGGTGCTGGGGCTGCTGCTGGAACGTCTCGTCATCCGCCAGCTCTACGGGCGGGATCATCTGGACCAAGTGCTGGCCACCTTCGGCATCATCCTGTTCGTGAGCGAGGCGGTGCGCATGGTGTGGGGCTCGGCGCCCCTCGCCATTCCCATGCCTGAGGCGCTGTCGGGCTCGGTGCGGCTGATGGACGGGCTGAACTATCCCGTCTACCGGCTCGTGCTCATCGGCGCGGGGCTCGGCGTCGCCGGCCTGCTCTATGTGCTCGTGACCCGCACGCGCGCCGGCATGCTGCTGCGGGCGGGGGCGACCAACGCGCCCATGGTCTCGGCGCTGGGGGTGGACATCACTGCCCTGTTCGCCCGCATCTTCGCCTTCGGCGCCATGCTGGCCGCCTTCGCGGGGGCCATGGCCGGGCCGATCCTCTCGGTGGAGCCTGGGATGGGGGACAATCTCCTCATCCTCGCCTTCGTGGTCATCGTCATCGGCGGCATCGGCTCCATGCGCGGGGCGTTCGTGGCGGCGCTGCTGGTGGGGCTCATCGACACACTCGGACGCTCCTTCCTCACCGACATCCTGAAGCTCGTCCTGTCCGCCTCCGCCGCCAGCGCGGCGGGGCCGGCGCTCGCCTCCATGAGCGTCTATGTGCTGATGGCGGCCATCCTCTTCTTCCGCCCGCGCGGCCTGTTCCCGGCGCCGGCATGACCCGCGCCCTCCTCGCGCTCGCAGTTTTCGCGGCCCTCGCCGCCGTGCCGGCCTTCGCCGACACCGCGCTGCTGACGCTGGTGGCGCGCGCCATGATCTTCGCGCTCGCCGCGGTGAGCCTCGGCTTCATCCTGGGGCAGGGCGGGCTCGTCTCCTTCGGCCATGCGGCGACCATGGGCATCGGCGCCTATGTGGTGGGCATATTGATGGAGGAGGGCGTGCGCGATGCCCTCGTGTCCTTCCCCGTGGCCATGGCGGCGGCCGGCCTGTTCGCGCTGGTGACGGGGGCGATCTCGCTGCGCACGCGGGGCGTCTATTTCATCATGATTACCTTGGCCTTCGGGCAGATGGCCTTCTTCGTCACCCAGAGCCTCTCGGCCTATGGCGGGGACGACGGACTGACGCTCGCCGCCCGCTCCACCGTGGCGGGGATGCGCTGGCTGAAGGACCCGAAGACCTTCCATTATGTGGTGCTGGGCCTGCTCGCCTTCACCGTCCTCGTCTCGACCGTGCTGGCGCACTCGCCCTTCGGCCGGGTGCTGGCGGCGGGGCGGGACAATGAGCGGCGGCTGCGTGCGCTGGGGGTGGACCCTTACGCCTATCGCCTGGTGGCCTATGTCATCGCCGGAGCGTTCGCCGGGCTCGCGGGGGCGCTCTATGCCAATCTCACCGAGTTCGTGAGCCCCGCCTATCTCTCCTGGCACCGGTCGGCGGAATTCATCGTGATGGTGGTGGCGGGCGGGCCTTTGAGCGCCCTCGGCCCGGTGCTCGGCGCGCTGGGCGTGGTGCTGCTGGAGGATGGGCTCGCGCACCTCACCGAACACTGGCGCATCCTCTTCGGCCCGCTGCTGGTGCTGCTGGTGCTGGCGCGCGGCGGCATAGCCACCCTGCTCGGGGGGCGGCGCGATGGCTGAGGCGCTGCTTGAGATCGCCGGCCTCGCCAAGGCCTATGGCGCGCTGCACGTGACCGCCGGCGTGGACCTCGCGGTGCTGCCGGGAGAGATCCACGCCCTTATCGGCCCCAACGGCGCCGGCAAGACCACCCTCGTCGGCCAGATCGCCGGGGAGGTGATGCCCGATGCCGGCACCATCCGCTTCGACGGCGCGGACATCACCCGCCTGCCCGTCCATAAAAGGGCACGCCTCGGCCTCGCCCGGGCGTTCCAGATCACCTCCATCTTCCCCCGCTTCACCGCGCTGGAGCATGCGGCCCTCGCCGTGATGGCGGCGCGCGGGCGCACCTTCCGCCTGCTGCGCCCCGCCGCCTCCGACCGCGCGGCGCGGGATGAGGCGGCGGGCCTGCTCGATGAGGTGGGGCTGGGTGCCCGCGCCAAGGTGGTCGCCGCCGCCCTCAGCCATGGCGAGAAGCGGGCGCTGGAACTCGCCATGGCGCTCGCCGCCCGCCCGCGTCTGATGCTGCTTGACGAGCCCATGGCGGGAACGGGACCAGCCGAATCCGCCGCCATGGTGGCGCTGCTCACCCGCCTCAAGGGCCGCTGCGCCATCCTTCTGGTGGAGCACGACATGGATGCGGTGTTCCGCCTCGCCGACCGCATCAGCGTGCTGGTCGCCGGGCGCATCATCGCCTGCGGAACGCCGGATGCCGTGCGCGCCGATGCGGCCGTGAAGGCCGCCTATCTGGGAGACGGCGCATGAGCGCGGCGCTCCTCACCATCACCGGCCTCACCGCCGGCTATGGCGGCACGCCGGCTCTGTTCGGCGTCGACCTTTCCGTGCCGGCGGGCGGGGCGCTGGCGCTGGTGGGCCGCAACGGCATGGGCAAGACCACCACGATCCGCGCCCTCATGGGCCTTCTGCCGCCCAGCGGCGGCACGCTGACTTTCGATGGCGTGGCGCTCAGGGGCTTGAAGCCCCACAAGATCGCCCGCCTCGGCCTCGGCCTCGTGCCGGAAGGGCGGCAGATCTTCCCCACGCTCACGGTGGAGGAAAACCTCGTCGCCACCGCCGCCCCCGGCCGCTCCGGCCTGCCGCCGTGGACGCTGGAGCGCGTCTACGCCCTCTTCCCGCGCCTCGCCGAGCGGCGGCGCAATTACGGCAACCGCATCTCCGGCGGCGAGCAGCAGATGCTCGCCATCGGGCGCGCGCTGATGACCAACCCGCGCCTGCTCATCCTGGACGAAGCCACCG
>JAEZMT010000415.1 GCA_023442085.1 Pseudomonadota bacterium | reverse complement strand
TTCGGCGGCGACGGCCTGTTCCTCGCCCGCCTCGCCGGGCCCGGCACGGTGTGGCTCCAGTCGCTCACCCCGTCCAAGCTCGCCCACGCGCTCCAGCCCTATCTGCCGGCGGGCGAACGGCGCTAGGTCGCCGGCCGCCAACTGCAATCAAGGCGTCAGCCCCGATCAGGCGACTGCGGCCAATTCCTCGGCGATGAAATCCACGAGGCGCGTGCCGCCTTCGGTGGGCGTGCCCACGTTCTCGATGGTGAGGTCGGGGGCGACATCCAGCTCCGGCGCGCGAGTGAGGCGCTCGGCGATGTCATCGGCGCTCTCGCGGCCGCGCATGGCCAAGCGGGCGGCGCGCACCGGGATGGGCGCCGTCACATGAACCACCCGCACCCGCGCGAAGCGGCGGCGGGCCTCCGGCAGGGTGGCGCGGGAGCCGTTGGCCACCACCACACCACCCTCCGCGATCACCTCCGCCACCTCCGGCCCGAGCGCATAGGAAAGCCCGTGCGCGCGCCAGGAGAGGGGAAAGCGTCCGGCGGCCAGCATCGACTCGAACTCTGCCTCTGACAGCGTGCCGTGCGCCTCCCCCGTGCCCGAGGGGCGGGTGACGAGGCGGCGGGCAAACAGCACGTGTTGGTCGCCGGCAAAGCGCGCGCGGGCGATATCGATGAGCGTGTCCTTGCCGGCACCCGATGGGCCGACGACGAGCAGCAGGGTGCCGGGACCGAACCTGTCGCCAGCCTTTGCGCCGGCCGCATCTGTCGTCATGCCACGCGCCGTCCTTCCCGCCACACGCCCTTCACCACCGGCATCTCGCCGGCCAGCGCCACCCGCACAAGGTCGGCGCGACGCCCGGGGGCGATCTCGCCGCGATCAGAGAGGCCCGCCGCCTCGGCCGGGGTCTTGGTGATCATCCGCACCGCCTCGGGCAAGGCGACGGACGGCACCCGGCGGGTGAGGTCGAAGGCCGCCCAGAGGAGGGACGAGGGCACATAGTCCGAAGACAGGATATCGAGCCGCCCGCCGCGCGCCAGCGATTCCGCCGAGACGTTCCCGGTGTGGGAGCCGCCACGCACCAGGTTCGGCGCGCCCATCAGCACGCGGATGCCGGCCTCGTGGGAGAGGCGGGCCGCCTCCTCGGTGGTGGGAAATTCGGCGATGGCGACGCCGTCGCCAATGGCCTCGGCCACATGCTCGGGCGTGCCGTCATCATGGCTCGCGACGACGCAGCCGTGGGCATGGGCGAGGGCCACCAGTCCCGCGCGGTTGTCGCGGGCGTAGCGTTCATGGAAGTCGAGCCGCGATGTGACGATCACGTCCATTTCCTCGGCGCTGATGCCGCTCTTCTTCATGTAATAGGAGCGGAACTGGTCGATGGTCGCAAACTGCCGCTGGCCCGGCGTGTGGTCCATGAGCGAGATCAGGTGCACGGGGGTCTTGGCGAGAATCGCCTCGGCGTCCTCGACCACCGTATCCGTGGGGATTTCGCAGCGCAGGTGGATGAAATGCTCAGCGCGCAGCGCATCGGCGGCGCGGGCCGCCTCCAGCGCGGCGATGAGGAGCGGCGCGTCGCCGTCCATGCCCACGGCCTTCTTGTCCGGCCACACGCGCAGGGAATCGAACACGGTAGTGATGCCGGAGGCGGCCACCTGCGCATCATGGGCGAGCATGGCTGCGAGCGGGTTCCAGCGCACTTTTGGGCGGGGCGAGAGGTGGCCCTCCACATGGTCGGTGTGCAGCTCCACCAGGCCGGGAAGCAAATAGTCACCCCCGATGTCCTCGGAGCCTGCCGGCACGGCGCCGGTGCCGATGGCGGTGATGGTGCCGTCCGTCACTGTGACGTGGCCGGAAACGATCTCGTCGGCGAGGACGAGGCGGGCGTTGGCGAAAACCTGTTCGGTCATGTCGGGGCTCCGTGATCAGGCTTCGAAGCGGGTGACATCCACCACCCGGTCGGCGACGGCCTCGCGGGTCTCGGCGTCGTGGAAGATGCCCAGCAGGCCCGTGCCCGCCGCCTTCTTCTCGCGGATGAGGTCGATGACCACCTGCCGGTTGGCGGCGTCGAGCGAGGCGGTGGGCTCGTCCAGAAGCAGGAGCGGCTGGGAGCCAATAAAGCCGCGCGCCACGTTCACGCGCTGCTGTTCGCCGCCGGAGAAGGTGGCGGGCGGCAGCGACCACAGGCGCTCCGGCAGGTTGAGCCGGGCGAGCAGGGTGCCGGCGCGGGCCTTGGCGGTCTCTTCGTCCACGCCTTCCGCCCGCAGCGGCTCCGCCACCACGTGGAGGGTGGAGACGCGGGGGATCACCCGCAGGAACTGGCTGACATAGCCGACGCGGCTGCGCCGCAGGGCCATCATCTGGCGCGGCTCGGCGCCCGCCACCTCGGCGAAGGTGTCGCCATCGGCGATCCGCACGGAGCCGGCATCGATGCGGTAATTGCCGTAGACCATCTTGAGGATGGAGCTTTTCCCCGCCCCCGACGGCCCGCCCAGCGCCACGCACTCGCCGACGCGGACCTCGAAGGTGACGCCGGAGACCACTGGCAGCATGAGCCCGCCGCGCAGGTGCAGGGTGAAGCTCTTGGCGAGGTTCTCGACGGAGAGGAGAAGGTTCTGGGTGTCCCGGACCAGCGACGGCGCAGCCGGAGCGCCGAGCCGGGACCCAGCGCAGGACTCCTGCGCAGCAGACAAAATGGAAGCGGTGGTCGGCATGGAAGCGCCTTCGGCGGACTGTTGCGCTGGGTCCCGGCTCGCGTTCCGCGCCACATGTGGCGCTGCACTTGGCCGGGACGAGAATGTCTCTGGCGTCATGCCGCAAGCACCGAGGAGACGAGGAGCTGGGTGTAGGGCTCGCGCGGGTCGTCGAGCACCTGGTCGGTGAGGCCCTGCTCGATCACGCGGCCGGACTTCATCACCATGATGCGGTGGGAGAGCAGCCGCGCCACCGCGAGGTCATGGGTGACGATGACCACGGCGAGGCCGAACTCCTCCACTAGCTGGCGGATGAGATCGAGCAGGCGCGCCTGCACCGACACGTCGAGGCCCGAGGTGGGCTCGTCCATGAAGACGAGGCGGGGGCGGGTCACGAGGTTGCGGGCGATCTGCAGGCGCTGGCGCATGCCGCCGGAGAAGGTGCGCGGATCGTCGTCGATGCGCTCGGCGGCGATCTCCACCCGGCCGAGCCATGAGGTGGCCTCGCTGCGGATGTTCGCATAGTGCCGCCAGCCCACCGCCATCAGCCGCTCGCCCACGTTGCCGCCGGCCGACACCGCCATGCGCAGCCCCTGCTCGGCATGCTGGCGCACGAAGCCCCAGTCGGTCCGCAGCAGGAGGCGGCGCTCGGCTTCGGTGAGGGTCGCAAGATCCCGTGTTTCGCCGTCCCGCATCCGGTAGGAGACGACGCCGCCGGAGGGGGCAAGCTCCGTCGAGAGGAGGCCGAGCAATGTGGACTTGCCGGAGCCCGACTCGCCCACGATGGCCAGCACCTCGCCCTCGTGCAGGGTCAGGTCCACGTCCCGGCAGCCGAGGCGGTGGCCGTAATACTTGGCGAGGCCACGGGCGGTGAGAAGGGGGGTGTCAGTCATGGGCCGCCTCCTTGTAAGGCGCGCTCATGGTACCCGTGTGCCCCTCCGCCTGCCGGGTGGCGCAATGGTCGGTGTCGGAGCAGACGAACATGCGACCGCCCTTGTCGTCGAGGATCACCTCGTCGAGATAGACGCCGGTCGCCCCGCACAAGGCGCATGGCTCCTTGAAGGCCTGCACCTTGAAGGGGTGGTCCTCGAAATCCAGCGACACCACCTGCGTGTAAGGCGGGATGGCATAGATACGTTTCTCGCGGCCGGCGCCGAATAATTGCAGCGCCGGGCTGTCGTTCATCTTGGGATTGTCGAACTTCGGGATGGGGGAGGGGTCCATCACGTAGCGCCCCTCCACCTTCACCGGATAGGCATAGGTGGTGGCAATGTGGCCGTGGCGGGCGATGTCCTCGTACAGCTTCACCTGCATCAGGCCGTAATCGGCGAGGCCGTGCAGGCGGCGCGTCTCGGTCTCGCGCGGTTCGAGGAAGCGCAGCGGTTCGGGGATGGGCACCTGGAAGACGATGGTCTGCCCCGCCTTCAGCTCCGCCTCCGGGATGCGGTGGCGGGTCTGGATGA
>JAEZMT010000460.1 GCA_023442085.1 Pseudomonadota bacterium | reverse complement strand
TTCTGGCGCCGCTCCATCACCGAATTGGTCTCGGCATGCAGCGAGATGCGCTTTCCGGTGGGCGCCACCATCTCGAACGCCTCCAGCATCGCGCCCGTCGAGGGTGTGGGGATACGGCCGAAGGTGTTCCCCATGTAGCACTTGAAGCCGATGATCCCGGCGTCGATGAGCTCCGGCACCTTGTCGATGGTGTCCTCGCCCAGCACCGCATAAAGGCCGTAGTCCACATGGGCCTTGGAGGAGGCGATGGCGTGCTTCGCCCTGAGCGTCTCCCCGTCCGCCACGGTCGGGATGGTGTTGGGCATGTCGAACACAGTCGTCACGCCGCCGAAGGCCGCAGCTGCGGTGCCGCTCTCGAAGTCTTCCTTGTGGGTGTAGCCGGGATCGCGGAAGTGCACATGCACGTCGATGGCACCGGGCAGGATGTGGAGGCCCGTCGCGTCGAAGGTCTCCTTCGCCTCCGGCATGGCATCGGGCGCGCCAACGGCGACGATGGTCTCGCCACGGATGGCGATGGAGGCCGCGATGACCGTCTCGGGGGAGACGATGCGCCCGCCATGGATGACGAGATCGACCGGTTCGTTCATGTCATCCTCCTCAGAGCATCGCCCAGCCGCCGTCCACCGGCATGTCGATGCCGGTGAGCTGGCGGGATACGTCGCTGGCGAGGAACAGGCAGGCGTTGGCCACGTCCTCGTCGGTGGTCACGCGGCGCAGGGCATAGTCCGCCGCGTGGCGGGCCATGGCTTCCTCCAGCGTGATGGAAAGCTTCCTCGCCATGTCGGCGCAGACCTTCTCGCGGAAGCGCGGGCCGTCCACCATGCCCGGCTCCACGCAGTTCACGTTGATGTTGTGCGGTCCCACCTCCAGCGCGAAGCTCTTGGTGATGCCGCGCAGACCCCATTTGGAGGCCGAATAGGCCATGCGGCCGGCCCGTCCGCGCATGCCGAAGGTGCCGCCCACATTGACGATCTTGCCATAGCGGCGCTCGATCATGGTGGGCAGAACGGCGCGCATGGTGTGGAAGCAGCCGTTCATGTTGAGGGTGACGATCTCGTCGAACTCTTCAGGCGTCGTCTCCACCCCGGTCTTGCCGATGGGGCCGGAGCCGCCGGCCACGTTCACGAGGATGTCCACCGTGCCGAAGGCTTCGACAGCGCGCGCGGCGGCGGCATCGCAGGCATCGGCGTCGGTCAGATCGCAGGCGATCACGAGGGCCTCGGCGCCGGCAGCGCGCACGTCGTCGGCGACCGGTGCGATGGCCGCCGTGTCACGGCCGATAAGGGCCAGGCGGCAGCCTTCGGCCGCGAACGCGCGGGTGATGGCGGCGCCCATGCCCTTGGCGGGGCCGGTGATCAGCGCGACGCGATCCTTGAGCTTGAGATCCATGGGAATTCCATCGGGTATGGGGCGCCGCTCCGCTTGGGGGAGCGGCGCCGGGTCTCGATAAGGAAGGTCAGGCCTGTTCGGTCAGAACAGCTTCTTGGGCAGGTCCGCCACCGGCGGCAGGAAGGCGGGATCGAAGATCTGCGACGCTTTCGGCGTGGTGGGCAGCTTGTTGGCCTCCACCAGAATGTCGATGGAGTCCTGGAGGCGCTTCATGTCCACGTTGCCGAGTCCGATCTTCGCGATCTCGGGGTGGTTCATTTCGGCCTTCAGGGTGGCGTCGAGGCGCTCCTTCTCGAGAGGAACCTTGATGAGCGGTTCGCGCTTGGCGACGGCCGCCACCGCCGCATCCGGATCCTTCAGCGTGTCGATGACGCCCTTGTTGAGGGCGCGCAGGAAGCCCTTGATGGCCTCCGGATTGTTCTTGATGAGATCGGCGGAGACGATGATGCCGTTGGAATAAAGGTCCATGCCGTAGTCGCCGAAGCTGATGTAGCGCAGCTTGTCGTCGTCTGCACCGATGAGCTTGGCGGAGAAGCGGATGGTGTTCACATAACCGAACACGCCGTCCACCTGGCCCTGCATCAGCATCTGCTCGCGCAGGTTCGGCTGCATGTTGGTGATCTTGATCCCGGAGCAGTCGATCTTGGCCACCTTGCAGAAGGCAGGGAAGAGCTTCAGCGCGCCGTCATTGGCCGCGCCGCCGAGCGTCTTGCCTTCGAGATCCTTGGGCGTCTTGATCGGGCTGTCCGCCTTCACCGCGATGGTGAAGGGCGGCTGGTTGAACATGATGTAGACGGCGGTCGGCGCGCCCTCGGGCTTCTTGGCGGCGAGCTCGATCAGCGCGTTCACGTCGCCGAAGCCCATGTCATAGGTGCCGTTGGCCACCAGCGGAACGGCGGCGCCGGAGCCGTTGCCCTGGTCGAAGGTCACGTCGAGACCCTCCGCCTTGAAGTATCCGCGGTCCTGCGCGAGGAAGAACATGCCCTGCGGGCCCTGATACTTCCAGTTGAGCACCATTTTCAGCTTGGTGTCCGCCAGCGCCGGCAGGCCGGCGACGGCCGTCGAGGCGACGCCGAGGGCGAGGGCGAGCGCAAGTTTGCTGCGTGAGAGGCGTCGCGAGAGTGTCCGGAGTGTCATTCTGAAGGTCCCGTCTGGCTCTGGTTATTGTTGAGGCTGGTCGGCGAGGGCGGCCATCACGTCGCCGCTCGAAAGCGTGACGCCGTAGAGCTGGCGCACGAGGAAGAGGATGGCGTCCGACACATAGGCCGGGGAGACGGTGGCGCAGGCGTCTTCCACCAGCAGGCAGCCGTAGCCGCGGAAGCTCGCGTCGCAGAGGGTGGAGAACACGCAGCGGTCGATGTTCACGCCGGTGAACACCAGCGTGTCGATGCCCCGGTTGCGCAGGATGGAGTCAAACTCGTTGTCGTGGAAGCCCGAGAGGCGATGCTTGTGGACCACGAGGTCGCCCGGCTCAGGGGCCAGTGCGTCGATGGTCGCGGCACCCCAGTCGCCCTCCACGAGAATGCGGCCGCGCCCCTCCACCGAGGGATCGGCATAAACGGGCCGCGTGCCTGCGCCGGATGCCTTGGCGAGGAGCGGGGCTGAAAGCTCGGCCCGGTCTGCCCGCACCCCCCAGTTCACGAAGATCACCGGCAGGCCCGCCGCCCGCGCGGCGGCCGTCAGCGTCTGAAGCGTGGGCACGATGGCGAGAAGCGGGGAGGGATCGACCCCGAGGCGGGGAAACCAGCCGTCGGCTTCGAGGAAATCGTTCTGCATGTCGACGACGACAAGCGCGCTGCGCGCCAGATCGATCTCCGCCGGCTGCGGCGCCGCCGGCAGCGTCACGATGCGCGGGGCGACCACCGATCGGGCGAATTTCAGCGGGGCCTGGTTCAGCGGAGTCGGGTCGGACGCGGACATACGATTGCTCTCGCGACACGCCGGAGAAGGGCTCTCCTGCTGAGAGGTGACACTGGCACGACGCAGTGATGCGATCCATTGCCGATTATTCCACATGCTGTAGCCTAAAAGGCTACGATGGGTGGAGGCGGCATGCGGCACCTCAGATTCCTCCGCTACATGGACGAAGTTGCACGCACTGGCTCCATCCGTGGCGCCGCCGACCGGCTCAACGTGACGCCCTCCGCCCTCAACCGCCGCATCATGGATCTGGAGGAGGAGCTGGGCCTGAAGCTGCTGGAGCGGCGCGCCCGCGGCGTGCGCCTCACATCGGCCGGCGAGGTCTTCCTCACCTATGTGCGAGAGCAGCTGAACGACGCCGACAGGATGCGCTCGCAGCTGGAGGATCTGCGTGGCCTGCGCCGGGGCACGGTGCGCATCGCCTGCAGCCAGGCGCTGGCGCATGATTTCCTGCCCCGGCAGATCGGCGCCTTCCGCAAGCGCTATCCACTGATGACGTTCGAGGTGATGGTGGTGGACCACGAGCGGGCGATGGGCCTGCTGGTGGACTATGTGGTGGACCTCATCCTTGTCTTCCGCCCGCCGTTCCTGGGGCGCCTGCGGCCGATCATGACCCTGCCGCAGCGGCTGGTGGCGCTGATGGTCGAGGATCACCCCCTTGCCCGCAAGGCGAAGCTGCGCCTCGCCGACTGCACGGGCTATCCGCTGGCCCTGCCGGAGTTTTCCACCGGCGGCCGGCAGATGATCGAGGAGCGGCTGTCCCGCGCGGGGCTGAAGCTGTCGGTGGCGGCAGAGACTAATTCGTTCGAACTGCTGCGCGGGCTGGTCGCCCACACCGGCATGATCTCGTTCCAGATCGAGATTGGCGCGCAGCCCGAGGCCATGCCGCCCGGTATCGTCGTGCGTCCGGTGGACGAGCGCGACCTGCCGAGCGCCGATCTGGTGCTCGGACAGCTGCGCGACCGCAACCTGCCCCTGCCCAGCGCGCAGTTCGCCGAGCATCTGGCAGGCGCGTTGCGCGGACGCATGGAGATCCCGGCGGGGTAGGGGCAGCCTGGCCCGGCTGCCCCACGCCCTCAGATGATGCCGGTTTTCACGGCGACACGCCGATAGCCGGCGCCGGCGGTGAAGCCGCCGTCGATCACGAAATCCTCGCCGGTGATGAAGGCGGAGCGGTCGGAGGCGAGGAACAGCACCAGCTCGGCGATCTCTGCCGGTGTGCCGCTGCGGCCCATGGGCGTCATGCCGATCATGGGCTGGAGATGCGGGCTCGCGGCGTTGAGTGCCGTCACGACCAGCCCCGGGCACACGGCGTTCACGCGGATGCCGCGCGCGGCATATTCCATGGCGGCGCTGCGGGTGAGCCCGCGCAGGCCCCATTTGCTCGCCGTGTAGGCCTCGAACAGCGCCTTTTTCGGTCATTACGATCCGGCCGACTACACGGCGATCTACACCAGCGAGGGTCTGCCGGAACAGCGAAAGATACTTGGCGGCTTCCTCGTCTGCTCACCACAGAGATCGGCACGCAGAACCAAGCCCCACGGACTTTTCCCCTGGCCCGGCGTGCCGCTGTCAGAGCAGCAGGACGCCGGAGTGCATCTCGGGTTGCCGGCCTGCGATGAGGCGTGCGCCGGATGAGGTCGATCGAGACGCCCTCCTATTCCACCGCCAACCGCTCGGCGAGTTCGCGCACGTCGTCCCAGCTCAGGCGGTGGCGTTCGTCGCCACAGGTGTCCACATCGACCCCATCCGCATGGACGGCGGCGGAGAAGTCGCCATCCATGCCCACGGGGCTGAGATAGAGGAAATCCGTGCGCCGCCAGTCGTGGGCGACGGCGGTGAAGGC
>JAEZMT010000427.1 GCA_023442085.1 Pseudomonadota bacterium | reverse complement strand
GGGAGGAGGGGCAGACCTGCCCCATCATCATCCTCTCCAGCCGCACCGACGAGCCCGGCATCGTGGAGGCGCTGGAGGCGGGGGCGGACGATTACGTCACCAAGCCCTTCGGCATGAACGAGCTGGTGGCCCGCATCCGCGTCGCCTTGCGCCACCGCCTTCAGCAGCAGGGCGAGAAGCCGCTCTTCGTGGTGGGCGACCTCTCGGTGGATCTGGTGCGGCGGATCGTGAAGGTGAAGGACAGGGAGGTGAAGCTCTCGCCCAAGGAATACGCCATCCTGCGCGTGCTGGTGCAGCATGCCGGCAAGGTTCTCACCCACCATTACCTGCTCTCGCAGGTGTGGGGCGGCAGCCAGGATCTGCAATATCTGCGCGTCTATGTCCGCCAGCTGCGGCAGAAGCTGGAGGACAATCCCGAGAAGCCCCGCTACATCCGCACCGAGACCGGCGTCGGCTATCGCCTCACCGAGCCGGAGTGAGCGTCACGCGCCGCTGAATTTGCCCCCCTGCTCCGGCCCCGAGGTTCAGCCGAAGAACACGCGCTCGGCGGTTCCCCTCAGCAGGAAGTCACGCTGGGTGTCGTCGAGGGGGGCGCGGCGGGCGATGAATTCGAAGGCGGCGCGCAGGGTGTTCGGCGGCTCGCGTTCCAGCACCGGCATGTCGCTGCCCCACATCAGCCGGCCCGCGCCGAACGCGGCGAGGAGGGCGACCAGCTGCGGGATCACCTTGTCATAGGGCGGCGTGTCGAACTTGTTGAGGCCGGAGATTTTCACGCTCACGCCCGGAAAGGCGGAAAGGGCCATGAGCCGGTCCAGCTGGCGCGCGTCGCCCGGCATCACATGCGCCATGTGATCGAGGCAGACGGCGGTCGCCGGATAACGCCGGCACATCTCGGCCATGTGGAGCAGGGCGTCGTCGCTCATGTCCGGGCCGTCGCGCAGGAGGGGACACAGCACGAGGTTTTCCTCCGCCGCCGTCGCCCAGATGCTCGCCATCACCGGAGAGGTCAGCCAGCCGGCCGTATCGACGCCCCTCAGGCGGAAGCCCTTCACGCCGGCCGCCTTGGCCGTCCGCATGGCGTCGGGCGCATCCACCCGCCGGTCGTCCACCGCGCCCACCACGGCGAAGGTGCCGGGATGCGCCCGCGCCGCGTCGGTCAGGTAGGAGCTGTCAGTGCCGAAATAACCGATGTGCTGCACGAGCACGACCCGCGCCACCCCGATGGCCGCCTCGCGCGCCAGCAGGGTCTCGATGTCGTAATCGGGCGGATCGCGATCGCGCGCGGTCTGGTCGTGGACCATGGGGTAGCGGGAGAGATCGCCGCCCCAGCTGTGGCTGTGCGCATCGATGAGCCCACCGGCCGCTGCCGCGCGCGACACGGTGCCCCCGGCCAGCGCCAGCGCCGCCGATCCCACCAGCAGGCGGCGGCGATCAAGGCTGCCCCCTTCCCACCCATCACTGTGCGTCATCGCCTGCCTCGCGCCCGGAACAGCCGCGCCCTAGATGGGCATGGCGTGGCCCGTTCTGGCAAGTGCGCCGGGCGGGGTCGGGCGGCGCTTCCGCGCTCCCGTGCACGGAATGGAGCACCTCATGCAGGGTAGCGAGGGGCGGCGGCCCGGTTTAAGCCGTGACGGAACGGCAGGCCGAAGATGCACGGGCAAGCGACCAAAGGGCCACAGTGCGGCGCTGCCGGTTCAGCCGCTGTCGCGCCGAAACAACGCCATGCCGAAGCTCTCGCCCTACCAGCGCAGCAGTCGGCTGCCGATGAGGGCGCCCGCCGCCGTCACCACCGCGACTGCGATGCTGTACCAGGCGAGCAGGAACAAGGGTGAATCGTCCACGCAATGGAGCGCGTAGAGCGCCGCGCCGATGCCCCCCGCCGCGAGGCCCGCGGCAGCGCCGGCGAGGGTCGGACGAGTCGGCGCGCCGCGCCGCAAAGCCAGAAGCAGCGCGCCAAGGGCCGGCGCGGCGATCAGCGGAATTAGCGTGGCGCAATAGATCGCATAGCGCCCGACGAGTTCGGCCCCCCATGCGGCCGCGGGTGTCGTCGCCAGCTCGGCCGCGACCCCCGCCGCGAGCAGCAGCACCGGCAGCAGAAGCGCCCGCGCCGCGCGCCCCGCCGTCGCACCGGGCTGTGACAGGCGCAGCGCGAGCACCACGGCGGACGCCGCCAGGGAGAGCGTCACCGCGAACTTGAGGAGGAGGCGCCATTCGCCCAGCAACGCAAGAAGCCCGGGACGCGGCGAGAGGCGCCAGGCGAACACGCACGCCGCCGCGACGACGCCGACGACAAGCGCCAGCGCCAGCGTGCGCCCGAGGCTGCGCACCGGCCGTGCATCCGCGGCCAAAGCGCGTATGAGGTCATCCGTCTTCACCTTTGTCCTTCACTCCTCCCTCAGGCGGGCCGAAAGGCTCGCAAAGGCCCGGTGCAGTGCCACCCGCACCGCGCCGGGGGTCATCCGCATCCGCTCCGCCGTCTCGGCGACGGACGCGCCCTCCACCGCCACCGAGCGCAGCACCGCCTGCTGCTTCTGCGGCAGCAAGGCGAGATGGCGCTCCACATCCGCAGCGCCGGCATCCGGCCGCTCCTCCGGCGCGGGAAGGAACTCGGCGAAATCCTCCACCGGCACCTCCACCCGCCGCCCGCGCCGGCGCAGGTGATCCACCATCTTGTTGCGGGCGATTGTCCAAAGCCAGGGGCCGAGGGGACCCTCGGCGCGCCAGGTGTGGCGCTTCAGATGCACCGCCAGCAGCGTCTCCTGCACCACGTCTTCCGTCTCCGCCGTGGGCGCGCCGAGGCGGACGAGGCGGCGCTGCACCACGACGCGCAACGCGGGTGCAAGCTCGCGCAGCAACTGCTCATAGGCCGCGCCCTCGCCGGCAAGCGTGCGCCGCATCAATTGCGCCCACCGCTGTTCGCGGTCGTCCATCTCCACGTTCCCGAAACCCAGTTCGCAGGCGACAGGCCGAACGTTACAGCGCGACCAAAGCCGCGCCGGAATGCGCAAGGATCATTCTTCGCCGCGTTGCGCAAGGCAATGGGCGAGCGCGGAGCGATTGGACGCGCCCGACATCGGCATCGGAAATCCTGCAAGGCGTGGTGCGGAAAGCCGGCGGCATTCGGCCGGGTGGGCACCAATCGCGCACATCGCCTTTTCGCAAGGCGCCGCAACCCAGGGCAGTTGCGCCGGAACGAGGCAGAACGGACCCGATGCCGGCGTGGGGACGGCATCCCCGCCTGCCGCATGGGAATATGCGCAAGCCCCCCTGCACATTTGCGCCCTTCCGCGCCCGGCCCGCCACGCCATCATGAGCCGGCGCAACCAACGCCGCCTGATTGGCAGAAGAGCCCGATGACCGTCCAATATCCCCGCTTCAAGGCCGCCGCCTGCCACGCCTCGTCCGTCTTCCTCGATGCGGACAAGACCGCCGAGAAGGCCTGCGACCTGATCGC
>JAEZMT010000397.1 GCA_023442085.1 Pseudomonadota bacterium | reverse complement strand
AGAGGAAAGCCGTAGGTGTCGTAGAGCTTGAACGCCACGTCGCCGGGGAAGCTGGCGCCGGAGACGAGGCCCTGGCTCTCCTCCTCGAGGATCGAGAGGCCGCGCTCCAGCGTGCGGCGGAAGCGGGTTTCCTCCAGCAGCAGCGTCTCTTCCGCCAGCGGCTCGGCGCGCACGATCTCGGGATAGGCCCGGCCCATCTCGCGCACCAGGATGGGCACGAGGCGATGCATCAGCGGGTCTTTGGCGCCGAGCAGCTGCGCGTGGCGCATGGCCCGGCGCATGATGCGGCGCAGGACATAGCCGCGCCCCTCGTTGGAGGGCAGCACGCCATCGGCGGTGAGGAAGACGGACGCGCGCAAATGGTCGGCAATCACCCGGTGGCTGGCCTTCTGCGGCCCTTCGGGATCGACGCCGGTGAATTCCGCGACCTCGGCGATGAGGGCGCGCATGAGGTCGGTCTCGTAATTGTCGTGGGTGCCCTGCAGGACGGCCGAGATGCGCTCGAGGCCCATGCCGGTGTCGATGGACGGGCGTGGCAGCCCGACGCGCTCACCGCCCGGCAGCTGCTCATACTGCATAAACACGAGATTCCAGATCTCGATGAAGCGGTCGCCGTCCTGGTCCGCCGAGCCGGGCGGGCCACCGAAAATGTGCGGGCCGTGGTCGAAGAAGATCTCCGAGCAGGGGCCGCACGGGCCGGTGTCGCCCATGGACCAGAAATTGTCGGACGAAGAGATGCGGATGATGCGGTCGTCGGAGAGGCCGGCGATCTTCTTCCATAGGCCGTAGGCTTCCTCGTCCTCGCTGTAGACGGTGACGAGGAGGCGGTCCTTCGGCAGTTCGAAGGTGCGGGTGACGAGGTTCCAGGCAAGCTCGATCGCGCGGTCCTTGAAATAGTCGCCGAACGAGAAATTTCCGAGCATCTCGAAGAAGGTATGGTGCCGCGCCGTGTAGCCCACATTGTCGAGATCGTTGTGCTTGCCGCCGGCCCTGACGCACTTCTGCGATGTCACGGCCCGTGAATAGGGCCGCTTCTCGACGCCGGTGAAGACGTTCTTGAACTGCACCATGCCCGCATTGGTGAACATGAGCGTGGGGTCGTTATGCGGCACGAGGGGCGACGAGGCGACGGCCTCGTGGCCCTCCTTGACGAAGTAGTCGATGAAGCTCGACCGGATCTCGTTGACGCCGCTCATGGTGCCGGCACTGTCCTTCGGAGGCCGGGCCTTGCGGCGCCGGCGCTGGTGATCGCTGCGCGCGCCAGCGCCTCGGGCCGAGCTTTGGGCCATCCCTCGGGCGTCGCGCGGCTCCCCCGACCTTGCGGCCGGCGGAACCGGGTTCGTTTAACGGTGGGTCCGCCGCTTGTCCAGAAACGCGCGGGCGCAAGACGAAGCCGCCCCCCGAATGCATCGCGGTCCAAGACAGAAACGGGCGGGGACCATCCAGCCCCCGCCCGCTGTGTAACCGTCACGATGATCTCGGCACCAGCCGCTCACGCGTCGGCGGCGGAGCCCTCGGCGTCCTCTTCGGGATCGCCGGCGAGAATCTTCTCGGCGATGAGGCCGGCATTCTGCCGGATGGCAGCCTCGATGCGTCCGGCGATTTCCTGGTTCTGCTTCAGGAAGGTTTTGGCGTTCTCGCGGCCCTGGCCAAGGCGCTGGCTGTCGTGCGAGAACCAGGCACCGGACTTCTCCACCACGCCGGCGCGCACGCCGAGGTCCAGAAGCTCGCCGGTCTTGGAGACGCCCTCGCCATACATGATGTCGAACTCGACCTGCTTGAAGGGCGGCGCCAGCTTGTTCTTCACCACCTTCACGCGGGTCTGGTTGCCCACCACCTCGTCGCGCTCCTTGATGGCACCGATGCGGCGGATGTCGAGGCGCACGGAGGCGTAGAACTTCAGCGCGTTGCCGCCCGTGGTGGTCTCCGGCGAGCCATACATCACGCCGATCTTCATCCGGATCTGGTTGATGAAGATGACCATGGTGTTGGACTTGGAGATGGAGGCCGTGAGCTTGCGCAGCGCCTGGCTCATGAGGCGGGCCTGGAGGCCGGGCTGGTTGTCGCCCATCTCGCCGTCGAGTTCTGCGCGCGGGGTCAGGGCCGCCACCGAATCGACCACCAGCACGTCGATGGCACCGGAGCGCACCAGCGTATCGGCGATCTCCAGCGCCTGCTCGCCGGCATCGGGCTGGGAGATGAGCAGATCGTCGAGGTTCACGCCCAGCTTGCGGGCATAGACCGGGTCTAGCGCGTGCTCGGCATCGATGAAAGCGCAGGTGCCGCCGCGCTTCTGAGATTCGGCAATGGTGTGAAGGGCAAGCGTGGTCTTGCCCGAGGATTCCGGGCCGTAGATCTCGACGACGCGCCCCTTGGGCAGGCCGCCGATGCCCAGCGCGATGTCGAGCCCCAGAGAACCGGTGGGAATGCTCTCAATCTCAAGGGCTTTTCCACCCTTGCCGAGCCGCATGATGGAGCCCTTGCCGAAATGCCGCTCGATCTGCGAGAGCGCGGCATCCAGCGCCTTGGTCTTGTCCATGGAAGAACCTTCGACGAGTCGGAGTGTCGCCTGAGTCATCGCCGCGCTCCGGTGCGGGTGCAAGGGAAATAAGAACGCAACAGTTGTACCTGTTTTGTTCTAAGTTCGCAATATGTTCTCTTTCGTCCACAGCATGTGGATAACATTTCGTATATCCGCATCCGCGCGACATCTCCCTACCGCCAAGCTGATGCGCCGCTGCAGGGCGCCCGACGCCATTCTTTCGCACCTGCAGTGAAACCACGACCCGACCTGCCGCGTTCAGGCGAAAGAAGCCGGTTCACGTCCCCATCCTCGGTCCACATCGCGCCGGCACCGCCGGAGGAGACAACACATGCGCATCGCTCAGATCGCGCCGCTCATCGAGAGCGTTCCGCCGCGTCGTTACGGAGGAACCGAACGCATCGTCTCCTATCTTACCGAGGAGCTCGTTGCGCAAGGTCATGAGGTGACGCTGTTCGCCAGCGGCGATTCGCTTACGTCGGCGCAGCTGGAGCCGATGTGCGAGATGGGCCTGCGCCTGTCGCCGGGTCCGGTCGATCCCATCGTGTTCCACATGCTCATGCTGGAGCAGGTGCGCCGGCGGGCTGACGAATTCGACGTGGTCCATGTACACGTCGACGTTCTGCACTATCCCGTGCTGAAGGAGCATGCGCCGCGCACGCTCACGACCTTGCACGGCCGCCTCGACAGCGTCGCGGCCCACCGGCTTTACGCGCTTTACGACGAGTTTCCGCTGGTCTCCATCTCCAACCACCAGCGCAAGCCCATGCCTCCGGTGAACTGGGCGTCGACCATCTATCACGGCCTGCCGGAGAGCCTGCTGCCCTTCAATCCGGTGGGCGGCGAATATCTGGCCTTCCTCGGCCGCATCTCGCCGGAGAAGCGGCCCGACCGTGCCATCGAGATTGCTGCCCGCTCCGGACTGCCGCTCAAGATCGCCGCCAAGGTGGATCGGGTAGACGAGGATTATTGGGAGCAGAAGATCCGCCCCATGGTCGAGGCGACCCCCGGGGTCGAGTACATCGGCGAGATCGACGAGCGGCAGAAGGCGCAGTTCCTGGGCAATGCCAAGGCCCTGCTCTTCCCCATCGATTGGCCCGAACCGTTCGGCCTGGTCATGATCGAGGCCATGTCCTGCGGCACACCGACGATCGCCTATGGGTGCGGCTCGGTGCCCGAGGTGCTGGAGAACGGCCTTACCGGCTTCATCGTCGCCGATCAGGACGAGGCGGTGGCGCGCGTCGGCGACCTTGACCGGCTCGATCGCGGCGCCATTCGCCGCACCTTCGTGAAGCGCTTCTCGGCGGCGCGAATGGCGCGGGACTATGTGGGCCTCTACGAGCGCCTTGCCGCACCCGCGGCGCCCCGCATGACGTCGCGCGAACTGATCAACGGGAGCCTCAATGCCTCCATCTGATGCCGCGGCCCGCGCCGCTGCCGCAGACCCGCAGGAACCGGGCTATGCCATCGCCGCCACCGCCTCGCAGATCGAGGCGGTGCCCCGCACGCTCAAGCACGACGACACGTTCGCCGTGTTCGACGCGCATGGCGATGCCGTGCCCGGGCTTGCCAGCAATCACGGCCTGTTCCATCGCGACACCCGGCACCTGTCGCAATTCTTCCTCACCATCGATGGCGTGCGCCCCCTGCTGCTCGGCTCCACGGTTCGCGATGACAACGCCACGCTGAGCTGCGACCTCACCAATCCAGACCTTCCGGCCCGCGGCGACCACTCCGAACTGGCGCACGACCTCATCCATTTGCGCCGGTCACGCTTCCTGTTTCGCGGGGCGTGCCACGAGTGCCTCTCCATTCGCAATTTCGACGGCGAGACCAGAACCTTCGAGATCGGCCTGTTCTTCGACGCCGATTTTGTGGACCTTTTCGAGGTGCGCGGCTCCTATCGGGCGAAGCGCGGCCGCATCGCGGCGCCGGACTTGGGCGAAAGCCACGTCGGCCTCTCCTATCGCGGCCTTGATGCGCGCACCCGGACCACGCGCCTCTCATTTTTCCCCAAGCCCACCCTCCTGAAGGCTGATCGCGCCCTCTACCGGCTCACGCTGAAGCCCGGCGAAGGCCTCGTGATCTTCGCGGAAATCCGCTGCGACGGTGTTGAGTCGGAGCGTGATGCGCGGCAGGCGTTCCGGCTCGGCCTCAAGGACATCCGGGCCGACATGCGGGCGCGAACGGCGCGCTCGGCGGGAGTGTCCTCCTCCAACGATCATTTCAATGAGGGATTGCGGCGGGCGGTGAGCGACCTCAACGTGCTCATCACCAATCTGCCGGAAGGCCCGTACCCTTACGCGGGCGTGCCCTGGTTCTCGACCGTGTTCGGGCGCGACGCCCTGATTACGGCTTTCGAGACCCTATGGCTGACGCCCTCGCTGGCGCGCGGCGTGCTGCTACATCTCGCCGCCAATCAGGCCAACACCTTTGATCCCGAGGCGGATGCCGAGCCCGGAAAGATCCTGCACGAGGTGCGCTTCGGCGAGATGGCGGAACTCGGGGAGGTTCCGTTCCGTCGCTACTACGGCAGCATCGATTCCACCCCGCTGTTCGTGATGCTGGCCGGCGCTTATCTCGAGCGCACCGGCGACATCGAGACGGTGCGGCAGCTGTGGCCGTCTCTCGATGCGGCGCTGGGCTGGATGCGTGAGCACGGCGACCGGGATGGCGACGGCTTCATCGAATATGGCCGCCGGCGCGGCGACGGGCTGGTGAACCAGGGGTGGAAGGACAGCCACGACAGCATCTTCCACGCGGATGGTCGGCTGGCCAAGGGCCCCATCGCGCTCGTCGAAGTGCAGGGCTATGCCTATGCCGCGTGGAATGCGGCCGCCGCCATCGCCCGCGCGCTGGGCGAACCGGCTGCAGCGGAGGCCTACGGAGCGCGGGCGCGGGACTTGCGGACAGCATTCGACGCCGCCTTCTTCGATCCGGCTTTGGGCACGTATGTGCTGGCGCTCGATGGCGACAAGGCGCCCTGCCGGGTGCGCACATCGAATGCCGGGCACGCCCTTTTCTCCGGCATCGCCTTGCCCGAGCGGGCGGAAGCGGTAGCGGCGAGCCTGATGGACACCAGTTCGTTCTCCGGCTGGGGCGTGCGGACGCTCGCGGCAGGCGAGGCGCGCTTCAATCCCATGAGCTATCACAATGGCTCGGTGTGGCCCCACGATAACGCCGTGGTGGCGATGGGCCTCGCCCGATATGGCTTCCGGGCCGAGGCGGCGCGCATCTTCGAGGGGCTGTTCCGCGCCTCCGTCTATTTCGACCTGCGGCGCATCCCTGAACTGTTCTGCGGCTTCGCCCGCCAGCGCAATCGGGGGCCTGTGGGCTATCCGGTCGCCTGCGCACCGCAAGCCTGGGCAGCGGCGGCGCCGCTCGCTCTCCTCCAGGCGTCCTTGGGCCTCAGCTTCGACGTGGCCGAGCGGCGCGCGGTGTTCGAGCGTCCCATGCTGCCCGAATTCCTCAACACTCTCACCCTCACCGGCCTCGCCGTCGCAGACGGGCGGATCGACGTGAAGGTGGAGCGGGTGGACGCCACAGCCGCCCTGTCCGTGATCAGCCGGCAGGGCGACGTAGGCATCCGGGTTGAGGCGTGAGCCTTAAGCCGCCGGCGGGTAATTGGAGGGGAAGAGCGCCTTGCGCGATTCCTCGTCGCCCATGGGCTTGAAGCTGTGGTCCTTGCCCACCTCGCGAGCGCGGGCGGCGGCGGGGCGCGCGTCGATCTCGGCAAACCACCGCTTCATGTTGGGAAACCGCGCCAACGGATCCTCCTCGCCTTTCAGAACTCGCCCGGCCCGAAGCACCCAGCCCCAAAGCGACATGTCGGCGATCGTGTAGTCTTTGCCGGTGACATAGGGGCGGGTCGCCAGCAGGTCGTCGAGCACCTGATAATGTCGCTCCGCCTCGCGCCGGTAGCGGTTCACGGCATAGCCGAGGCCTTCAGGCGCCGCGTGCTGGAAGTGAACCGCCTGGCCGGAAAATGGCCCGAGCCCACTGGCGATGAACAGCAGCCAGGAGAGCAATTCCGGCCGGTCCTTCGGGTCACCGCCGAAGCAGCCCGTCTTTTCCGCCAGATAGAGGAGAATGGCCGTGGAATCGAACACCCGCGCCTCGCCGCCACCCGGCCCCTCCGTATCGACGATGGCCGGCACCTTCCCGTTGGGATTGATGGCGCGGAACGCCGGATCGTGCTGCTCGCCCTTGGCCGTGTCGACGGGCACGATCTCGTAGGGAAGTCCCGTCTCCTCCAGGAAGAGCGCGACTTTCGCCGGGTTGGGCGTGGGATGAAAATAGAAGCGGATCACCGGGACCACCCTTCGCTGGCAGACGCCGAAGCGGCGCATTGCGTTTTAGAACGACTGATATAGAATGCATGCATCAGATGGCTGCGCAAGCTGTCGGCATCGGAAAATGCGTTCTGCGCGATCTAAGTTCGCATGAACGCTAGTAGAGGGATGATCCCGCATGATCGACCTGCATTATTGGCCAACCCCGAATGGCCACAAGATCACGCTGTTTCTGGAAGAAGCAGGCCTAGACTATAAGATCATCCCGGTTGACATCAGCGCCGGCGACCAGTTCAAGCCCGATTTCCTCGCCATCGCCCCGAATAACCGCATGCCGGCCATCGTCGACCATGCGCCGGCGGACGGCGGGGCGCCCATTTCGATCTTCGAATCCGGCGCGATCCTCCTCTATCTCGCGGAGAAGACGGGCCGCTTCATTCCCACCGACGTGCGCGGCCGCAAGAGTGTGCTGGAATGGCTGTTCTGGCAGGTCGGCGGGCTCGGCCCCATGGCCGGGCAGAACCATCATTTCGTCCAGTATGCGCCGGAGCGTATTGCCTACGCCATGGAACGCTACGTGAAGGAGACGAACCGTCTCTACGGGGTGCTCGACACCCGCCTCGGCAAGAGCGCCAACGTGGCGGGCGAGGACTATTCCATCGCCGACATGGCGATCTATCCCTGGATCGTGCCGCACCAGCGCCAGCAGCAAGACCTCGACAACTTCCCGAACCTGAAGCGCTGGTTCGAGGCGCTGGCGGCGCGGCCGGCGACCATCGCCGCCTATGCCAAGGGCGACCCCTTCACCAAGCGGCCGACGGTGACCGAAGAGGGCAAGAAGGTCCTGTTCGGCCAGACCGCCCGGCCGGCCGGGTGACGCCTTCTCCGGCGCAGGTTACGCTGTGCCAGAGATAGAGGCAGAAAGACGGGGACCATGGCGCGGCCGAGGGCGTTCGACGAGGGCGAGGTACTGGACGCGGCGCTCCGCTGCTTCTGGACCCGTGGCTACGAGGCCACCTCGGTGCGCGATCTTGCCGCCTCCATGGGTCTCACCGGCGCCAGCCTCTACAACGCCTTCGGCGACAAGCGCGCGCTCTATGAGAAGGCGCTGGAGCGCTACGCCAGCCACAGCATGGCGGAACGCATCCGCCGCCTGGAAGCACCGGACATCTCCCCGCGCGAGGCCATCGCCGCCTTCTTCCGCGAGACGCTGGAGCGGGCGATCGACGACCCGGAGATGAAGGGCTGCTTCGTGGTAAATGCGGCGGTGGAGATGGGGCCGCACGACCCCGAGCTGCGTGCTGCCGCGCTCGCCTCGCTCGTCCAGGTGGAAGCCTTCCTCACCCGCCGCGTCGAGGCCGGCCGCGCCGATGGCACCATCCAGGACCGGGAGCCGGCGCAGGAGCTGGCGCGCATGCTCCTCGGCGTCCATCTCGGCCTGCGCGTGCTGGCGCGCCTTCGCCCCGGCCGCGACCTGCTGGAGGGGGTGGTGAAGCCCGCTCTCGCCGCCCTCGATCCGCGCGCGCCGGACTGATCCGGTGCGCGATCCCAGCCCCTCCATGTCGGGATGCCGCCCATGATCCGGGCCTATGTGTTCGATGCTTATGGCACGCTGTTCGATGTGCAGTCGGTGAGCGCCGTCACGGACGCGGCCTTTCCGGGCCATGGCGAGATCCTCACCCAGGTGTGGCGGATGAAGCAGCTCGAATACAGCTGGCTGTGCTCGCTCATGGGGGATTATCAGGACTTCTGGTCCGTCACCCGCCGCGCCCTCACCTACACGCTCGGCATCCTCGGGCTGAGGCCTGCGGAGCAATTGTTCGAGGATATCGCCGAGGCCTACAACCGCCTCGCCGCCTATCCCGATGCCGCCGAGGCGCTGGCCGGGCTGACGGGCGTGCGTCGCGCCATCCTCTCCAACGGCAGCCCCGCGATGCTGCAGGCGCTGGTTGGCCACTCGCCGCTGGCGCCCTTCATCGAAGAGACGATCAGCGTCGATGCCAAGCGCTGCTTCAAGCCGGATCCCCGCGCCTATGAGCTGGTGGAGGAGCGGCTGGGCGTGACGCCCGGCGAGGTCATGTTCGTGTCCTCCAACGGCTTCGACATCGCCGGCGCGAAGAAGTTCGGCTTCAACGTGGCCCGCATCTCGCGCGTGCCGGAAGCGGCGCTCGCCGCCGAGCTGGCCGCGCCCGGGCCTTTGGCGGCTTCGACCTTCTACCGTGCGCTGCGCACGCAGGAAGAAGCTCTCGGCCATGCGCCGGATGTGGTGGTGACGAGCCTGTCTGAGCTCGTGGCCCTGCGCACGGAAGGCTGACGCGGAGGCCAATGCGGCGGCGCTCGGGCGTCACGCAGGCCCCGACACCGGAACGGGGCCAACTTAATCCCGACCGGAGAGATGTCTGGAGGCTGACGACACCGGCAAGGCGGCGAGCCGGCTCCTGAGACGTGGCACGATGAACGTCACGAAGGCGCGCAACTTCGCCGCCGGCAGACGCGCCTCGGGATAGACGATGGCGACCGGCAGGGGCGGGCCTTCATACGCCTCCAGCAGCAGCACGAGGCGCCCGGCGGCCACCGCCTCCTCCACCTGATAGGAGAGCACGCGGGTGATGCCGCGCCCCCGCACGGCGGCATCGATCGCCGCCTCGGCGCCGTTGACCCCATAGTGGGGGCGCACCGTCACCTGTTTGCGCGATCCGCCGTCGGGGCCTGGCGCGAAGCTCCAGATGGCATTGTCGGTAATCTGGGAGAAGGAGACGATGCGTTGGCCGGCAAGGTCCGCCGGCACATGCGGCACGCCATGGGCGGCGAGATACGCGGGGCTGGCGCAGACCACGCGGCGCACCTCCCCCACCCGCGTCGCGACGAGGCTGGAATCCGGCAAGGGGCCGATGCGCACCGCCGCGTCATGGCCTTCATCGATCAGGCTCACCACGCGATCCACCAGCAGCAGACGGGCCTCCAGCTTGGGGTTCGCCTCCAGCAGGTCCTCCACCAGCGGTGCCACATGCAGCCGCCCGAAGGTGACAGGCGCGGTGAGGGAGAGAAGCCCGCGCGGGTCGGTGCGCTCGCCGGCCGCGAGCTGATCCGCCTCCGCGAGTTCGGCGAGGATGGCGCGGCAGGCGGCGAGATAGCGCTCGCCCGCCTTGGTCAGGTGCAGCGTGCGCGTGGTGCGGTGGAGGAGGCGCGTGCCCAACCGCT
>JAEZMT010000389.1 GCA_023442085.1 Pseudomonadota bacterium | reverse complement strand
GCCACCTCCAGCACCAGCTTGGTGCGGATGGCGCGGGCGAATTCCTCCATCTTCTCGACGGGGATGACGAAGGCGCCCGGGCCGCCGGTCACGCAGTCCTCGTAATAGACGTCAAGCTCCGGAATATCGAGCGCCGACGCCGTGGAGCGCTTCATCAGCAGTGGCAGGCCGTTGATCGTGATGCCGCGGCGGACCACCGAATCCCGCGCCAGCGCCACCGGCGGTCCCTGATTGTTCACCCCGTCCCCCGACACGTCGATGACCTTGCGCAGGCCCTTGAAGCCATTGAGATCGAACTGATCGGCCGCGAACAGCAGCGCGCCCGAGATGGAGGTGCGGTAAATGCGCCGGATGGGCGCCGCCAGGACAGCATCGGCGAAGGCCTTCGCGCTTTCCGGGCCATCGATGACGCGCCAGTCCACCACGATCTTCTGCTCGTTCTCGCCCGCCCACTCCACATACTCCACGGCGATCCGGCCATTGGGGCCGAGGCGGAGCGCGTCGATGAATTCCTTCGAGACGATCGCCGAGGCATAGCCCTCACGCTGGAGGGCCAGCTCGTCCGCATCCATCGAGTAGGAAACATCGACCGCGAGCACCAGCTCCACATCCACCGGGAACCGGCCCGCGCCGCCGGCCTCGGCCGGCGCGGCGTGAAGAAGTCCGAGGGCGAGAAGCCCGGCCGCACACACAGCGGCGGGACGCAGGGGACCGACGCGCAAAACCATCGAGCGCAAAAACATGGACGGCCTCCTCCCGTGGAGGGAACGGTGCGGCATCTCATCCAGGAAATGCTGACACCGTTCCCGCGCCGGGAGAAGAGTTTTGCCGCCTTCAGGCCTGTCACGTTTTGCGGCGGAATCGTTGCAGGCGCGTGTGCCGCGCCCGTCACGCAAATGTCCTTGAAACGTCGCAAGGCGTTAGCCGCGGCACGTCGGCCGCGGCCATCATCGGCTCAATCGAGCGTTTCGGTGCCGACGATTTCGATGCCGAAGCCCGCGAGACCCACATAGGTGCGGGTCTTGGACGCGAGCAGGCGGATGGACTGGATTCCGAGGTCACGCAGGATCTGCGCACCAAGGCCGACCTCGCGCCAGTAACGATCCCGCTCCAGCTCGCTGGAGCTTTTCTCCGTCGACTGGCCCATGGCCACCGCCGGGACGCCGCTGGTGCCGTCGCGCAGGTAGACAAGCACGCCGCGGCCTTCCGCCTCGATCAGCTGCAGGCTCTTCTGCAGCACCTTGCCGCCGCCGAAGGCATCGCCGATGGGGTCGGCGCGGTGCAGGCGCACCAGCACCTTCTCGCCGTCGCCGATACGCCCCTTCACCAGCGCAAGGTGGTTTACCGGATCGAACGGCGTCACGTAGGAATAACCCTGCAGCTCGCCGACGATGGTGGGCACGGGGAATTCCGCCGCGCGGCTCACCAGCTTCTCGCGGGACTGGCGATAGGCGATGAGTTCCGCCACCGAGATGCGGGTGAGGTTGTGCTTCTCGGCGAAGGCGGTCACCTGCGGGCCGCGCTGCACCGTGCCGTCGTCGTTCACCAGCTCGGCGATGACGCCGATGGGCGGCAGGCCGGCGAGGCGGCACAGATCCACCGCCGCTTCCGTGTGGCCGGAGCGGATGAGCACGCCGCCCTCGCGGGCGATCAGCGGGAAGACATGGCCCGGCCGCACGAAATCGCCGGCGCCCATGTTGGGATTGGCCAGCGCCCGCACGGTGTTGGTGCGCTCTTCGGCCGAGATGCCGGTGGTGGTGCCGTGGCGCACGTCGATGGAGACGGTGAAGGCCGTGCCCATGGGCGCGTCGTTGTTCGACACCATGGGATCGAGCCGCAGCCGCTTCGCCTCGGACGGGGGCAGGGGCGTGCAGACGATGCCGGAGGTGTTGCGGATGACGAAGGCCATCTTCTCCGGCGTCGCCAGCGAGGCGGCGAGGATGAGGTCGCCTTCGTTCTCGCGGTCGTCGTCGTCGGTGACGACGATGATCTCTCCCCGCGCGATGGCTTCGATGGCGGATTGGACGCGGGCCTGGGTGGTGTCGGTCACGGGCAAACCTCGGATGAGCGGGACGAGGCCGAGGAAATCGTTGGGCGTCACCTGCTGCCCGGTCGCCTCGGCGATCTTTTCGGCCGTCTCGCGGGAGATCCAGGCGCGCTCGTCATTGCACAAAGCCGTCACGCTGGCCGGGGACATGCCCACCTGCCGCGCAAACGCACTGCGCTTCGTTCCGGTCGCCGAGAGCCATTCCGCGAGCTTCATGGGGCGAGCATAGCAGGGTGAATTTCAGTGACAATGAAATTCGTGCGGCACGCCCGGTTGTGTAGCGTTCGGTGTTGGTGAACGTCTCTTGGGCCGAGCGGCATATTCGCAGTACCTACCCTAGATGGAGTATGTCCGCCGAACCGGAACCCGATACGGTCAAGGATGGAGACGTGCGCGGCCACGCGCGCGGGGTGCGTCAGGACGGGCGCAGCGATCGGTCGGGGGCGACACATGGCGAACAGGGCACCGGAATTCACCGAGGGCGGGTCGATCACGCGCATCTCGACGGATGCGGCCGGAGGACAGGCGAATTACGACAGCCTCAGTCCGGTCTTTTCGCCAGACGGGACGAAGGTGGCGTTCTATTCTTATGCGTCAAATCTCGTTTCGGGTGACACGAACGACACCTACGACATCTTCGTGAAGGATCTGACCACGGGCGCCATCACGCGTGTTTCGACCGACGCGAGCGGCGCGCAGGCGAATGGCTCTAGCTATCGGCCAGTGTTTTCGCCCGACGGAACGAAGGTGGCATTTTATTCCTATGGCTCGAATCTCGTTCCTGGCGACACCAACGGCGCCACCGACATCTTCATCAAGGACCTGACCACAGGTGTCGTCACCCGCGTCTCCACTGACGGAACGGGCGCGCAGGGGAATAGCTCCAGCTACGGCCCGGTGTTTTCGCCGGACGGAACTAAGGTTGCATTTTACTCCCTTGCATCCAATCTTGTCCCTAACGACACCAACGGTGCCATCGATATATTCGTTAAAGACCTTCTATCGGGCGAAACGATCCGCATTGCCACTAATGCGGCCGGGGCTCAGGGAAATGACTATAGCTATCAGGCAGTTTTCTCGCCCGATGGGACCAAGGTGGCATTCTATTCATATGCTTCCAATCTGGTTGCGGGCGATACCAATAATAATGCCGATATTTTCATAAAGGACCTGAACAGCGGGGCCGTCACGCTGGTGTCAACTGACGCGGCAGCCATTCAGGGAAACAGCTCCAGCTATACACCAGTGTTCTCGCCCGACGGGACCAAATTGGCTTTCACATCCGTTGCCACAAACCTCGTTCCCG
>JAEZMT010000316.1 GCA_023442085.1 Pseudomonadota bacterium | reverse complement strand
GAACCGGACAGGGTGCGCGTTGTCACCGCAGTCCCGTTGCGGAAGGCGACGGATGGTCTGCCGGCCCTATTCCCGCCGTGCCCACGGCAGCACCACCGTCTCGCCGGCATGGGTGAGGCGCACGGCGTCCACGCCGAAGGCATCCGCGAGATAGGTGTCGTCGAGCACCTGCGCCGCCGTCCCCTCGGCGAGGAGCCGGCCGTCCTTCATCAGCGCGAGCCGATCGCAGAAGCGGCCAGCCAGCGTCAGGTCGTGCAGCACCGCCACCACCACGGTGCCGCGCCGGGCGGTGTCGCGCAGCAGCGCCATCACCTCCAGCTGGTGGAGCGGATCGAGCGCGGCGGAGGGTTCGTCGGCGAGGAGAATCGGCGCCTCCACCGCCAGCGCACGGGCGAGC
This sequence comes from Pseudomonadota bacterium, assembly GCA_023442085.1. Lineage (GTDB taxonomy): Bacteria > Pseudomonadota > Alphaproteobacteria > Rhizobiales > Xanthobacteraceae > Xanthobacter. The sequence continues at coordinate 7,456 of JAEZMT010000316.1, read as the reverse complement.
AGCACGCGCGCCCGCTCGCCGCCGGAGAGGGTGTCCGCCGAGCGGCGGGCAAGCCCTTCCACGCCCGCCGCCGCCATGGCCCGCCGCGCGGGCTCATCCACCGCCGCCCCGCCGTGTGGAAGACGACCCAGAGCCACCACCTCCTCCACCGGCAAAGGCCAGTGGATGCGGCCATCCTGCGGGAGATAGGCGATGGTGCGCCCGAGCACGCGTCGGCCGATTTCGGCGGCGTCTCGGCCATCGTAGAGCACATGGCCGGAGGCTGGCGCCTCGAGGCCGGCGAGCACCCGCATCAGGCTTGTCTTGCCGGCGCCGTTGGGGCCGAGGAGGCCGAGGAAGGTGCCGCCTTCAACCTCCAGACTGAGGTCGCGCACCAAGGTTGCGGCGCCGCGCGAGACGTTGACCGAACGGGCAGTAAGCTTCATGACTCCGTCCCCCTCAGCCGGGCGAGGAGGAGGAGGAAGAAGGGCGCGCCGATGAGCGCCGTCACCACGCCGAGCTGCAGCTCTGGCCGGGTGGGGATGAGCCGCACCACGATATCCGCCCCGAGGGTGAGCGCCGCGCCGGCGAGCCCGCTCGCGGCCAGCAGCCGGCCCGGCCGGTGACCCACCAGCGGGCGCACCAGATGGGGCACCACAAGGCCGACGAAGCCGATGGCGCCCGCCACCGCCACGCTCGCCCCCACCGCCGCCGCCGTGCCGCCGATGACGAGGAGGCGCACCCGGCGCAGCGGGAAGCCGAGGCTTTCGGCGGCATCCTCGCCCAGCGTCAGCGCATCGAGCGCCGGACCCGTGCGGAGCACCAGAACCCAGCCCGCCGCCATGAAGGGCAGCGCCAGCGCCACATGCACGAGGCTGCGGTCGGCCAGCGAGCCCATGAGCCAGAACACCAGCTCCAGCGCCGCATAGGGGCTCGGCGCCAGGTTCAGCGCCAACGCAGTGAGCGCGCCCGCGAGGCTGGAGAGGGCGACGCCGGCAAGGATCAGCATCACCGTCCCCGCCCCACGTGCCGCGAGGGCGAGCAGCACGGCGGTGGCCGCAGCAGCACCCACCAGACCGCCCAACGGCAGGGCCAGCGCGAAGGAGGTGGAGAAGCCGAAATAGAAGGCGATCACCGCCCCCAGTGCCGCCGCGCCGGAGACGCCCACCACGCCGGGGTCGGCCAAAGGATTGCGCATCAGCCCCTGCAAGGCCGCCCCGGTGAGGCCGAGGCTGAAGCCCACCGCCGCGCCGAGGAGCGCGCGCGGCAGGCGCAGCTCGCTGAGCACCAGCGCCGCCACGCTCGTCCGCCCGGCGAGGAGATCGCCGAAGGCGGCGCCGAGATCGAGCGGCGCATAGCCCACCGCCACCGAGGCGCAGAACAGCACTGCGACCAGGAGGCCGAGACCGAGGACGACGCGCGATGGCATCAGCGCGCCCCCTCGGCGGCCGCTTGGTGGACGCCCGCCGGCTGTGCGGCTTCCGGCCCGGAGAGGCGCGCCCGCGCCGCCGCCAGCAGCGCCGCCGCCTCGGCGAGGTCCGGCCCGGCGCAGGTCCACAGCCTGAGCGGCAGGGCCAGCGTGCGGTCCTTGAAGGGGGCGAGCGCGGGGTGATGCAGCAGGGCGTCGGCCAGCGAAGGCGGCGCCGCCTCATCGGCATTCACCACCACGAGGTCGGGCGCGGCGCGGACGATCTCCTCCAGCGCCAGTTGGCCCATCTTGTCGGTGGGCAGGCGCGCCGCGAGGTTGGAAAGGCCGGCCTTCTCCATCAGCTCGTCGGCCAGCGAGCCGCGGCCGGTGGTGAAGCCGTTGGGCCGCAGCACGACGGCGGTGGGGCGCTTGCCCGCCACCGGCGGCAGGCGCGCGAAGGCCGCCTCCATCTCCCGCACCATGGCCGCGCCCCGCTGCGGCACGCCGAGCCGCTCCGCCACCCTGCGGATCTGGGCATAGGCCTCTTCCAGCGTCTGCGGATCGCCGAGTTCCAGCACCTCGAAGCCGAGGCGGCGCAGCACGGCGGTGGCGGCGGGGGTGGTGTAGGCCCCGGCGAGCACCAAGTCCGGCTTCAGCGGCACCACCTCTTCCGCCAGCCCGCGATTGACGGGCACGTCGCGTGCAAGGTCCGCCACGTTGGAGGCCAGCGGGTCGCGCGCGAGATGGGTCACCGAGAGCACCTGCCCGGGATCGGCGAGCCTAAGGGCCAGCTCGTCCGTGCACAGGTTGAGCGAGACGACGCGGGGCCGGGCGTGCGGCTCCCCGGCCCCCGCCGGGGAGGCCAGAAGAGCCGCGAGCATCAGCCCGGCCGCCGCGCCTTTCACCAGAACCTCACCAATCAAGCCTCACCACGTGAGCTTCACCCCGCCATAGGCGCCGAAGCCTGGGGCGAGGAAGCCGTTGGGGTTCTCGTAGGTCTGGTTGAAGAGATTGTCGATGCGCCCGAACACGGTGGTGGCGGCATTCAGCCGGTAGTTCGCCGCCAGATTCACCACCGTGTAGCCGGGCTGGTCGATGTAGTTCGACGTGAGGCGCACGATGTCCCACCAGGAGGAGGCATAGACGAGGCTCGCCGCCAGATCGAGCTCGTCGGTGGGCCGCCAGCCCAGCGTCAGGCTCACCTTGTTGTTGGGCCGGCGCAGGGGATAGCACGAGGTGGCGTCGATGGGCGCGCAGGCGGCGCCAAAGGGCTGGCCGGGCGGCACAGAACCCACCACGTCGGTGTAGGTGTAGTCCACCCGCGCATCGATGCGGTCCGTCACCTTCACCGCCACGAACGCCTCCACGCCCTGCGAGACGGCGCTGGAGATGTTGACGTTCTGGTAGGTCACCGGATCGTAGCTGATGAGGTTGGTGATGGTGTTGTGGAAATACGTCCCCCCGAACAGCACCCGTTCCGCGAACGCCTTCTGCTCGAAGCCCGCGTCCCAGCCCTCGCTCTCCTCCGGCTGGAGGCTCGCGTTGCCGTAATAGGGCGCGTAGAGCTGGTAGAGGGTGGGCGCCTTGAAGCCGGTGCCGTAGCTCGCCTTCAGCTTGGTGCCCGTCTCGTCGAAGAGCAGCGCGGGGGCAAGGCGAAAGGTGGTGTGGTCGCCGAAGCTGTCGTCGCTGTCGTAGCGCACGTTGGCGGCGAAGAAGAGCCGGTTCCACAGGTTGCCCTGATACTCGGCATAGACGCCCGTGTCGCCGGTGGAGGCGTCCACACTGGTGTAGGCGGTGGAAGAGGTCATGGCCTCGTTCCGCCGCTCGGCGCCGACGAGCAGGTTCTGGCCCGGTGCGACGAGATAGTTGGAGCGGACGTAATAGACCTGCCGGTCGCCGTCATAGGTGCCGTTCACGTCCGGGTTCGGCCCCACCGTGGGGCTCGACGAGGTCATCTCGCTCGCGCCGAAGGTGGTGACGAGAGCGCCGTCCAGCGCGGTCCACACGCCCTCCCCCTTGGTGAAGAACATGCTGGAATAGGCCGTGGAGCGCAGCGCGGCGGGAAGGCCGGCATAGGTGGGCGGGGGGAAGGTGTCCGGCGTGAAGGCGAGGCTGGTGTCGATGTAGCGGGCGACGAAATTCACCGCGAAGGTCTCGGTGGCCTGCCAATCGAGCCGGGTGGAGTAGGTCCAGTTGTCGTAGGCGTTGGGATTGCGCGGCCAGAAGGGCGGAGCAATGTTTTGCGGCGTCACCGGAATGTCGGTGGAGGAGAAGTGGGTGACGTTGAACGAGTAGGACAGCTTTTCGGTAGCGCCTGTGAGGCTCGCATACTGGTTGAAGGTGCCGAGCGCGCCGCCCTCCACATAAGCCGACACCTTGGGCGGCCCCTCGCCCTTCTTGGTGGTGATGGAGATGACGCCGCCGATGGCGTCCGAGCCATAGAGGCCGGACTGCGGGCCGCGCAGCACTTCCACCCGCTCCAGGTCGGACGCCAGCAGCTTGCCGAAATCGAACGCGCCATTGGTGGCGGCCGGATTGCCGGCGTCGATGCCGTCGATCAGCACCTTCACATGGTTGGAATTGGTGCCCCGGATGAACACCGAGGTGGTGCCGCCCGGCCCGCCGGTCTGCACCACGTTGAGACCGGGCAGGGATTGCAGCACCTCCGGCAGGGTGCGCTGCTGGCTGCGGGCGATGTCCTGCTCGGTGACGACGCTGACGGAGCTCGCCACCTCGGTCTCGGGGGTGGGGATGCCGGTGGCGCTCACCACCAGCTCCGGCAGGTCGCCGGCATTCTGGTCGTCTGCATTCAGATTTTGGGTCTGGGCGAGCGCGGGAACGCAGGCAAAAGTAAGCAGGGCCGCAGCCGACAGGACGCGGCAGGATCGGAAGTGAACGGCGGTGGACATGAATGAACTCGACGGCACGGGTGGTCCGTCACCGCGAACGAGGCATGTCCGGCCCTAGGGGACCGGGACAGAACCGCCATCAGGAGAACCCCGCCCGACGTGCTCGCGCGTGACCACGGCTGACGGCAGGTCTCCTGGCTCGCGGGTCGCCGCCCTTGTGCCGCCTTCCCAGGCCTTGCGACCCAGTGGCTGATGGCAGAGGACTCGCCGCTTACAGTTGCGGGGGCAGCCACGGCATTTCCGGCAAGGCCGGAGCACCGCGTTCCCTTTTGATCCCTTGCGGGAACCGTCGCCACGACCATAGGCGGCGGCGGTGCCTCGCGTCAACGAATCCTTCGCATCTGCAAAAACTTGAACGCAACTGCGGAAAGACCTCGCGCGGCCGCGAGCGTGGCGTTCACATCTTGCGCTTTGCTTCGCCAAACGCGTGGTCCAAGACCGCCACCGCGCCGTAACTTCTCGATGCGACTGCCTGCGAAAACGGCAGCAGCAAAGGCTTGACCCTCCTTCCGCTAGGTTATGGTGGCGCGCGGTTCTCAATTCGCTTAAACGATTGAGAGCCGCCCCGTCCTGCGGGAGGGTGGGCACTACTAAAGTATAATAACCGAATAATCGGACACACAGGGAGTAGAAGATGCGACTGAGGAGCATGGTCGCGGCTTTGGCCGCAGGCGTTGCCGTTTTCGGGCTTGCCGTTTCCGGCGCAGCTTACGCCGCCGACCCCATCAAAATCGGACTCACCGGCCCCTTCACCGGCGGCTCATCGTCCATGGGCGTGAGCATGCGCGACGGCGTGAAGCTCGCCGTGGAAGAGGTGAACAAGGCCGGAGGCGTGCTCGGCCGTCCGCTCCAGCTCGTCGAGCGTGACGACGAGGCCAAGAACGAGGTGGGCGTGCAGATCGCCCAGGAGCTCATCAACAAGGAGGGCGTCGTCGCCACCCTCGGCTACATCAACACCGGCGTCGCTCTCGCGTCCCAGCGCTTCTACCAGGAAGCCGAGATTCCGGTGATCAACAACGTGGCCACCGGCACCCTCATCTCAAAGCAGTTCGTGCCGCCGGACAACAAGAACAACTACATCTTCCGTACCTCCGCCAATGACGCCATCCAGAGCGCCATGATCGCCGACGAGGCGGTGAAGCGGCAGGGCTTCAAGAAGCCGGCCATCCTCGCCGACTCGACCAATTACGGCCAGCTCGGCCGCGCCGATCTGGTGAAGGCCCTCGCCACCATGGGTGTGAAGCCGGTCGCGGAAGAGAAGTTCAACATCGGCGACACCGACATGACCGCGCAGCTGTTGCGCGCCAAGGAAGCCGGCGCCGACGTGGTCCTGACCTACGCCATCGGCCCCGAGCTGGCGCAGATCGCCAACGGCATGGCCAAGCTCGGCTGGAAGGTGCCGATGATCGGCTCGTGGACGCTCTCCATGGCCAACTTCATCGACACCGCCGGTGCCAACGGCAACGGCGCGATGATGCCGCAGACCTTCATCCAGCTGCCCGACACCCCGAAGCGCAAGGCGTTCATCGAGGCCTACCAGGCCGCCTACAAGATCGACCGCATGCCTTCGCCGGTCTCGGCCGCGCAGGGCTATGACTCGGTGCTGCTGCTCGCCGCCGCCATCAAGCAGGCGGGCTCCACCGACGGCCGCAAGATCCGCGAGGCGCTGGAAAACCTCAACACCAAGGTCGAGGGCGTCGTGACCGTCTACGACAAGCCCTTCTCCGCCACCGACCACGAGGCCATCACCGCCAACATCCCGGTGTTCGGCCTCGTGAAGGACGGCCGCGTGGTCGCCGCCCACCCCGAAGACATCGCCGGTGACAAGGCGGTGCGGGTGAAGGCGAAGAACTGAGGCTGACCGGGCTCACGTTCAGGTGGCTGCTTGGCCTTTGATCGCACCGTCATCCCCCGGCTCGCCCGGAAGTCGGTTTCTGCCGACTTCCGGCTCCTGGCATAGAAACCCGGCAGCGGCCGGGTTCCGGGGGATCCACGGATCGGCTGGGCGGCCTGCCCGTCCATAGAGCGGACCTTGCAGCGAAGGGGATGCCCCGGACAAGCCGGGGCATGACGGCACTGGGTGGGGTGTCGGCTCATAGCGCGCCCCCTCGGTTAGCCCCTCTCCGCCTCCGACACCATTCGGATCGCCGCGCCGACGAGCGCGGCGGCCGGCTCGCCCGGAACCCTGCCGTGACGCGGGGGCCGCGCCCCCTTCCGGAGACCGTCATGAACATCCTGTCGCAGCTCATCGTGAGCGGCATCGCCGTAGGCATGATCTACGGCGTCATCGCCTTCAGCTATCAGCTCACCTTCGCCACTTCGAAGACCCTGAACTTCGGCCAGGGCGAGGCCCTGATGCTGGGGGCGCTGGTGGGCCTCACCACCATCAATTTCCTCATTGGGCAGGCGCTCGGCACGCTCTGGGCCTATCTTCTCATGCTGCCCATCGTCTTCGCCTTCGGCCTCGCGCAGGGCGCGGTGGTGGAATGGCTCGGCGTGCGGCAGGCGGTGAAGGCGAAGTCAGAAGCCGGCTGGATCATGGCGACCATCGCGCTGGGCATCATCTTCCGCAATCTCGCCGAGAACATCTGGGGCCGCGACGCCCTGCGCTTCCCCTCCCCGCTGCCCGAGGCGGCGCTCACCATCGGGCCGGTGCGCATCCAGCCCATGGAGATCGCCATCGTCATCGGCGCGCTCGCCATCATGCTGGCGGTGGAAATCTTCAACCGGCGCTCCATCTTCGGCAAGGCCGTGGTGGCCACCGCCAATGACCGCGACGCGGCGGGCCTGATGGGCATCGACACGCGGCGCGTCATCACCTTCTCCTATGCCCTCTCCTCCATGACAGCGGCCTTCGCCGGCGTGCTCATCGCCCCCGTCACCCTCACCGGCGCCACCATGGGCGCGGTGCTGGGGCTGAAGGCGTTCGCCGTGGCCATCATCGGAGGCCTGTCGAGCGGCATGGGCGTCATCGTGGGCGGCCTCATCCTCGGCATCACCGAGACACTCACCGGCTATTACATCTCCACCGGCTACAAGGACGTGCCCGGCCTCGTCCTGCTGCTGCTGGTGCTCTCGCTGAAGCCCTCGGGCCTGTTCGGCCGCGCCACCATCAAGAAGGTCTGAGCCCCATGCTCGCGCGCCGCCTCCTCTCCTCCAC
>JAEZMT010000224.1 GCA_023442085.1 Pseudomonadota bacterium | reverse complement strand
AGCGTCTCCACGTCGTTGCCGACGAGCGCGGCCTCATAGCGCGCGAACGCGGCCTCCACCTCGGCCTTCACCTCGGGAATGTCGATCTCCAACGGGTTCTCCTTCACAGGGTTGCGGCGGGGGCTGCCGCGACGCCGAGCCGCTCCAGCTCCGCCGCCACGCGCAGGGCCATATCCTCGCGCCACGGCGGGGCGATGACCTGAACGGCGATGGGCAGGTCCGGCGCCTCGCCCACCGCCACCCGAACCGGCACAGCGACGACGGGCAGACCGATAAACGAAATGGGCTGGGTGAACAGGCCGAGATTCGGCCGCACCAGCATTTCCTCGCCATCGAGCACGAAGGTTTTCTGCCCCAGCTCCGGCGCTCGGCAGGGCGTCGCGGGCGCGAGGAGCACGTCGTGGGCCTCGAACAGCTTCAGCATCTCGTCCCGGAAGTGCCGGCGGAAGCGCTGCGCGGCGTCGACCCACGAGGCGGGAATGGCGAGGCCGGCGAGCAGCCGGTCACGCACGGCGGGATCGAAATCCACCGGCCGCACGGCGAGACGCCGCGCGTGCAGGCTCGCCCCTTCGGCTGCCGTGATGATGTAGGCAGAGGCGCGGGCGCGGGCGGCGTCGGGAATGTCCACCGTGTCGCGCGCGCCGAGTGCGGCGGCCACCGCATCCACGGCGGCGAACGCTTCCGGATGCGCCTTGGCGCGGAACCAGCCGCCGGCGATGGCGATGCGGAGCCCGACAATTCCTTCACCTATCAGCCGGGCAACGGGCTCGACTGGACGCGGCGTCTGGCCCGGATCGCGCCCATCCTCGCCCTGCATGGCATCATAGGAGAGAGCAAGGTCCGCAACTGAGCGGGCGAGCGGACCGAGATGGTCCAGGGCCGTCACGAAGGGAAAGCTGCCGCCCCGCCCCAGTCGGCCGTAGGTGGGCTTCAGCCCGAACGTGCCGCACAGCGACGAAGGCACGCGGATGGAGCCGTTGGTGTCGGAGCCAAGGGCGATGGGCACCATGGCCGCCGCCACCGCCGCCCCGGTGCCGCCGGACGAGCCGCCGGACATGCGGTTCAAATCGTGCTGATTGCGCGAGGCGCCATCGTGGACGTTCTCGCCGGTGAAGTCATAGGCGTATTCGCCCATGTTGAGCCCGCCGACGAGGATGGCACCGGCCGCCTCCAACCGCTCCACCAGAAAGGCGTCCTGCCCGGACGGTCGGCGCTCCCGGTTGATCTTCGAGCCGGCGCGGGTCGGCAGCCCCTCGATGTCGAACAGGTTCTTCACCGCGAAAGGCACACCGGCGAGCGGGCCAAGCGACGCGCCCGCCGCGCGGGCGGCGTCTATCCGGTCCGCATGGGCCCGGGCGCGCTCGGCAGTCACGTCGGTGAAGGCGTTGATGGCCGGATCGAGGGCAGCGATGCGCGCCAGCGTCGCCTCGATGACGGCACGCGCCGTGACAGTGCCGGAAGCGACGGCTGCGGCAATCTCGGCGGCGGTCGCGCCGGCGAGGCGAGTGGGGTCGGGAACGGGGACAGGCGCGTTCATCACCACCTCACGGACGATAGACGGGGGCCGGCTCCTCGGCGTCGCCGAGGTCCAGACTGCGGACGAGGGTCGCCGCATCGGCGATGCTGCGCAGATAGGCGAGCGCCTCCGTGCGCCATTCCGGGCGCGCGACGATGCCGTGGGCCGACAGCGCGCCGTCGAGAAGCTGCGCCAGGGCGGCGTCCTCGACCTTGGGCAGGGTGGTTTCGGTGGCCATGGCGTGCCTCAGACCGGGGGATGGGGAATGGCGGCGATGAGTTCGCGGGTATAGGCGTCCTTGGGTGCCTCCAGCACCTGCTGCGATGTCCCCTCCTCCACGATCCGGCCCTGCCGCATCACGATCACCCGGTCGCACAGAAGGCCGACCACGTGGAGGTCGTGGGAGACGAACAGATAGCTCATGCCGAGCCGCTGCTTCAGCTCTTCCAGCAGGTTCAGGACCACGGCCTGCACCGACACGTCCAGGGCCGCCGTCGGCTCGTCGAGGATGACGAGATCGGGGTCGAGCGCGATGGCGCGGGCGATGCCGATGCGGGCCTTCTGGCCACCGGAGAGCTGATGCGGGAAGCGCTCCAGCAGGTTCTGCGGCAGGCCCACCATCTCGGCGAGTTCCGCCACGCGGGCATCGAGCTTTGCCCCGCTCGAATAGCCACCCATGCGCAGCAAGGGATCGGCGATGGCGCGGGAGGCGGTGTAGCGCGGATTGAGGCTCTCGGTCGGGTCCTGGAACACCATCTGGATGCGCTTGCGCATGGGATGGTGGGCGAAGTCCTTGGCGGGGATCGCACCGATATCCTCGCCCGCGAAGGTAATCTTGCCCGCCGTCGGATCGATCAGGCGCATCACCATGGTGGAGGTGGTGGACTTGCCACAGCCGCTCTCGCCCACGAGGCCGACGCTCTCGCCGCGCTTCACCTCGAAGGAAATCCCGTCCACGGCGCGGAAGATGGTCTCCTCCCGCGTCAGGGTCTTGCCCTTGAGCTTGGCAAGGAAGGCAGAGGGCGCGCCCTGGCGGGGATATTCGCGGACGAGGTTTGCAACGGTGAGAAGCGTTTCCCCCGTCCCGGTCGCAGGCGCGGGCGTCGCGGCCGAAGCGGCTGCGGCCTCGCCTTCCGGCAGAAGATCCTTCAGCGTGATGCCCGGGCGCGGCGTCGCGCGCATGAGCTTCTTGGTGTAGGGATGCTGGGGATCGCGGAAGATGCGCTCGGCGGGCGCGGTCTCCACCACCTTGCCCTTCTCCATTACCATCACCGTGTCGCAATAGGCGGCGGCGAGGCCGAGGTCGTGGGTGATGAGGATGGTGGACATGCCGCGCTCGCGCGTCAGCTCCGTCACAAGGTCCATCACCGCCTTCTGGGTCGTCACGTCGAGGCCGGTGGTGGGCTCGTCCGCGATCATCAGCTGCGGCCGGCAGGCGAGCGCGAGCGCGATGACGATGCGCTGGCACATGCCGCCGGACAACTCGAACGGATAGGCGTGGTAGCGGTCCTCCGGCCGCGCGATACGCACCTGCTTGAGGATGTCGATGACCTTTTCCTTCACGTTGCGCGGGTCGGCCTGGACATGCTGGAGCAGCACGTCGCCGATCTGCGCGCCCACCGTGCGGATGGGGTTCAGCGCCGCACGCGGGTTCTGGAAGATCATCGACATTTCGCGGCCGCGCAGGTCGCGCATCTCGCTCTCGGGCGCATGGGCCACATCGATGCCGGAGAAGGTGATGGAGCCCTCCGCGATGCGGCCGGCCCGGTCGAGGATGCGCATCACTGTGTAGGAGGTGACCGACTTGCCCGAGCCGGACTCGCCCACGATGCCCAGCGTCTCGCCCTTGCCGAGGGTGAGGTCCACCTTGCTCACCGCCGTGACGATGCCGCGGCGGGTGGCGAACTCGACGGTGAGGTCGCGCACCTGAAGCAGCGGGCCGCTCGGGGTCTCGGAGGACTTGGCGGCGTGTTCCTTCACGTCCACAACTCCATGCATGGCGGCCTCCTCAGGTGCGGCGCTGGGGATCGACGATGTCGCGCAGACCGTCGCCCAGGAGGTTGAAGCAGAAGACCGCGAACATGAGCGCGAGGCCGGGAAACAGCGCGATCCACCATTCGCCGGAGACGATGTAGGCCGAGCCCTCGGCCACCATGATGCCCCACTCGGGCGTCGGCGGACGCACTCCGAGACCGATGAAGGAGAGGCCGGCGGCGTTCAAGATCGCGTAGCCCATGGTGAGCGACATCTGCACCATCATGATGGGCATGATGTTGGGCAGGATGGTCGTGAGCAAAATGCGCCATTCCGAATTGCCGGTCAGCCGCGCCGCCTGCACGTAGCCGGCATTGCGGCGGATGGCGGCTTCCGACTTCGCCACGCGCACATAGAGCGGGAAGTTGATGATGGCGGTGGCAATCACGATGTTCGTCACCGTGTTGCCCAGGGCCGCGACGATGCCCATGGCGAGCACGAAGAGCGGGAAGGCCATGATGGTGTCGGAGATGCGCCCGATGATCCGGTCCGTCCAGCCGCCAAAGAAGCCGGAGGCGATGCCGGCGACGCCGCCCACGGCGAACACAAGCGCCACCGAGAAGATGGCGATGGCCATGTCCAGCCGGCTCGCCACCACCACGCGGGAGAAGATGTCGCGGCCGAGGTTGTCGGTGCCGAACCAGTGGGCGGCCGAGGGCGGCTGCAGCGCCGCCGCCGTGTCCGAGGCCAGCGGATCATAGGGTACGATGAACGGCCCGATCGTGGCGCACACCACCAGCACGAGGAACATGCCGAAGGCGATGCCGGTGACGGGGTTGTCCGAGATCACATAGCGGGCGTGGGCGAGCGTGGCGGCAAGGCCGCCTGAAGCCTTCTGGGTGTCGGCCGTGGCGAGGGTCATGCTTCGCTCCGCGCGCGGGGATCGATGATGCCGTAGGCGAGATCGATCAGGAGGTTGAGGATCACGTAGAGGATCGCCATGGCGAGCACGAAGCCCTGCACCGGCGCATAATCCGAGGTAATCAGCGCCTCCACCGCGTAGGAGCCGATGCCCGGCCAGGCGAACACCTTCTCCACCAGCACGTTGGCGCCGAGGAGGAAGGAGAACACCATGCCCAGCGTCGTCACCACGGGAAGCATGGCATTGCGGAAGGCGTAGGTGATGATGACCGTGTAGTCGGTGAGCCCCGCCGCCTTCGCGGTGCGCACGAACTCGGAAGAGAGCACCGCCAGCATGGAGGCGCGGGTCATGCGGGCGATGGGCGCGAGGGCGAAGATGGCCAGCGTGATCGCGGGCACCGCCAGTTGCGCCAGCGCGGCGCGGAAGGTCTCGAAATCGCGGGCGATCAGGCTGTCGATGACATAGAAGCCCGTCACCGTCTCGGGCGCGGAGAAGAACACGTCGAGCCGACCCAGCGGCGCCGGCGCCCATCCCAGCTTGAAGTAGAAGACATAGACCAGCAGCAGCCCGGTGAAGAACACCGGCAGCGAGACGCCGGCCGTGGTGATGATGCGGCAGGCATGGTCGATCCACGATCCCTGTCGCACCGCCGCCATGATGCCGAAGGGCACCGCAATCACCAGCGCCAGCACCAGCCCCGCCAGCGTCAGTTCGGCCGAGGCCGGTAAGCGGGCCGCGATTTCGGTGGCGACCGGCTGGCCGGTGGAGAGCGAAGAGCCGAGGTTGCCCTGAGCGAGGGCCGATACATAATCGGCGAATTGGGCCGGCAACGACTTGTCGAGGCCGAGCTTGGTGCGGATCTCGGCGATGGCCTGCGGCGTCGCGGCCGGTCCCGCGAAATAGGCCGCCGTGTCGCCGGGCAGCACGCGGGTGAGGAGGAAGGTCACGATCACCACGCCGATCAGGCTGGGCACGGCTGTGGCGAGACGACTGCCTAGGAGCTTCAGCATGGCGATATCCCTCTGTGCGAACCGGGCTGCGGGGCATCGGGCACCGCAGCCGTTTCTCGTCTCCGGCGGGACGCCGGATGTGGGGTGAGGGGCGGCACCGATGCCGGCACCCGGGTGAACCCAAAGCGCCGGCTTCCGCCCCCGGCGCCACCCCTCACGCCGCTTCCTCCCTGAAGAGGAAGAGGGATGCCTCAGCCCTTCTGGAAGGCGCGATAGTCGAGGCGGCGGTGGAACCAGTATTCGTAGCCGGTGATGTTCTTCTGCATCGCGACGTTGACGAACGGCTGGTAGAGCGGAATGCGCGGCACGTCGGCGAAGGCGAGATCCACCATGCCCTTCACGTCCGTATCGTAGGCCGCCTTGTCTCCGCTCGCCGCCGCCGCGCGCGCGCCGTCGATGAAGGTGTCCATGGCCGCAGACTGGTAGCTCATGGTGTTGAAGACCGAATTCGAGCCGTGATAGCACCAGAAGAAGAAGTATTCCGGATAGTCGAGCCAGCCCGAAAACACGTTCGTGTAGAGCGGCAGAACCTTCTTGTTCAGTTCCGTGCGCCAGTTGGCGCCGGGGATCTTGTTGATGGTGGTCTTGATACCGATCTGCGCCAGGTTTTCCTGCAGAAGCACGCAGATGGGCTCGTTGACGCCGGCGAACCCGAGGTCGAAGGAGAGCGTGGTGTCGATGCCGCCGGCAAGGCCTGCCTCGGCCATCAGCTGCTTGGCCTTGGCGAGATCGGTCTTGAACTTGGTCGGCTGCGGCCAGGTCACCTTCGTGGCGGCATCCGCCGGCGCGCCGAACATGGGGCGGCCGAGACCGTAGAGAACGGCCTCCATGATCTTCTCGTAGGGAATGGCGTAGGCGATGGCCTCGCGCACCTTCGGATTGTCGAAGGGCGGGTTCTTCACGTTCATGCCAATGTACTGCACGCCGTTGGAATACGGCACCGACGTGATGTTGAGCTTGCCCGCCTGCTTCAGCTCCACGAAGTCCTTGTTGGGCAGGTCGTAGGAGATGTCCGCGTCGCCGCGCTCCAGCAGCGCCCGGCGGTTGCCGGCGGAGGGCACCATGCGCCAGATCACCCGCTTGATCTTGGGCAGCGGGCCACCCTTCCAGTCATCGAAGCGCTCGAAGATCACTTCGGTGCCGGGCGTCCACTTGGTGACGCGGTAGGCGCCCGAGCCGGCGGTGTTCTGCTTGGTGTATTCGAGGCCCCAGGGGTCCTTCTCGGTGGCGTTCTTCTTCACCAGCTCGGAATTGATGACGC
>JAEZMT010000217.1 GCA_023442085.1 Pseudomonadota bacterium | reverse complement strand
TCGTCATCACCGCCCTGGTCCTTGGCGGTGGCGTCTATGCGCTCGTCACCGGCCGCGCGCCGGGCATGAAGCGCGACGGCGGCTTTTCCTTCCGCGTCATCGACCTGCGCGAGGCCCGCGGCTACGGCACGCCGGACGACAGCGGCATGATCGACGTGACGCCGCCGAAGGATCCCCGCCGCAATGGCTGATCCCCGTCCGGCGCGATGATGCGCCGGTCCGGGTCCGCGCAGGACCAATGGGATACGTCGAGCCGGCTCAGCTCGGAAAAACGTTCGAGGTCAGCAGCGTAGACATCCGCCAGAAAGGCCTCGTCCGCGGCGCGGACCGGCAGGTCGGCTACGCCATCGAAGACCCGATCCGGCGCGACGTACTCCCTCTCAACTCCGAGAAAATCGAACACGCGCGAGAGGGTTTCCCCGTGGTGCTGCGCCAGGTCATCCTGGCGGATCATCAGAACCTGGCTGCGTGGGAAGATGGACAGGAGGCGCTCCACCTGAGCGCCGTAAAAACCGCGCTCCACATAGGAATAGTGCCGCCGCACGTCGTCGGCAGTGGCGGTCGCGAGGCGGCCCCGCTCTGCCCGGATGGCGCTGGAAAAGTCGAGGAGCTCCCTCCCGTTCGCCCGGCTCATGCGCCAGTGGGCATGGGCCCTCGCCACCGGATCGCGGAACAGCGCGATGATCCGGACATCGGGATTATGCAACCACAGCCGCTCAAGCGCGTTCGGCCACCAGATGTAGGAGGGCGTCGCCTCGCCCCGGATCACGCCCCGTCGCCGGGATAAGCGCGAGAGGTAGTCGCGATAATCCGGGCGCGCCCAGCACCGGCGGTCGTCATCAAAGAAGTGCAGTTCCTTGGCGCCCGGCATCGCGATGCGGGAATGCTGGGACAGGAAATGGAAAAGCGCGGTCGTTCCTGCTTTCTGAACACCGACGACGGCAAAATCCAAGCGAGGCTGAGAGGCGAACATGGAGCGGCTCCGGCGCGAGAGGCCCGGACGGCTCCGCCTCGCGGAGCCTGATGGTCTCCCGTGTGCCGCCCTTGGACTCCAACCTACCCCAGGGGTATTCCGCTGCGGAAGAAGGAAATGGATACCGTTTGTAAACTTCCGTTTCGTGGCGTTTCCGCCGCGTGCCGCCCCGCTCACGCTCGGCGTCGTCTTGCCTGGACGCGTGAGATCGCGCCGGCCGGTGCTAAGCTCACACGTGGTGCGTCACGGGCGGAGCGAAAACGGCACATGGACGGGCATATGGGTTCGGGCGCGGTGTTGGCGGTGGTTATCACCTGCATCGTTCTGGCGATGCTGACGGTCGTCACGCACGCGATGTCGTTGACGGTCATTCGCCGCCGCCTCAACCACCGGATTAGTGGGAAAATCTACGTCGACCACGTGTTCGTGGAAGCCGTTATCATCAGCGCCACGGTGCTCAGCCTCAGCCTCGTGCATCTCGCGGAGGTGTGCATCTGGGCCGGCGCCTATGTGCTGCTCGACGCCATCGGCGACCCGCGCGACGCCATCTATTATTCCCTCTCTACCTACACCACGCTCGGCCCAGATGGCGTGAGCATCGATAGGGCCTTTCGAGCCGTGGCCGGCTTCGAATCGCTCATCGGCCCCATGATGGTGGCCTGGTCCACGGCCTTCCTGGTGGAATTCGTGGTGCGCATGCGTGGCGGGGGTGCCGCCGGCGCGGGCTGAGCCGCGCCGGTGCGATCCCTCAAACCACTTCAGACGCTGGTCGGGTAGTTCGGGCTCTCGCGAGTGATGGTCACGTCGTGGACGTGGCTCTCGCGCAGGCCGGCAGAGGAGATGCGCACGAAGCGGGCGCGCTCGCGGAACTCCTTGAGGGTGCTCCCGCCCACATAGCCCATCGCCGCCCGCAGGCCGCCGGCGAGTTGATGCAGCACGGCACCGACCGGCCCCTTGTAGGCCACCTGCCCCTCGATGCCTTCCGGCACGAGCTTCAGCGTGTCGCGCACCTCGGCCTGGAAATAGCGGTCGGCGGAACCGCGGGCCATGGCGCCCACCGAGCCCATGCCGCGATACGACTTGTAGGAGCGTCCCTGGAGAAGGAATACCTCGCCCGGGCTCTCATCGGTTCCGGCGAGCAGCGAGCCTACCATGGCGGCGGAGGCGCCCGCCGCCAGCGCCTTCGCGAGATCGCCGGAGAACTTGATGCCCCCGTCCGCCACCACCGGCGTCCCGGTGGCGAGCGCCGCCTCCACCGCGTCCATCACGGCGGTGAGCTGGGGCACGCCGACGCCGGCGACGATGCGGGTGGTGCAGATGGATCCGGGGCCGATGCCAACCTTCACCGCGTCCGCGCCGGCATCGATGAGCGCCTTGGCGCCGTCGGACGTGGCGATGTTGCCGGCAAGGATCTGGGTGCGGTTGGAGAGCTTCTTGATGCGCTCCACCTGGTCCAGCACCTTGCGCGAATGGCCGTGGGCGGTGTCCACCACCACGAGATCCACGCCCGCGTCGATCAGACGCTCGGTGCGCTCGAAGCCGTCCTCGCCGACCGTGGTCGCGGCGGCGACGCGCAGGCGGCCCTGCTCGTCCTTGGCGGCGTTGGGATAGGCCACCGCCTTTTCGATGTCCTTCACGGTGATGAGGCCGACGCAGCGGTCGTCGGCGTCCACCACCAGCAGCTTCTCGATGCGGTACTGATGCAGGAGGCGCTTGGCCTCGTCCTGATTCACCTGGCCCTCGCGGACGGTTACCAGACGGTCCTTGGTCATCAGCTCCGCGACCCGCTGGCCGGGATCGCGGGCGAAGCGCACGTCGCGGTTGGTGAGGATGCCAACCAGGCGCCCGGCCATGCCGCCGGTGCCCCGCTCCACCACCGGAATGCCGGAAATGGAATAGCGCTTCATCAGGTCGAGCGCGTCGGAGAGCGTCTGGTCGGGGTGGATGGTGACCGGGTTCACCACCATGCCCGATTCGTATTTCTTCACCTGCCGCACATGCTCGGCCTGCATCTCGGGCGAGAGATTGCGGTGGATCACGCCGATACCGCCAGCCTGCGCCATGGCGATGGCAAGCCGCGATTCGGTCACGGTGTCCATGGCCGCGGAGATGATCGGCATGTTGAGGCTGATGGTCTTGGTGAGCTGGGTGGAGATATCCACCTGGCCGGGCATCACCTCGGAGGCGCCGGGCGTCAGCAGCACGTCGTCGAAGGTCAGCGCCTCGCGGAAGCGCGAGCGGCTGTCGATCGCGGACGAATGCGCAGTCCCATTGGGGGTCGTCATGGCCAACTCCTGGTGGCGGCGCGGAACGCGACCGCTGGATCGGGGCCGGAACGAGAGACCGAGCCTGGACCAGACCTTTGGGCTGGCCGAGGGGTTCCGGCACCTCGCTACGAGTTGGCAGTGGCCGATACCATGGGTGCGCGACGAATAGAAGACCTGTTGCGAGGGATTCGCCGCAGGGCACGCATGCGCCGGACGAGGGGCGGAAGGACGCCCCTTCAGCGGGTGATGAGAATCAGCGTATTTCCCGCCCCGTAGCTCTGCACCAGCGCATAGAGCGTCGCGGCATTCGACGGATGTAGTCGCACGCAGCCGTGAGACGCCGGCGCGCCGAGGCGGCTCACCTCATAGCTCCCGTGGATGGCATACCCGCCGTTGAAGAAGATCGAGTAGGGCATGGGCGAGTTGTAATACTTGCGCGAGAAATAGCTGCGGTACATGCGCTGGGGTCGGTAGGCGCCGGTGGGCGTGACATAGCCGCGGCGGGCGGTGGAGACCGGCCAGGAATAATGCGGCATGCCGTTCACGCTCACCGTCATGGTCTGCCGGGACAGATCGATCCGCGCCACCACGGCCGCTGCGGCGGAGCCCGGTCCGGCCAGAGCGAAACTCATCAGCATGGCCACCAGGAGCGCGGCAGCCAGCCGGCCGAAGAGCCGGAACGGGGGCGGTACGGGCCCCATCTTGCGGGCGGGCGATGGCACAACCAGCGCTTCGAGCATCTCGCTGACCTCCCGTCAGCCATAGTGCCACGCTTGGGGGCGCGTGCAAGATGTCGGGGGCGCGGGCGGCGCCCACCGGTTGCCTTAAGCCGCCGCCCCGTTCCCAACCGGCTCCAGCCCCACTAATGTCCGCGCGTCGGCAGCGGATGCGCCCGCGCCTCAGGAGACCCCTTCCATGGTGATGATGCTGTTCGGCCTCGTCGTCTTCCTCGGCATCCATCTGGTGACGACGGTCAAGGGCCTGCGCGCCAGCCTCATCGGCACGCTGGGGGAAGGTCCCTACAAGGGCTTCTATTCCCTGCTCGCGGCTTCCGGGCTGCTGCTCACGGCCTATGGCTATGCGCTGTGGCGCGCCTCCGGCCCCATGCAGGTGTGGAACCCGCCCGTGGGCATGCGCCACCTCACGCTGCTCTTGATGCTGTTCGCAGCCATTGCCATCGTCGCAGCTTACGTCCCGAGCCACGTCAAGGCCTGGCTCAAGCACCCCATGCTGGTGGGCGTGAAGACCTGGGCCGTGGCGCACCTTCTCGCCAATGGCGATATCGCCTCCATCGTGTTGTTCGGGGCGGTGCTGGCCTGGGCGGTGTTCGACCGCATCTCGGTGAAACGGCGCAACCTGCCTCCGCCCGTCGCGCCGAAAAACTGGGCGGGCGACGCGCTGGTGGTCGGCGGGGGGCTGGTGCTCTATCTCGCCCTCGCCTACCTATTTCATCCCTACGTCGTCGGCGTGCCGGTGATGTGAGCGCAGCGCAGCCGTCCAGAGACACGAACAAAAACAACAGCCAGGTGAGGACGGCTCCCGCGGGAGCCGGAAATGCCCCCGGCCGTGCCGCCGCCCCGGCGCCGGCCAAGCCAAGAGGAACGCCATGTCCATTCAGGCCGACGCCCGCCGCGTCACCGCGCCCGAGATCCAGGCCCGCAAGGGAGGCGAGCCCATCGTGTCGCTCACCTCCTACCATGCCCACACGGCGCGCCTGCTCGACCGCCACGTCGATGTGATCCTCGTCGGCGACAGCCTCGGCATGGTGATGCACGGGCTGGAGACCACTGTCCCGGTGACCGTGGAGATGATGATCGTGCACGGCCGCGCCGTGGTGCGCGGCACGCAGCGTGCGCTCATCGTCGTGGACCTGCCCTTCGGCAGCTACGAGGCGAGCCCGACCGAAGCCTTCCACACCGCCGCCCGCGTGCTCAAGGAGACCGGCGCCGGTGCAGTGAAGCTCGAGGGCGGCCGGCGCATGGCCGACACCGTGCGCTTCCTGGTGGATCGTGGCGTGCCGGTGATGGGCCATGTGGGCCTCACCCCTCAGGCCATCAACACGCTCGGCTCGTTCAAGGCGCGCGGCCGCGACGATGCCGAGGCCTCGATCATCCTCGACGACGCCCGCGCGGTGGCCGAGGCCGGCGCCTTCTCCATCGTGCTGGAGGCCATCGCCGAGCCGCTCGCGCGCCGCATCACGGAGGAAGTGCCCTGCCCCACCATCGGCATCGGCGGCTCGCCGGCCTGCGACGGGCAGATCCTCGTGCTGGAGGACATGCTGGGCCTCGGCGACCGGGTGCCGAAGTTCGTCAAGAAGTACGCCAATCTCGGCCCGGCCATCGAGACGGCGGTGGCGACCTATGCCGAGGAGGTGCGCGCCCGCACCTTCCCCGCCAAGGAGCACACCTACGCCCCCCGGCTGGTGGACAAGCCGGCCAAGGCCTCCTGATGGGGCAGCTGCGCTCGGCGGTGGGACGGCCCATCGCCCGCCTCGCTTTCTTCCTGTCTCTCGCTCTGGCCCCGGCGCTCCTCGGCGCGCGCGCGGCGGCCGCGGCGGAGGATTGCCTGCTCGTGACCGATCTCGACAGTGGCCGGGTGCTGGCAAAGCAGGGGCTGTGCGCCGCGCGCCATCCCCCCAATTCCACCTTCAAGGTAGTGCTGGCGCTGATGGGCTATGACGCCGGCATCCTCAAGAGCGACAGCAAGCCCGTCTACGAGCCGCCACCCGGCGCAGACCTCGAACGGGAGGTCACGCGCGGCCCGCAGACGCCCCGGTCGTGGA
>JAEZMT010000062.1 GCA_023442085.1 Pseudomonadota bacterium | reverse complement strand
CGTCCGGCCCGTGGGTGGACGTGATGCGCCACTTCGTGCCGCCGCAGGAGAAGCTGTTCACCTGGTGGAGCTACCGCTCGCCCGACTACACCGCGAATGATCGCGGCCGCCGGCTCGATCATTTGTGGGCATCGCAGGGCCTCGCGCCCTCGGCCAGCGCCATGACCGTGCTGAAGGATGCGCGCGGCTGGGAGAAGCCGTCCGATCACGTGCCGGTGGCGATGACCTTCGGGTAAAACGTGCGGCCGGGCCGCCTCAGGGCTTGGTCGTGGCCGGCGGCGCCTCGGCCGGGCCGCCGAGGCCGGGAATGCCGAGGGCGGCGCCGATCTTGCCCTTGGGCACCTTCATCACCTGGATGCCGGCCGGCAGCTGGAACTGCGCCTGATCCTGCGGCGCGCGGGTGAGCGAGGTCGCCTCGAACACCGTGTGCTTCGCGCCCTTGATCTCCACGGTCGTGCGCAAGGCGATGCCGTCCGGCGTGATGCAGGCGGTGGTGGCGCCGAGGGCGGATTTCATCTGCGGATCGACCTTCCACACGTCGCAGGCCTCGCCCGCCACCGTATCCTCGCCCACCCTCAGGCCGGTGCCGGACAGGGCGCCGAGCACATATTCGGGCGGCAGCTCGATCTCCACCGCCATGTTGGGCAGGTTGGGCGTACGCACCACCATGCTGCGCGCCTTCAGATCGATGATGCCCACCATGCTGCCGGGGATGTTGGGCTTCTGGATCTCCACCCGCATGCGGCCCCGGCTGTGGGCGAGATCGAGGGTGCCGCCGCGCTTCAGATCGGCCTTCAAAGCGAAGTCGGTGGTCGGCAGCGGCACGGGATCGGCACGCACGGGCGAGACCGGCGACAGCAGAGCGACCATGGTACCGGCCAGAATGGCGAAAGCAGGCCGCGCAATACCCGCGACTGCACGGCGGCCGCACCCGCCAGCCCGGTGCCGGTCATCCTGACCCATCGGCAATTCCTCCGCCCCCCGTCCCGTCATAGCAGATGGGCAGGCCCGTTGGGCAAGGCATGTCGCACGGGCAGGCCGCGCGGACGCCCCGAAGCTCTCTGCGGGAGGGACCTTGACCGCCGACGCGACGGCGCATGGCTGGCGAAAACCGCGCCCGATCAAATATCGGGAGGGCCGGCTGTCGTAATGCCTTCTTGGAGGGGCGCGAGCATCACCCTTCAAACGAAGGGCCGACATGCCGGGGCGATTCGCCACAGGCGGGCGGCGCGGCAGGCGTTCGCGAAATGCGCCGGAAAGAAGCAGCGAGGCCGTGTAGAATGCCACGAAAGGGAGGGCGCGCCAGAATGATGCCGGAAGGGCCCGCGCAGGCCGGCCGCGAGTTGGACGCGCGTCAGCCAGAGACGCGCGATCAGGAGAGACGTGATCAGGAGAGGCCCGTGCGGGAGCGCCGCGCGTCGGAGCGGCGCGCCCAGCCGGCGGAAACGTCCAGCCCGCCTCCGGTCGAGCCCGTTCTCCCGCCCGCTGCCCCCGCGCCGGCGCCGGCTCCAGCCGCGGCCGCCCTCACGTCATCGACGCTCGCGCCCCCGCCCGAGCCCGCTGCACCGCAGGCTCCCGCCATTGCCCCGGCGGAGGCGCCGCGCGCGATCCAAGCCTCCATACCGCAGTCCTCCACCCCTCAGCCCTCCACCGCGCTGCCTTCCCCGCCGCCCGTCCTGGCCGTGCAGGCGGACCCCTTCCTTCCACCTCCGGGCCGCATCGGGGGGTGGACCCTTGTCTGGCTCGCGGCCATCGCGGCGGCGGTCATCGGCGGGGCGGTGGCCGGCGCGGTCGATCCGCTGGTGGCGCTGCTGACGGCGGCGCTGCTGGTGGCGCTCGCCCTGTCGCTACGGCCGGCGCCGCCGGCTCCGGTACCGGTCGTGACACCCCTGCCGACCCCGCCCCCTCCGCCGCGGGACACGCAGGCCTGCGCGGTGGTGGCGGCGCTGCCCGAGCCCGCGCTGCTGCTCTCCGCCGCCGGCAACATCATCACCGCCAACCAGCGCGTGGCCCTCGCCCTCGGCCCGACGCGGGTGGGCGATCCCCTGTCCTTCGTGGTGCGGGTGCCCGAGGTGCTGGACGCGGTGCGCGCGTCGGCGGCGGACGGGGTGCCCCGGCGGGTGGAATTCGCCGAGCGCATCCCCCTCGACCGCTGGCTGGAAGCGCATGTGGTGCCGCTCCGCCTGCACGTCTCGCCGGAGCGCGCGCCGGACGCCGTGCTGCTCACCTTCCGCGACCTCACCCAGCAGCGCCGGGTGGAGCAGATGCGGGCGGACTTCGTGGCCAACGCCAGCCACGAGCTGCGCACGCCGCTGGCCTCCCTCTCCGGCTTCATCGAGACGCTGCAGGGCCCGGCGCGCAACGACACGCCGGCGCGCGAGCGCTTCCTCGCCATCATGGCGGCGCAGGCGCGGCGCATGTCGCGGCTCATCGACGACCTGCTCTCGCTGTCGCGCATCGAACTCAACGCCCACGTCCAGCCGCAGACCAAGGTGGACCTCGGCGCCATCCTCGCCCACGTCTGCGACACCCTCTCCCCGCTGGCCCGCGACCGGGGCGTGGAGCTGGAGCAGGTGCGCGAGGCGGGCGAGGGGCCGGCCGCCGTGGAGGTGCTGGGAGACCGCGACGAGCTGATCCGCCTGTTCGAGAACCTGGTGGAAAACGCCCTCAAATACGGCGCCCCCGGCAAGAAGGTGGAGGTACGCCTCGCCCGGGAGAACGGCACGGCCGTGGTGAGCGTCCGCGACTTCGGCCCCGGCATCCCGCCGGAGCACCTGCCCCGCCTCACCGAGCGCTTCTATCGGGTGGACGTGGCGGCGAGCCGCGACCAGGGCGGTACGGGGCTGGGGCTCGCCATCGTCAAGCACATCGTGGCCCGCCACCGGGGCCGGCTGAGCGTGGAAAGCGAGCTGGGCGCGGGCGCAATCTTTTCCGTCCGCATGGACGCTTTGCCGGACCCGGAAAAAAGACTCGACAAGTCAATGGCGTAGGCTGTCATTTTCGTGTCACGGGCACGTCATAGAACCTTGGCGCGCCGGGGCTAAGAGTCCTGAGCCCGAGTTGCCTCACGCTCCTGTCGGAGCGGCAACCGAATTGGCAAGGAGAATTATCGTGAAGCTCACCACCGCTCTCGGCGTGATCGCCGTAGCCGGCTCGCTGTTCGCCGGCAGCGCCCAGGCTGTCGATTTCACCGGCGCTGGCGCGTCCTTCCCCGCCCCCGTCTACCAGTCCTGGGGCGCGAAGTTCAAAGAGAAGACCGGCTCGACGCTGAACTACCAGTCCATCGGCTCCGGCGGCGGCCAGAACCAGATCATCAACCGCACCGTGGACTTCGGCGCGTCCGACGCGACGGTCCCGAGCGAGAAGCTCGCCGCCAACAACCTGCTGCAGTTCCCGACCGTGATCGGCTCGGTGGTCGCCACCGTCAACCTCGACGGCATCGCCACCAACCAGCTGAAGCTCACGGGCCCGGTGCTCGCCGACATCTACCTCGGCAAGATCACCAAGTGGAACGACAAGGCCATCGCCGACCTCAACCCCGGCGTGACCCTGCCCTCGAACGCCATCGTCCCGGTCTATCGTTCGGACTCGTCCGGCACGACCTCCATCTTCACCTCCTACCTGTCGGCCGTCAGCCCCGACTGGAAGTCCAAGGTCGGCTCCGCCACCTCGGTGCAGTGGCCCACCGGCGCCGGCGCCAAGGGCAATGAGGGTGTCACCGGCACCGTCAAGAACACCAAGGGCGGCATCGGCTACGTCGAGTTCATCTACGCCGCCTCCAACAAGCTGGTCGTGACCCAGCTGCAGAACAAGGCCGGCAAGTTCGTCAGCCCCGAGGTCGCCGGCTTCCAGGCCGCCGCCGCCTCCGCCGACTGGAAGGGCGCCAAGGACTTCGCCGCCTCCATGATCGACGCCCCGGCCCCCGAGGCCTGGCCGATCGTCTCCCCGACCTACGTGCTGCTGCCGAAGAACCCGAGCAACGTCGAGGCCTCCCGCGAGACCATGAAGTTCTTCGAGTGGGCCTACACCAAGGAAGGTGCCGAGGTTGCCGAGAAGCTGCACTACATCCCGCTGCCCGAGGCGGTGGTGGAGCAGGTGAAGGCCGCCTTCAAGTCGGAAGTGAAGGGTCCGGACGGCAAGCCCGTCCTCTGATCCGCGACGATCGCGCCGCCCTCCCCCGAGGGCGGCGCTTTTCCTTGAGGCGACAGGTCCGGTAACGCACGCATCGACAAGCCGGGGCAGGGGATACAATGGACGCGACGGTGGAAGGCATGCGGTCTGGCTCGGCAGAGCCCATCGGCAAGGCCAAGGGGACGGGACGGATCGCCGATCCGATCTTCATCGGCCTCCTGTGGGCGAGCGGCATCTTCGTCCTCATCCTGCTCGGGCTCATCATCGCCGAGCTGTTCAAGGGCGGCCTGCCTGCCCTCCAGCACTTCGGGCTCGACTTCATCTGGTCGCCCGCCTGGAACCCCGTGACCGAGAATTTCGGCGCGCTGGTGATGATCTACGGCACGCTGTTCTCGGCCATCATCGCGGTGGTCGTGGCGCTGCCGCTGTCCTTCGGCATCGCCTTCTTCCTCACCGAGATCGCGCCCCAGCCGCTCAAGCGCCCCATCGGCGTCGCAGTGCAGCTGCTCGCGGCCGTGCCCTCCATCATCTACGGCATGTGGGGCTTCTTCGTCATCGTCCCGCTGATGGCGGCCTATGTGCAGCCCCCGCTGATCGACATCTTCGGCGACATCCCGGTGATCGGCGCCCTCTTCGCCGGCCCGCCGCTGGGTTCCGGCATGCTCACCGCCGGCCTGATCCTCGCCGTGATGATCCTCCCCTTCATCACCGCCATGTTCGTGGAGACGCTGGAGAGCGTGCCGCCCATGCTGAAGGAATCGGCCTACGGCATCGGCGCCACCACCTACGAGGTCTACAAGAACGTCTCGGTGCCCTACGGCAAGACCGCCATGGTGGGCGCCATCATGCTCGGCCTCGGCCGCGCACTGGGCGAGACCATGGCCGTGACCTTCGTCATCGGCAACGCGACGCGCATGTCCGCCTCTCTCTTCGCACCGGGCGCGACCATCGCCTCCACCATCGCCAACGAATTCCCCGAGGCCCCGATCGGGTCGCTGAAGCTCACCTCGCTCCTGCAGCTGGGCTTCATCCTGTTCGTGATCTCCTTCATCGTGCTGGCTCTGTCCCGGGCGCTCGTGCGCTCGCGGCTCGACTGACCGGGAGCTTTTGAACCATGGCTTCCCTCGCTGCACGCCGCGCTGTCGACAAGACCGTCAAGGTCGTGTCCACCGCCTTCGCCGTCTTCGCCCTGTTCCTGCTGGGCTGGATCCTTTGGACCCTGCTCTCGCGCGGCCTGCCCGCGCTGGGCTCCAATGTCTTCACGCAGGTCACCAAGCCGCCGGGACAGGGGGGCGGCCTGCTCAATGCCATCGTCGGCTCGCTGATTCAGATCGGCATCGCCATGCTCATCGGCGGCCCCATCGGCATCTTCTGCGGCACCTTCCTCGCCGAGAACGGCAAGGGCACGAAGGTCGGCGCCGCCGCCCGCTTCGTGAACGACATCCTGCTTTCGGCGCCGTCCATCCTGGTCGGCCTGTTCATCTACACCCTGCTGGTGGTGCCGCTGGGCGGCTTCTCCGGCTGGGCCGGCGCCATCGCCCTCGCCATCCTGGTCATCCCGGTGATCGTCCGCACCACCGAGGACATGCTGAACCTGGTGCCGGTGGGCCTGCGCGAAGCCGCCTTCGCCCTCGGCGCGCCGCAGTGGAAGGTGGTGATGTTCATCACCTGGCGCGCGGCCCGCGCCGGCATCGTGACCGGCGTGCTGCTGGCCATCGCCCGCGCCGCCGGCGAGACCGCGCCGCTGCTGTTCACCTCGCTCGGCAACAACGCCATGTCCACGGACCTGTCGAAGCCGATGGCGAGCCTGCCCATCGCCATCTACCAGTTCGCCGGCAGCCCGTTCGACGACTGGGTGGCGCTCGCCTGGGCCGGCGCGCTGCTCATCACCGTGGGCGTGCTGGTGCTCAACGTGGCGTCCCGCCTGTTCCTGGCCCGCAGCCACTGATTTCAAGGCGCGGGCCAAGGCCCGCCGCCTCTTCGCCCGTTCCATTTCCTCCGAAGCACGGCCGCAAGCCCAAGCGAGGACAAGATGACTTCAGCCGTCGACCCCACCTTCAATCTCGCCTCCGCCGTCGGCGCCAAGCCCGACGCGCCGCCGGCCCCCGCCAAGATCAAGGTGGAGAACCTGCAGTTCTACTACGGCAGCAACCATGCGCTCCGGAACATCAACTTCGAGGTTCCCGAGAAGCGCGTGACCGCCATGATCGGCCCCTCGGGCTGCGGCAAGTCCACGCTGCTTCGCGTGTTCAACCGCATGTTCGACCTCTACCCCGGCCAGCGCGCCGAGGGCTCCGTGCTGTTCGACGGCGTGAACATCGTCGGCAAGGAGCTGGACCCCACCATCGTTCGCACCCGCATCGGCATGGTGTTCCAGAAGCCCACGCCCTTCCCCATGTCGATTTATGACAACATCGCCTTCGGCGTGAAGCTGCACGAGAAGCTCTCCAAGTCGCAGATGGACGAGCGCGTGGAGTGGTGCCTGCGCAAGGCCGCCATCTGGGACGAGACCAAGGACCGCCTGCACACCTCGGCCCTCGGCATGTCCGGCGGCCAGCAGCAGCGCCTGTGCATCGCCCGCACCATCGCGGTGAAGCCCGAGGTGATCCTGCTCGACGAGCCCACCTCGGCGCTCGACCCCATCTCCACCTCGAAGATCGAGGACCTGATCGACGAGCTGAAGCAGGACTTCACCATCGTCATCGTCACCCACAACATGCAGCAGGCCGCGCGCTGCGCCGACATGACCGCCTTCTTCTATCTGGGCGAGCTCATCGAAATGGCGCCCTCGGACGTGATCTTCACCAATCCGAAGGAGATCAAGACGCGCGACTACATCACCGGCCGCTTCGGCTGACCGATTGAAGGATCACTGAGATGCCGGATCATATCGTTGCCTCCTTCGACCAGGAGCTGAAGGAAATCGGCCGCAAGGTCGTCGAGATGGGCGGACAGGCCGAGCGCCTGGTCGCCGACAGCGTGACCTCCCTCATCCGCCGCGACAGCGCCCTCGCGCAGAAGGTGGTGCTGCTCGACGCGACCGTCGACCAGGTGCAGCGCGAGATCGAGGACCGGGCGATCCTGGTCATCGCCAAGCGCCAGCCGGTGGCCATCGACCTGCGCGAGATCGTCGCCGCCATCCGTATCGCCAACGATCTCGAGCGCATCGGCGACCTCGCCAAGAATGTCGGCAAGCGCGTCATCGCCATCGAGGGCGAGTATCATCCGGCCAAGCTGGTGCGCGGGGTGGAGCACATCTCCGACCTCGTGCTGGAGCAGCTGAAGGAAGTGCTCGACGCCTACGCCGCCCGCAACGACGCCAAGGCGGTGGAAGTGTGGGGCCGCGATGGCGCCATCGACACCATGTACACCTCGCTGTTCCGCGAGCTCCTCACCTACATGATGGAGGATCCGCGCAACATCTCGGTGTGCACGCACCTGCTGTTCTGCGCCAAGAACATCGAGCGCATCGGCGACCACGCGACCAACATCGCGGAGATCGTCCACTACATGGTGACGGGTCAGAACCTGCCGGAGAGCCGCCCGAAGGCGGACGCCTCCAGCGACACCACCCTGCCCTTCCCGGGTCGCACCACCACCGTTCAGAGCTGATCCAACAGACCTGAAGACGGGGCGCGGAGCCCCGATAGTGACGGATAGACCAAAGTGCCGGCGCGTATTCTGATCGTCGAGGACGAAGAGCCGTTGACCCTCCTGCTCCGGTACAATCTGGAGTCGGAGGGCTACGGCGTCGAAAGCGTGGGACGCGGCGACGAGGCCGAGACCCGGCTGCGCGAGAGCGTGCCGGATCTCATCATCCTCGACTGGATGCTGCCCGGCCTCTCCGGCATCGAACTGTGCCGGCGGCTGCGCACGCGGCCGGAAACCGAGCGCCTGCCCGTCATCATGCTCACCGCCCGCGGGGAGGAGACCGAGCGCGTGCGCGGCCTCGCCACCGGCGCGGACGATTATGTGGTGAAGCCCTTCTCCGTGCCCGAACTGCTCGCCCGCGTGCGCGCCCTGCTGCGCCGGGCCAAGCCGGAGCACGTCGCGACCCTGCTGCGCGCCGGCGACATCGAGCTCGACCGCGAGACGCACCGGGTGCACCGCGCCGGCCGCGAGATTCACCTCGGCCCC
Organism: Pseudomonadota bacterium; assembly: GCA_023442085.1. Lineage (GTDB taxonomy): Bacteria > Pseudomonadota > Alphaproteobacteria > Rhizobiales > Xanthobacteraceae > Xanthobacter. Next base: position 6,413 of record JAEZMT010000062.1, on the reverse strand, counting down.
ACCGAGTTCCGCCTGCTGGAATTCCTGATGCAGAGCCCCGGCCGCGTCTTCTCCCGCGAGCAGTTGCTCGACGGCGTCTGGGGCCAGGACGTCTATATCGACGAGCGGACGGTGGACGTTCACGTGGGCCGCCTGCGCAAGGCGATCAACCGCGGCCGCCAGTCCGACCCCATCCGCACCGTGCGGGGCGCCGGCTATTCCTTCAACGAGATGTTCGCCCGCGCGCATTGAGCGTAGCCTTCGCTCAGGCGCCGCGCGGGCTTTTGGAGCGTAGCCTTCGCTCAGGCGCCGCGCGGGCTTTTTGGGGCGTTGCGCCTCAGCAATAATAGGCGCCGTCTGGCCGGGCCCGCCCCCTCACCCCGTCCGCACGCCGATCAGGCCCAGCGCCTGCTTCGCCGCGCGCTCGCCAGAGAGCCAGGCGCCGCCGACCGTGCCCCAGAGCGTCTCGTGGGTGTGCTCGCCGGCGAACACCAGCCGGCCGCCGATGGTCTCGGTGAAGGCGCGGCGCATGTTGCCGTAGCCCGGCAGGGCGCAGGAGAAGGCGCCCAGCGCCCAGGGCTCCTTGCTCCAGCGGGTGGCGAACACCTTGCCGACGCGCGCGCCGGCATCGGCGCCGAACTCGCGGGTGAGCGCCGCCTTCACGAAGGACGCAGCGGCCTCCGGCGGGCTATCGGCGAGGCCGGCCGCCACGTCGCCGCCCACCTCCAGGCTGTAGAGATCGCTGCCGCCGATGCGGGCGCGCAGCGCATAGGCGCGAGGGCTGTCGGCGCGGAAATACACCAGCTCGTCGGCGCCGAGGTTGCCGGGATTGCGTGGCAGGCGGAAGCCGATGTGGTCGAACGCGCCAAGGGTGATCTTCTCCACCGCCGTGCGGTAGCGCGGCTGGAAGGTGGGGCCGATGCGCAGCTTTCCGGCGGCGATGACGCTGGGCGGCACCGCGACGATCACCGTGCGGCCGGTCACCGTGCCCTTGTTGGTCTGCACCGAGACGAGGCGGGGGCTGAGGTCGATGGACCGCGCCACCACCTCGAGGCGCACCGTGAGCGGCCGCGCGAGCTGCGCCACCAGCGTGCCCACGCCCTGCCGGCAGATGTCCTCGCTGTCCCGCTCGTCCGCGCGGGAGACATCCACCGTGGAGACCTGATCGAGTTCCTTGGCGCAGGCGAACGGGCCGAGCACGAAGCGCGCGCTGTCTCCCCATGGCCCGAGGTCCGGCAGCGCGCGGGAAGCGGCCATGTCACGGTTGGCGTCGCCGGCGGCGACGATGGCCCGCTCGCCCCGGCGCACCGTGGCGATGAAATCCTCATAATCGGCATCGCCGGCCTCGCGCCCGCCGACATAGAGCCGGCCGCCGTCCGGCGCGCGATAGATGTCGAGCCCCTCGGCCCGGCCGAAGGCGGCCATAGGGCGGGCCGCCGGCATGTTGAGACGCGCGGACCCGAGATCGAACGGCACGCCGAACTGGGTGGTGTCCGTGATCGTGCGCCCGCCCACCTGCTTGCCGGCCTCCAGCAGCACATAGCTGCGACCGGCCTCGGCGACACGGCGTGCGGCGGCGATGCCGGCCGCGCCGGCACCGATGATGATGACGTCCGCCTCGGTCTGCTGGCCGAGCGCGCGCGTGGTGGCAAGGCTCAGGCCCGCGATCGGCGCAGCCGCCAGCGCGGCACCGCGCAGGATGAGCGCGCGTCGGGAAAGGGAGGGGCGATCGGGTCCGGTCACGACGGGGACGCTACCATGGGGCGTCGAGCGGGGCGAGGGGGCGGGGGAGAGGGCGGGCCGCGCACGTGGATTGCCCGCACGAGCCGGGCGGATGACGGTTCGCGCGACACGAAACGCACAAAATGCGCGGCGCCTGCGTTTTTCACGGCTGTCGGGCTCCGACCTTCGCAAAATTGTAAGCCGGCATGTGGATAAAGGGGCGCACACGGGGGCGCCGCTCGCGCTCGGGAACGGCGGGGGAAACCCAATGAAGGATCCGGTTCAGAAGACCATCGGCTACAGGCTCACCCACACCGCGCGCCTGCAGAAGGCGCTGTCGGCCCGTCTCCTCGCCGGCCTCGGGCTTTTTCCCGGGCAGGAATCCGTGCTGAAGCTGCTGTGCGAGGCGGACGGCCGCACCATGGGCGATCTCGCCTCGGCGCTGCGCGTGCGCCCGCCGACCGCCTCCAAGACCATCGCCCGGCTGACCACCCAGGGCCTCGTGGAGCGCCGCGCCACCGATGGTGACGGCCGGCTCGTGCGCGTCTTCCTCACCGACGCGGGACGCGACCGCGGCGCCTCCATCGATCATGTGTGGGACCAACTGGAAGCCGAGATGGTCGTCGGCCTCGACAGCAAGGAGAAGAAGCGCCTGCGCAAGCTGCTGCGCAAGGTGGAGAAGAACCTCGCCCTGCGCCTCGGCGCCGACGGCGGCCTCGACGACGAGGCGGAGCCCGGCGACGAGGACGAGGACGCCTGAGCGGCACTCCCCACCTTGTTGCCCGATCCGCCTTGCACAGGGCGCATGGAGGGCTGCGCGCCCATGCGCCCCCGCGCCCTTTTCTCTTGTCCCATCCCGCGCTATGCGTGGGAGGATTGATTTTCAATCGATTAAGCCACACCGGCACAGCCGCCGCGCCAACGGCAGAAACTTGGGACAGCCGGCCGGAGCCGGCGCCGCACCGGGGGAAACATGTCCAACGCCATCGATCTGAAGGACCGCTTCGCCATCGTCACCGGCGGCGCGCAGGGCATCGGCCGCGCCGTGGTGGAGCGCTTTCTCGCCTCCGGCGCCAGCGTCGCCATCTTCGATCGCGACAGCGCGCTTGTGGTGAAGACCGCCGATGACCTCGGCCGCGCCCGCGTCATGCCCGTGACAGTTGACGTAAGCAGCCTCGCCGACGTGGAACGCGCGGTGGCCGAGGTGCATGCCGAATTCGGCCGCATCGACATCCTCGTCAACAATGCCGGCGTCGCCGGGGCGAACCACAAGACGTGGGACTATCCCGAAGCGGAATGGAAGAAGGTGATGGCCATCAATCTCGATGGCCCCTTCTTCTGCTGCCGCACCGTGGCCCCGCACATGATCGCGCAGAGATACGGGCGCATCGTCAATGTCGCCTCCATCGCCGGCAAGGAAGGCAACCCGAACGCCTCGGCCTATTCGGCCTCGAAGGCGGGTGTGATCGCGCTCACCAAGTCGCTGGGCAAGGAGCTGGCCGAATTCGACATCGCGGTGAACTGCGTAACGCCCGCCGCCGCGCGCACCGCCATCTTCGACCAGATGAGCCAGCAGCACATCGACTACATGCTCTCCAAGATCCCGCGCGGGCGCTTCGTGCAGGTGGATGAGGTGGCCGCGACCATCGCATTCGCCGCCTCGGCGGACTGCTCCTTCACCACGGGCGCGGTGTTCGATCTCTCCGGCGGCCGCGCCACCTACTGAGGATCGCCATGCGCGCGCCGGGAGACACCCACGTCACGCCCGCCCCGGCGCCGCTCGTCGGCATCGCGCTCATGTGCCTCGCGGTGATGAGCTTCGCGCTGACCGACACCACGGCCAAATGGCTGAGCGCCCACATCAACGTGCTGATCGTGGTGTGGGCGCGTTATGTGATCCACTTCGCGCTCTCCCTGCTGGTGTTCAACCCCTGGACCGTTCCGGGGCTGATGCGCACCAACCGGCCGGTGCTGCAGATCGTCCGCTCGGCGCTGCTGTTCGCCACCACGGCGCTGAACTTCACGGCCCTCCAGTTCCTGCAGCTGGACCAGACCGTCTCCATCATGTTCTCCATTCCCTTCTTCGTGGCCCTCTTCGCCGGGCCGCTTCTGGGCGAGCGGGTGGGGCTGGAGCGGTGGCTCGCCATCATCGTCGGCTTTGCCGGCATCCTTCTGGTGGTAAGGCCGGGGGCTGGCGGCATCCATCCGGCCGCCATTCTCTCGCTGGTGGCGGCGGCCACGTATGCGCTCTATTCCATCACCACCCGCATGCTCGCACGCACGGACGCGAGCAAGACGACACTGTTCTACACCGCGCTCGTCGGCTCCGTTGTGGCGAGCATTCCCCTGCCCTTCGTCTGGGAGACACCACGCGATCCGGCGGTGATCGGCGCCATGCTCGGCCTCGGCGCGGTGGCCGGCGCGGGCCATTTCGTGCTCATCCTCGCCCACGCCCGGGCGCCGGCGGCGACGCTTGCGCCTTACATCTACACGCAGATCCTGAGCATGATCGCGCTTGGCTGGCTGGTGTTCGGCCAGGTGCCCAGCCTCTGGACGCTGGCCGGAGCCGCCATCGTCATCGCCTCCGGCACCTATCTTCTGGTCCGCGACGCACGCGCCAGGCCGCATTGAACGAATAGAGCGCAATCCTTCTCGGTTTCGCCAGATTGCAGCTTATGCTGTGCGTTCTTCCGTCTGAACCCGCAGGACCATCATGAGCGCCGCCCGTCTACTCGTCGTCGAAGGAAACACCGCGGAGGCCCGCGCCCGGCAGGTGGCTTTCGGTGGACAGGCGGCGAGCGAGGGCTATGCGCAGCTGCTGCGCGAGCTCTTCCCCGGCGCCGTGACGGTGGACATCTGCTATCCGGCCGATGCCGGCGCGAACCTGCCGGATGCCGGCGGCATCGAGGGCTATGACGGCATCGCCATCACCGGCTCCTCGCTCAATATCTACAACGGCGGGCCGGAGATCACGCAGCAGATCGAGCTGATGCGCACCGCCTTCACCACGGACGTGCCGGTCTTCGGCAGTTGCTGGGGCCTCCAGCTGCTCACCGTCGCGGCGGGCGGCGCGGTGCGGCGCAATCCGCGCGGGCGGGAGGTGGGCTTCGGCCGGCGCATCCGCATGACGGCGGAGGGCGCGGCGCACCCCATCTTCGACGGCAAGCCCGCGGTGTTCGAGGCGATGACCGTGCATCTCGACGAGGTGGAGACGCTGCCGGAGGGCGCGCGGCTGCTCGCCAGCAACGATCACTCGGTGGTTCAGGCGGCCGAAATTCCGGTCGGGCGCACGACGTGCTGGGGGGTGCAGTATCACCCCGAATATCCCTTCCGCGAGATGGCCGCGATCTTCCGGCGGCTTCAGCCCTCGCTGGTCGTGGAGGGCTTCTTCGCCGACGAGGAGGAAGAAGCGGCCTTCATCGCCGATCTGGAGCATTTCGAGCGCGAGCCCGGCAATGCGGCGCTGGCCTGGCGTCATGGCATCGACGGTGCCGTCATCCATAACGATGTGCGCACCCGCGAGATCGCCAACTGGATCACCCATCAGGTGCTCCCCGCCCGCGCGCGGCGGGGCCGGGACTGACAGGCTCTCCAGCAGTCTGGCGGACATCGAGGCGCCGCGCCAGCGCCTGGGCATCGTCCGACGCGTGGCGCTTGTCCGTGTTGTCGAAGAAGACGAAGACATCGCGGGGCTGGGCTGGCGCAGCGGTCTTCGAGATGCGCTTTGCCTTCGGGGCCGGCCGCCCCTTCGTCCATGCCCGCACCCGCCGCGCCCAGAGATCGAGGGCGTCGGGCTCATAGCGGCTGCGATACAGCTCGGACGATCCGTGCAGGCGGCAGTAGACAAAGTCCGCGGTCAGATCCATGCGGCACGGCCAGTCAACGGAATCGGCAATCACCAGGGCAACGTTGTGCGCGCGCAGAAGGTCGACGAACGCCTCGGTGAGGAAGCTTTCGTGGCGGATTTCCACGGCGTGGCGCAGGGTGCGCTTGGCATCCACCTGGGTATGCGCCCGTCCCTCGAGCCGCGAATCGTGCCTTTTTGCGAGGTGAGCGGCTTGCTCCGTGTCGCGCGGCAGGGACTTCAGAAAATCTTCCATCCGGATGTCGAACGGAAAATTTGACGGAAACTGCCAGAGAAGAGGGCCAAGCTTTTCCTTGAGCGCCAACACTCCGGACGCGAAGAAGTTGGCCAGCGGCGTCTCGATGTCGTCGAGCCGTCGGATGTGCGTGATGAAGCGCGGCCCCTTTACGGCGAAGAGAAAAGCGCCCGGCGTCTCCTCGGCCCAGCGCGCATAGGTGCGCGGGGTCTGAAGCCGGTAGAAGGAGCCGTTGACCTCGATCGCACGGAAGATGGACGCGGCATATGAGAGCTGCCGCCGCGCCGGAAGTCCGTCCGGATAGAAGTGGCCGGCCCACGGCGCGTAGGTCCAGCCGGATAGTCCAACGCGCACATCCATGAGGCGAAAACGGCGGCTGGCCGGGAATGGTTCAATTGGCGGGTAACGGTCTGTGATGAAGGTGCTGCGACGCGCACAGATTCACCACGCTGGTCGGAGTTCTTACCCACGAACCGCCTTGCCACGACGACCTCTAACGCGCAAAACCCCCCGCCTTTTGAGGGGCGGGGGGTTTTGGGATTGTGGACAGGGCATTATGCGCATGTGCTTTGCAGGCCTGGCAGCGACCTACTCTCCCGCGTCTTGAGACGA
>JAEZMT010000056.1 GCA_023442085.1 Pseudomonadota bacterium | reverse complement strand
TCTGGCGGGCTGGAGGCGAGGACGATCTTCTGCACGTGCGCGACAAGCGACCGCCGAAGGCCATCGCCCGCGATCTCATCAAGGACGGGTATCTCGTCACCGAGGTGGTGACGGTGCGCGCGGCCTCGTCGGCCTTCAAGGACGAGGAGGGCAACGCGGTGCACGAGGATTTCTTCTCCGCCGCGCCCGTGGGTGCTGCCGTGCTGGTCGCCTCCGCCGTCGCCGCGCTGGTGGAGCATGTGGTGCCCGCCGGCGCCGAGCCCATGCCGGAATTTACCGCCTGAGGCGACTCAGAGCGGAAGTTCAGCCCGGGACGGTTTTCATCGTAGGCGGCGGCTGCCATGGTGCGCCGTCGTTTGCCAGCCATCGCGGATTGCGCCTCTTGTCCTCCTCCCGGCCCGCCTCCCGCCTCCCACGCCGGGCCGTGGTGGGGTGGATCCTGTTCGATCCGGCCTGTCAGCCCTATTTCACACTCATCACCACCTTCATCTTCGCGCCCTACTTTGCCTCCGCCGTGGCGCCGACACCGGCCGAAGGGCAGAGCCTGTGGGGCTTCGCCACCGGGGCGGCGGGGCTTGTCATCGCCGTCTGCTCACCCATCCTCGGCGCGGTGGCGGACGCCTCAGGACGGCGCAAGCCATGGATCGCGGTGTTCGGGCTGATGCTGATGACCGGCGCGGCGCTGTTGTGGTTCGCGGTGCCGGGGGATACGGCGCGCATCCCGCTGGTGCTCGCCGCCTTCGCCGTCGGCACCATCGGGGTGGAATTCGCTACCGTCTTCAACAACGCCATCATGCCGGACCTCGTGCCGCCGGAGCGGCTGGGCCGCCTCTCCGGCATCGGCTGGGCGGCGGGCTATTTCGGCGGGCTGGTGTCGCTGGCGCTCATGCTCTGCTTCTTCTCCACCGCGCCGGAGACGGGCCTCACCCTCATCGGCCTGCCGCCGGCGCTCGGGCTCGACGCGGCAACCCGCGAGGGGGATCGCTTTTCCGGACCCCTGACCGCCCTGTGGTTCGCGGTGCTGGTGCTGCCCATGTTCCTGTTCGTGCCCGACCGCGCGAAAGGCCTTCCATTCCGCGCGGCGGTCGCCAAGGGCTTCGGGGAAATCCGCGGGCTGGTGCCGAAGCTCAAGGCGCGCCCGCCCCTCGCCCGCTTCCTCCTCGCCAACATGATCTACGCGGACGGTCTTGTCGCCCTGTTCGCGTTCGGCGGCATCTATGCGGCCGGAACCTTCGGATGGGGATCCATCGAGATCGGCATCTTCGGCATCCTGCTGACCATCACCGGGACGGCCGGAGCGCTGGCGGGCGGCTGGCTGGACGATGCCTTCGGCCCCCGCGTGGTCATCCTCGGCGCGCTCCTCGCGCTGCTGGTGGCGTGCGTCGGCCTGCTCTCGGTGGACCGGGGATCGATCCTGTTCGGCCTCGTGCCAACCGCGCCGGGCACGGGGCTCTACGGCACGCTGCCGGAGAAGGTCTATGTGTGTCTCGGCCTCCTCATCGGCGCTGTGGCCGGCCCGCTGCAGGCCGCCTCGCGCACGCTGCTGGTGCGCCTCGCGCCGCCGGAGAATATCGGCGAATGCTTCGGCCTGTTCGCCCTCTCCGGCAAGATCACCTCTTTCGCGGCGCCGACCACGGTCGCCATCGTCACCGCCCTCACCCAGAGCCAGCGCGCGGGCGTAGCGGTGCTGGTCGCCTTCTTCGGAATGGGCGCCGTTCTTGTCGCAGGCGTGCGCGCGCCCTTGCGGGCGGATGGCGGACAGGCGAAGGATGACGCCGAAGCGTCAGCCGGGCGCGCAGGGAGGGACCCATGACCATCCGCTCCATCCGCTTCGATGCCAAACCGCCGCTGGACCCCGCTGCGGCGACGACCGTTCACGAATGGTATCAGGACCGCACCGGCGCCTTTTCCGCCGGCTTCTGGGCCTCCGCGCCGTCGGAGCTTCAGGTGAACTATGACGAGGACGAGTTCTGCGTCCTCATCGAAGGCACGGTGGAGCTCACGGACGCTTCGGGACACACGGAAACGTTTGTCGCCGGCGAGTCCTTCGTCATCCCGTCCGGCTTCAAAGGCGTGTGGAAGAGCGTGACGGCGGTGCGCAAGTTCTATGTCGTGCATCTGCCTCCGGCGCAGGACGAGGCCGCGACGGCCGCGCCTGCCCTCCCCGATGCGGCAGCCGACCTCGCCGGAACCTGAGACGCATCGGGAACCGCCGGCCCGCACGCAGGTTGCCCCTTTCGAGACCGCGTTTCGGAAGGAGGTTTGCCATGTCGATCCGACTGCAACTCGCCGCCATGTGCTTCATGATGATCCAGGCGGTCACGTTCTTCGCCGGACTGCTGGCGCTGCTGCTGTCGCCCCTGGCGCGCGAGGCGATGAGCCTCATGCCCTTCGTGGTCATCGGATCGGCGGTGGTATCGGCGCCCCTGTCGTGGTGGCTTGCGCCCCGGCTGCGGGCGCGGACCTGGCGGCGGGAGGGCACCGTCGAACTGCTCAGGTGACCGACGGGCCGTGGCGAGACAACGGCCAAGCTCGCAATCCGGCGCGCGCGATGCCATTTTGTTCCCTTGAGCGAATCACGCGCACCGAGACCTTTTGCATTGAGACCGCCTGAATCCCCGCGTCGTCCAGGCCATGAGCCCGGAGGAGCACCAGAGCTTCCCGGCCTGAAGCCCGGCGGCATCGCTGCGCGCGCCCGCGCCGCCATCGCGCCCGCCGGGCCGCAGGCGTCATATCTCGCCGGCCTCAATCCCGAGCAGCGCGAGGCGGTGGAAACGCTCGACGGCCCGCTCCTGGTGCTGGCGGGGGCGGGCACCGGCAAGACGCGCGTGCTCACCGCCCGCGTCGCCCATATTCTCGCGTCTGGCCGCGCCTTTCCCTCGCAGATCCTGGTGGTGACATTTACCAACAAGGCCGCGCGGGAGATGAAGGACCGCATCCACGGCATGGTCGGCGTCCAGATCGAGGGGATGCCCTGGCTCGGCACCTTCCATTCCATCGGCGTGCGCATTCTTCGCCGCCACCACGAGCTGTTGGGACTCAAAAGCGGCTTCACCATCCTCGACACCGACGACCAGATCCGCCTGCTCAAGCAGCTTCTCGCCGCCGAGAACATCGACGAGAAGCGCTGGCCCGCGCGGCTGCTCGCCGCCACCATCGACGGCTGGAAGAATCGTGGCCTGTCGCCGAAGGACGTGCCCCCGGGCGAGGGTGCCGTCTTCGCCAACGGCAAGGGCGGCATGCTTTACGCTGCCTATCAAGCGCGTCTCAAGGCGCTGAACGCGGTGGACTTCGGCGACCTGCTGCTGGAAGGCATCCGACTGTTCCGCGAGAACCCGGATGTGCTCGCCGAATACCACCGCCGGTTCAAGTACCTGCTGGTGGACGAGTATCAGGACACCAACGTCGCCCAGTATCTCTGGCTGCGCCTCCTCGCGCAGGGCTCGAAGAATGTCTGCTGCGTGGGCGACGATGACCAGTCCATCTATGGCTGGCGCGGCGCCGAGGTGGACAACATTCTCCGCTTCGAGAGCGATTTTCCCGGCGCCAAGGTCATCCGTCTGGAGCGCAACTACCGCTCCACCGGCCACATCCTCGCCTCCGCCGCCCACCTCATCGCCCATAATGAGGGGCGGCTCGGCAAGACGCTGTTCTCCGAAGGCGACGAGGGCGAGCGCGTCACCGTCACCGGGGCGTGGGACAGCGGTGAGGAGGCCCGCGCGGTCGGCGAGGAGATCGAGGCGCTGCAGCGCGCCGGCCATCGCCTCAGCGAGATCGCCATCCTGGTCCGCGCCTCCTTCCAAATGCGCGAGTTCGAAGACCGCTTCGTCACGCTGGGCATGCCCTATCGCGTCATCGGCGGGCCGCGCTTCTATGAGCGGGCAGAAATCCGCGATGCGCTGGCCTATCTTCGCTGCGTAAACTCCACGGCTGACGACCTCGCCTTCGAGCGCATCGTCAACGTGCCGAAGCGCGGCATCGGCGATGCCACGGTGAAGCAGATCCACGATGTCGCCCGGGCTGCCGGTGTTCCCCTTCAGGAAGCCGCGCGCGTTCTGACTGAGAGCGAGGAGTTGAAGCCCAAAGTGCGTGGCACCTTGCGCGGGCTCATCCAGGCCTTCGAGCGCTGGCGCGAACAGGCGCGAACGGTTTCACACACGGAGATCGCCGAGATCGTCCTCGACGAGAGCGGCTACACCGAGATGTGGCAGAAGGACCGCTCCGCCGAGGCCGCCGGACGGCTGGAAAACCTGAAGGAACTCGTGCGCTCCATGGAGCCGTTCGAGAACCTCTCCGGCTTCCTGGAGCACATCTCCCTGGTGATGGACGTGGACAACGGCGCCGGCGAGGATGCGGTGCAGGTGATGACCCTGCACTCCGCCAAGGGGCTGGAGTTCGACACCGTCTTCCTGCCCGGCTGGGAGGAAGGCCTGTTCCCCCACCAGCGCGCGCTGGACGAGCAGGGCAAGGCGGGGCTGGAGGAAGAGCGACGGCTCGCTTATGTGGGCATCACGCGCGCCCGCGCCTCCGCCCGCATCTGGTTCGCCTCCAACCGGCGCATCCACGGGATGTGGAATTCCACAGTACCGTCGCGCTTCCTCGACGAGCTGCCCGACGCCCATGTGCAGGTCGAGGAAAGCCGCGGCGGCATGGGCTGGGGCGGCTCCTCCTATGGCGGGGGCGGCAGCTATGGCCAGAGCCGGTTTGACCGGGCGGAGCCCTTCGCCGCCTCCTCCTATTCCACGCCCGGCTGGCAGCGGGCGCAGACCCAGCGCGGCCGGTCCGACACAGGCGGCGGGCGCAGCGGCTTCTCGGAGCGCGGCGGGCGCTACGATGCCGGCGCTTCGGCGCGGCGCGGGCCGATGGTGATCGAGGGCACGCTGGTGGCCTCCTCGTCCGCTCCCTCCTCCGCCTTCAAGCGCGGAGAGCGGGTGTTTCACATTAAGTTCGGCTATGGCGAGGTCACGGGCATCGACGGCAACAAGCTGACCGTGCAATTCGACAAGGCCGGCGAGAAGCGGGTGGTGGACACCTTCGTCGAGAAGGCCTGACGCAAAATCCGCGGGCGACGATGAAGGGCCCCTCCCTGACCTGGCGGCCCTCATCTCCGCCCCGATCCTGTCCTAGCGTCGCCCGCGCTGCAGACCCAGAGCGATGATCGCACTCAACCTCCTCCTCCTCGGCGCCGAAATGCTGGTGTATTTCGGCGCCATGCTCGCGCTGTTCCGCCTGCGCGGGGCGCTGGGCATCGGCGTGTTCTTCTGCGCGCTGGGATCTCTCCATTTCATGGAGACCTATCTCGCCGCCGCTTACTATGTGCAGCTGCCCTTTTCGGTCTCCCTGTCGCCGGGGTCGGTGGTATTATTCTCGGGAAAGCTGGCACTCCTGCTGCTCGTCTACATCCGCGAGGATGCGCTGGTGGCGCGCCAGCCCATCTACGGGCTTTTCCTTGGCAACCTGGTGCTTCTGGCGCTCGTCTTCCTGCTGCGCCAGCACCATGTGGTGCCCGCACCCGGCGCGCCGGCCGACATCAGCTTCGTGGATCAGCTGGGCGCGCTGGCGGTATGGAGCACACTGCTTCTCTTCATCGATTCCATCGCCATGATCCTTGTCTACGAGCGGCTGTCGTCGCGCGCGAGGCGGCATCCGGTTGCGGTCATCTGGGTGACGCTGGCGCTGGTGCTCACCTTCGATCAGGTGGGCTTCTTCGGGGTGCTGCATTTCGCGCTCGATGTACCGCTGTCGGCGGGCATCGGTGGCTGGGTGGGTAAGGTGGTGGCCGCAGGTCTCTACGCCTTGATGCTCGCGCTCTATCTCGACCGCTTCGAGATGGCGGGCGGTCCGCAGCGCCCACGCATCGCCGACGTGTTCGATACCCTCACCTACCGCCAGCGCTACGAGCAGCTGGAAGTGACTTCACGGCTCGATCCGCTCACCGGCGTTCTTCACCGCGGCCAGCTGGAGCCGCTGGGCCACGACCTCGTTGCCATCGCCCGCAAGACCGGCCGCCCCATGAGCGTGCTTCTGGTCGATGTCGACGACTACAAGGAGGTCAACGACCTCCACGGCCACGCCACCGGCGACGCGGTGTTGCGCCAGTTGGCCGGCGCCATATCCGATAGCCTTCGGCAATCGGACCATGTGGTGCGCTATGGCGGCGACGAATTCGCAGTGCTGGCGCCAGGCGTGTCCCATGTCTCCGCGCTGGCCCTCGCCGGGATGCTCAACGAAAGCGTGGCTGGGCTGACGCTGCCGGACGGGGTGCGCCAGCAGACCCTTTCCATCGGCGTCGCGACATTGCCGGAGGACGGCCAGACCTTGACGGCACTGCTCGAAGCGGCCGACAAGCGGCTTTACGCGGCCAAGGCCGCCGGGCGCAACCGCGTGACGGGGGCGACGGGCGACGGTGGCCGCAGCGACAACGGATGACGTTTTTCCCATGCTCGAAGGCCTCCCCCCCAACGACGCTACCCATGTGATGCGGGTCGAGGCGCCACGCCGGCAGGCGCAGCGCATCGCCGACCTGATCTCGGAGACGTTCGACCCCGCCGAGGTGGCCGTGGCCAATTTCGAGCGGACGGATGACGACTGGGTGGTAGAGGTCTATGCCGGCGCTGCGTTCGATCCGGACATGCTGCGCGAGCTGGTGGAAATCGCGGCCGGCCCGGAGCTGGCCGCCGCCGTCACGTTCGGCGAAATCGAGCAGAAGGACTGGGTGGCTGCGAGCCTGGAAGGGCTCGCGCCGGTGGCCGTCGGGCCGGTGGTGGTGCATGGCGCCCATGATCGGGGACGAGTCGGCCCGCATCGGATCGGCATCGAGATCGAGGCCGCGCTGGCCTTTGGTACTGGTCACCACGGCACGACGCAGGGCTGCCTGCACGCCATCGTCCAGGCCGCGCGACAGGGGCGGCCGCGGCGCGTGCTCGACGTGGGCACGGGCACCGGCGTCCTCGCCATCGCGGCCGAGCGCCTGTTTCATACGGAAATCGTGGGAAGCGACATCGATATCGTGGCGGTGCGCACGGCCAAGGCCAATGCGATGGCCAACAAGGCGCCGGGCGTGCGCATGGTGCATGCTGCCGGCGCCGGGGCACGGGCAATCCGCATCCACGGACCCTACGACCTGATCCTCGCCAATATCCTGCTGCCGCCGCTGAAGCGGCTGGCGCGCCCGCTGGCCACGTTGCTGGCACCGGGGGGACGCATTGTCCTGTCGGGTCTGCTCACCGCGCAGGTTCCTGCCGCTTTGGCGGCGTACCGGGCGCAGGGGCTGCACCTCGTGAGCCAGCGGCACATCGAAGGCTGGGCCACCCTCACCCTCGCCGCGCGGTCGGGCCGGCCGCGCGGATGAGGGGACGTCTTTGGGAAAGGCTCAGTTCAGCGGGTCGCGGCCATTGAGCTGAACATAGCGGGACAGCTCGCGCTCGGCCTGCTCCATACGGGCGGCGATGATCGCGTCCATCAGGCGGCCGAAGAAGCCCTTGCCGGCAGCGGTCTTGCTCGCCTTCGGGGCAGCCACGCGGGTCTCGCGCGAAAGGGTGTCGGGAGAAAAAGTAACGGCGCTCATGGAGGCCTCCTGCACTGGCCCAACGGGGCTTTATCGCAGTGCAATATATGCCTCTGTGCAGCGCACCAGAACTTCGCGTCCGACATGCCAGCCCTGCGCGGAGCGCACGGTAAAGGCATGGTTGATATTTAGGCAGCGAACGCGCGCCAATGGGACGGGGCGGCCGGGCTTATCGCTCGGCTGCCATTCCGCTGTTCAGGACCGGGACGGCATGGATACCTTGCGGCCAACCCCATCAAGCGGAGGCAGCCCCGCATGGGCAGCGCGCATGGTCGCGATCCGCTCGAGAACGTCGTCCGGGAAGGGCGCGACCCGCCGCGTATCGAGATCCACATGGAGCGTGATCTGCTCCGACGTGGCGGACACCCAGCCCTCGGTGGCATGATGCAGCGACTGGAAGAGATGGAGCCGCTTTTCATCATAGTCGAGCAGCCGCATGGTCACGCGGACCGGAGACTGGGGCGCGAGCTCCCGGGCGTATCGGATGTGGGATTCGCCGGTGAAGAAGGACGCGCGCCGCGCTCGGGCATAGGCCGGACCCAGCCCGAGCAGGCAGAGCGCCTCGTCCAGGGCCCGGTCGAAGATGAGTGTGTAGTAGGCCACGTTGAGATGGCCGTTATAGTCGATCCAGTCGCTTTCCACTTTCATGGAAGAGGACACGAACGGGGCAAAAAACACGGGTTCAAAGTCGATTCGGTCGAGCATGGCCGCCTCGCTTCGGTGGTTTCAGAATTTGCCGCTTGTGGAAGCACTGTGCCGTGCTAGGAGGCATCCGTCATCCTGAAAAAGCGCCCCTGGGCGAATCAAAAAAGTCACTGTCAAGTCGAAACTGATCCTAAAACGGTTCAATTCACTTTTGCGCAGACCGAACCCTGCCGTGCCGGCGCAGACAAAGGTTAAGGATTTGTAAATGGTTGCCGCAGCCGCGAAATCCGACAGTGCAGTGCCTGATCGCATCGCCGAGGCGGTGCAGCGCCTGCAGGCCGCACTGGATCACAAGGTCGTTACGGGGCGCGCCGTTCGGGAACAGCACGCGAACGTGACAACCTATCTGCCCAACGAGCCGGCGGATGCCGTTGTTTTCGCTGAATGCACTGAAGATGTGCAGGCTGTCGTCCGCATCTGCGACGAGCTTTCGGTCCCGGTCATCCCGTGGGGCGCCGGCACATCGCTGGAGGGCCATGTGAATGCCCCCTTCGGCGGCATCTGCATCGACCTTTCGCGGATGAACCGCATCCTCGCCGTCAACGCCGCCGACCTCGACTGCGTGATCGAGCCCGGCGTCACCCGCAAACGGCTGAACGAGGAGTTGCGGGACCAGGGCCTGTTTTTCCCCATCGATCCCGGCGCCGACGCCTCTCTGGGCGGCATGGTCTCCACCCGCTGCTCGGGCACCAATGCGGTGCGCTACGGCACCATGAAGGACAATGTGCTGTCCCTGAAGGTGGTGACCCCCACCGGCGAGATCCTCACCACAGCCACCCGCGCCCGCAAATCCTCCGCCGGCTACGACCTCACCCGCCTCTATGTGGGCGCGGAAGGCACGCTCGGCATCATCACCGAGATCACGCTCAAGCTCTACGGCATCCCGGAGGCGGTCTCCGCCGCCGTCTGCCCTTTCCCCAGCATCGAGGCCGCCTGCAACACGGTGATCGCCACCATCCAGAGCGGCATTCCGGTGGCGCGCATCGAGCTTCTGGACGAGGAGCAGGTGAAGGCCTCCAACGCCTACGCCAAGCTCGCGCTGGCCGAGACCCCCACCCTCTTCCTCGAATTCCACGGCACGGAAGCCAGCGTCCACGAGCAGGCCGACCGCTTCGGCGAACTGGCGGCCGAATATGGCGGCGGCCCCTCGGTGTTCGCGGTGAAGCCCGAGGAGCGCACCAAGCTCTGGCAGGCACGGCACGATGCCTATTGGTCCGTCCTGCCCATGCGGCCGGGCGCGAAGGCGGTCGCCACCGACGTGTGCGTGCCCATCTCCAGCCTCGCCGAATGCGTGATGGAGACCAAGCGCGACATCGTGGAGATGGGCCTCATCGCCCCCATCGTCGGCCATGTGGGCGACGGCAATTTCCACACCACGCTCATGGTGAACGTGGACGACCCGGAAGATCTCGCCAAGGCCAAGCGTTACATGAAGCGGCTGGTGGAACGCGCCCTCGCCATGGGCGGTACCTCCACCGGCGAGCACGGCGTCGGCCAGGGCAAGATGAAATACATGGAAGGCGAGCACGGCGCCGCGGCGCTTGAGGCCATGCGGGCCATCAAGCGGGCGCTTGATCCCAAAAACATCATGAATCCGGGAAAAATCGTCGCGATCTGATCGCAATCCCTGCGCATAGGGTTAAGCGGCCCTTTATGATGGGGGCCTCATCGGGAGACGCGTGTGCAGGGCATTCTCATCAGCCTCGCCTCGGCGATAGTCCTTGCCATCAGCGCGGCCTTCGCCGCGCCGTTCGTGGTGGACTGGAACCAGTGGCGCGGCACGTTCGAGACCGAGATGGGCCGCACGCTGGGCCTGCCCGTGGTCATCCGCGGGCCCATCGAGGCGGAGATCCTGCCCGCCCCCCGCATCGTGCTGCGCGACGTGACCCTCGGCGACGTGGTGTCCACCGGCGGCACGGTGAAGGAGCTCACGGCAGAGCTTTCCCTCGGCGCCCTGATGCGCGGCGATATCCAGGCGACCGGTGTCAGCCTGCGCAAGCCGCAGATCCGCGTGGTGCTGGACAGCGCCGGTCGTGTCGCCATGCCCACCGGAGCCGGACGCGCGGCGGAACTCTCCATCGCTCGGCTGGAGGTGGAGGATGGCAGCCTCGACCTGCTGGATCGTGCCTCCGATCACCGTGTCAGCATCGACGATCTCGACCTCAAGGGCGAGGCGCGCTCCCTCGTCGGCCCCTTCCGACTGGATGGCGAGGTGCAGGCCGGCGAAGCCCGGTTCGCCGTTCGCTCCACCCTCGGCAAGATCGGCGAGGACGGTGCCGGCAAGCTGCGGATCGTCCTGGACGGCCGCACGCGGCCCTATGCCCTCGACCTTGACGGCAGCCTGAACGTCGCGGGCGCCAAGCCGCGCTTCGATGGCCGCGCCACCCTCTCCCGCCACGCCAGCGACGGCGCGGAGGCTTGGCAGCTCTCCGGCACGCTCAAGGCGAGCCCCGAAGCGGTGCTGGCGGAAAGCCTCGACCTCGCGCTGGGCGGTTCCGCCACGCCGGCGCAGATCACCGGCTCCGCGCGCCTCGCCCTTGGCCGCGCCATTGGCCTCGATGCGGTGCTCAATGCCCGCAGCCTCGACATCGACGCGGTGCGCGCCGCCACCGGCACGAAGGATGCCGACGCCGGCGGCGGCAGCCCGGCCGCCTCCCTGGCCCGTTTCCTCGGCGGCGTTGCGGCCCTGCCCGCGCCGGACATCGCCTCGCGCATCGGACTCTCCGTGGAGCAGCTCGTGCTCGGCGGCACTATGGTGCGTGATGTGCGCGCCGACATCTCCGGCTCGGCCGCCGGCTGGCGCGTGGACAGCGCCGAAGCGCAATTGCCCGGCAAGGCCGCGCTCCGCCTCTCCGGCATGCCGACCCGCGCCAATGGGGGCGGCGGCTTCGACGGCAACGTCTCCTTCTCCGCCGACGACCCGGCCGTCTTCCTGCGCTGGGCCGCGCCCACCGCGCCGCGCGACTATGTGGCGGCGGCGAAGGGGCCGGTGCGCATTTCCGGGCGCGTGACTGCCGGCCCGGCTCGCATCGCCGTGGACATGCTGGACGCAACCTTCGCCGCCAGCCGCGTGCGCGGTTCGGCTTCGGCCGCGTTGCCGGACAACGCGCCGCCCAAGCTCGACCTGCGCCTCTCGCTGGACGGCTTTGACCTCGACCCGCTGATCGCCGCCGTGCAAACCGCCTCGGCGGCCGTGGGCGGAGGCGCGGACGGGCAGGTGGTGCTTGACGGGCGCAACCTGACCCTCTCCGGCCTGCCGCTCCGAGGGCTGAACCTGGAAGGCTCCGCCACTGGCGGCAACTGGCGCCTCGCCCGCATCGTGATGGACGATTTCGCCGGCCTGCGCATCGAGGGGGCCGGGCGCATGGAGAATTTCTCCTCCACGCCCCGCGGCGAGTTCAACATCGCCGCTTCCGGCGCCAAGGCCGATGGGCTGGTGCCCGTGGCGCGGCTTCTGGCCGGCGAGGAGACGGCGCAGGTCATCGGCAACCTCCTGCCTATCGCCTCGCCGGTGAAGCTCAACAGCACCGCCGTCTGGGCCGAGGCCGGGGGGCGCAACGTCACCATCGCCGGCACGCTCGGGCAGATCTCCGGCGACGCCTCCTTCGCCCGCACCACCGCCGGCGTGCCCTTGCGCATCGCCCTGAAGGCGGACGCGACGGATGGCGGTCGCGCGCTCGCCGCTCTGGGCGTGGACGGCCTCGGCCAAAGGCTCGGCCCGGCCCGCGTGGAACTCTCCGTCGATCCGCTGACGCAGGATGAGGCGCAGGTGCGCGGCCGCATCACCCTCGCCGACCTCACGGCGCAGGCGCAGGGCACCGCCCGCCTCACCGGCGGCAGCATCGTGCCGAACCTCTCCATGCGCGTGGATGGCGCCGACCTCGGACGGCTGCTGCCGCAGGCCTCCGCCGCCGTGGAAGGGCCGGTGCCCACCGCCCTCGCCTTCACCCTCTCCCGCCGCGCCGGTGCGTGGCGCCTCGGCGAGCTGACCGGCTCGCTTGCGGCGGCACCCGTCTCCGGCAGCGTCGAGTTCGAGCCGGGCGCGGTGCCGCGCCTCTCGGGTAAGCTCGCCTTCGACACCCTCTCGGTGGCGCGCATCCTCGGCATGTTCGCCGCACGCGCGGGAGCCGAGAACGGCCCGGCCGGCCTGTGGAGCAACGCCCGTCTCGCCGCCCCGGCGGCGGGCGGCATCGGCCTCAACCTCGAACTTTCGGCCGGCCGCATCGCCGCGCTCGGCCCTTATGCGCTGGACAAGGGCCGCCTTGTGCTGGTCAGCGACGGCACGGATTTCGACCTGCGCGACCTCTCCGGTAGCCTAGGTGGCGGCCGTGTGGCCGCCTCGCTCCGTCTGAAGCGGCAGAACGATCTCATCCAGGCGGACGGCCGCCTGGTGCTGGAGCAGGTGGATGCCGCCGCCCTGATCGGCCCCTCGGGTGCCCGCACCCCGCCGAAAGGCCGTGTGAACCTGCTGCTCGACCTCGGCGGCTCGGGCCGCAGCGTGCAGACGATCGTGCAGAGCCTCTCCGGGCAGGGCACGCTGGGCGTGCGTGATCTCATGATCGAGACTGCCAGCCCCACCGCTCTCGATGCGGTACTGGCCGAGGCCGCGCCCCTCTCACCGCCGCCCGACGAACGCCGCACCGCGCAGATGCTGGATCGGGCGCTCGCCAAGGGGCCGCTCAAGCTCTCTTTCGTGGAATCGACACTGGGCGTGGTGAATGGCGTCGCCCGCCTCTCACCCGCTCGTACCACAGCGGACAATGTGCGCGTGGGCCTCTCCGGAAGCCTCGATCTGTCGCGGCTGGCCCTTGACGCGGGCATCGACTTCGAAGGCGCCGAAGGCGCCGGCGGTGTGCCCGGCGGCGCCATTTCCTGGCGTGGGCCCGTGGCTGGCCCGGAGCGTCGTGTGAGCGCCGCGGCCGCCACTAGCGTCATCGCCATGCGCGCCATCGAGCGCGAGACCCGGCGCCTGGAAGAGCGCCAGCGCGGCGGTGTGCCTGCCCCCGAACCGGCGACGGCGCCTGCGGCTCCCGCGCCTGTCGCGCCGGTGTCGGTCTCGCCTGCGCCGGTCGTTCCGCCTCCGGCGCCCGCCCCCGCACAGCCGGCGAACCCGCCTGCCGCTCCCGCTGCGGTGCCCGCCCCCCGTCCGGCCGTGACCGCGCCTGCTCCCGCACCCGCGCCGGCGCCCGTTCCCGCGCCCGTGGCGACTGCGCCTACCGCTCCGGTGGCTACGCCCGCGCCAGCCCCGCAGCCCGCACCCGTTCCCGTGCCGCGCGCGGTGGATCGCAATCAGGAGATCGAGCGGCGCGACGTGCCGGCCTCGGGCTTCGGCGTGCCCACCGCCTCGGGTACCGCCGGCACCGCCACCCCGGGCGACGCGCAATCTCGTCAGACCCATCAGGCGGCACCGGCCCGCACCGAGCCGGAGCGCCAGCAGGAGAGCCGCGCGACGCCCGAACCCTCGTCCGAGCCCCGGCGCCAGCCCGTGGTGCGCCAGACTCCGCCGCAATCCGCCGCCCAACCCCCGGCGCCGCGCCGCACCGACCGGGTGGAGCCGCCGCCTCCGCCGCGCTTCAGCGTGCCGGCGCCGACGGACGGGCAATTGCCCCCCACCTCGGGCTTCGGCGACCTGCCGCGTCCGCCGGGTCTCGTGGGCGCGCGCTGACGAGTGAACCGCTCAGGCCCGTTCGAGCGTCACATAGGTAAAGGCGGCCTCGTCCTTCTCGCCCTGGATGGGCCCCTCCCGGCCGGTCTCGCGCCATTGGCTGCGGTCGAAGGCGGGAAAAAGCACGTCGCCCTCCGGAGCGGCATCCACCTCCGTGAGGTGCAGCCAGCGCGCGATGGGCAGCGTCTCGCGAAACAGCCGTTCACCGCCGATCACCATGATGGCATCGGCACCCATGGCGTCCGCCGCATCGTCCGCCAGCGCGAGCCCTTCCGCGAGCGAAGCCCCCTTCAGCACGCCCTCAGGCGGCGTGAAGCCAGGATCAGCGCTGACCACAACGGAGGTGCGCCCCGGCAGCGGCTTGCCGATCGACTCGAAGGTCCGCCGCCCCATCAGGATAGGCTTGCCCCAGGTGATGGCGCGGAAGCGCTTCAGGTCCGAAGGCAGGCGCCACGGCAGGCCGCCGCCGACGCCGATGACGCCGTTGCGCGACACCGCGACCACCAGGGCGAGGGGATGGCGGATCGCGCTCATGCGGCATGCTCCAATTGTGCGAGGGCGGTCTCGGCGGCCGCGATCCCGGAGATGTGCGCGCCGTGGCAGGTGGAGAAGGCCGGGCCGCCCAGCGCCTCCCCCGCGAAGACGATGCGGGGGTCGAACGTCTCGCGAAGCTTCGCGCGCAGATGGGCCTGGCCCGGCAGCGCGCAGGAATAGGCGCCGCCGATGAAGGGCATCCCCGCCCAATCGGTGGTCAGGTGCCGCACCACATGGCGCCGCACATCCGCGCCGAAGGTGGCGGCCAGAATGCCGAGGGCGAAGTCGGCCAGCGCATCCGGCCCCTCGCCTGCCACCATTTGAGCCTCCGGCCCCGCCACATGCACGAGGGCCGCTGGTGCGCCGCCCGGCCGCAGCATGACCGAGGCGCCCGCCCGCTCGGGACGGGCGAGGTCCACCGCATCGAAACCGCTGCGCTCGGGCACGCCGAAAATGTCCCGCTCGAACAGCAGCGCCACCTTTTCGGCGAACCCCAGAGGAAGCGCGGCGAACGCCTCCGCAAGATCAGGCGGCAAGGCGGGATCGAAGGCGAGCCGGCCGGAGGCGATCACCGCCGTGGACACCGTGACCACCACCGCCCGGCAGGCGATGGTGCCCCGGTCCGTCTGGATAGCGAGGCGCTGGCCCCTGCGATCGATGCGGCGAACGGGACAGCCGAGCGTCACCTTCAGGTCGCCGGCCACCGCCAACACCAGCGCGCCATAGCCGTCGAGCACCGGCCAATTGTCGTCGGTGTCGCGATAGAGCGCGAAATCCACGGCCGAGATGTCGGAAGGCTCGGCGGCCGACATCAGTTCCAGCCAGTGCCGCGCGAGGGCGCCGTAACGGCCCGGTCCCTGCGCGCGCATGACTTCGGCGGCGGAAATGTCCCGGCCTGCCTGGCCGGCGGCATAGATGGCGTCGAAAACGGCATCCACCTCCGCGTCGGCGGCATCCTTCTCCGCGTCCGTGGCAAAGCGATCGCCGAGGAAAAGCCGCCGGCGCACCGGCGCGCCGCGTCCAACGCGGAAGCCATGCGTCTCCGCGAGAGCGGTGAAGGGATTGTCCTGCGCGTCGTGCAGCCAATGGCAGCCGAGATCGAAGGGCACGCCGAGTGTGGTTGTGTCGGTCGCCGCCCGGCCACCCGCGACCGGCGCGGCCTCGATGATCTCAAAGGGAATGCCCGCCGCCCTCAGCCGCGCCCCGGCGGCAAGGCCGGAGGCACCGGCCCCGATCACCACCACGTCGGTCTGCGAGGTCACCGGCAGAGTCCGGCCAGCTACTTCTTGTTGCGGAAAACGTCGAGTTGCACCACCTGCGCGCCGGCGGCGGGCTTGTCCTCACCCTCGGTGGCGGCGGTCGCGCTCGCGAGGGCCGGTTCGGAGGCCGCGCCGGGCGCCGGCTTGAGCGGGGACGGCGCGTTGGAGGCAGGGCCGTTTGCCGAGACGGGCGTCTCCATCGGAGCGTCGTCCGTCTCTTCCCCATCCGCATCGGTGGTGAGGGTCTCGAACTGGAGGCCGAACTTCACCGCGGGGTCGAAGAAGCCCTTGAGGGCGGTGAAGGGCACCAGCAGCCGCTCAGGGATGCCGCCGAAGGAGAGGCCGACCTCGAACGAGGTCTCGGTGACGATCAGATCCCAGAACTGGTGCTGGAGAACGATGGTCATCTCTTCCGGATATTTCTCCTTCATCCGCTGGGACAGGCGGACGCCCGGCGCGCGGGTGTCGAAGGAGATGAAGAAATGGTGGTCGCCCGGCAGGCCGGTCTTGGCCACGTCGGTGAGCACGCGGCGCACCACAGAGCGCAGGGCTTCCTGCGCGAGAAGATCGTAGCGGATGTGATCGACCGTCATGTGCCCGCTCAAGTCCCCTCCGGCCTGATGACGAACCAGGCTCCGGAGACCTTCCGGGCGGCACCGCGAAACGGGTGGCGCCACGGCCGAAAGGACGAGCGAGGAGCACGCTTCCCTCCTTCGGCCGGTCGGGAGGGAAGTGGAGGCTTCTGTTGCCAGGTGCCTCCGAACCCCGCCTATCCAGTGCTACCCGGTAGGACTTTGATTTCGATCGTCAAACCGCTCACGCGGCCTGAGCAACCGGAGCATAGTTGTCGTTGGCAACTATAAGTTTAGCCCGATAACGGCGGTACAATGCCGAGCGAAAGAATGCTCTTTACACCCTCGTCGATCCTATTTCGCCCCCGCCGGAGCCCGCCTCTCCCAAGGGAAAAACGGGCTTTGGTGGAGGCGCCGGGTACCGCCCCCGGGTCCGAAAGGCTTATTCCAACACCGATTTATCGCCATAGCCGACTTGCGCCGGCCCGATGAATATAGGCGCCACCGCCGGCCGATGAAAGGGGCGCCGGGCAGAATGTGCCGCCTGTCCCCGGTTCCGGCGCAGCACGCCCTTCGCCTCACCCCTTCGCGCAGTGGCAGCCTTCCAGATGATCGTCCACGAGGCCGCAGGCCTGCATGGCGGCGTAGACGATTGTCGGGCCGACGAACTTGAAGCCCGCCCCCTTGAGCCGTTTGGACAGGGCCTTCGATTCGGCCGTCTCGGCCGGGATGTCGGCGATGCGGCGGGGGCGGTTCACCTTCGTCTTGCCGTCCACCGCGTCCCACATGAGATCGGTGAAGGCGATGCCATTGTCCCGGAGGTCCAGATAGGCGCGGGCGGAGAGCACGGCGCCCTCCACCTTGGCCCGGTTGCGCACGATGCCGGCGTCCTGCATCAGCGCTTCCACCTTGGCGGCGTCGTAGCGCGCCATCACCTCCGGCTCGAAACCATCGAAGGCGCGGCGGAAATTCTCCCGCTTTCGGAGGATGGTGATCCAGGAGAGGCCGGCCTGGAAGCCGTCCAGCAGGAGCTTCTCGAACAGCGCGCGGCTGTCGCGCTCCGGCACGCCCCACTCATCGTCGTGATAGGCCATGTAGAACGGATCGGTGCCGCACCAGAAGCAGCGGGCGTGCCCGTCTTCGTGCGCGATCAAAGGCTGGCGCACGGGCTTCGGCGCGACATCATCCATTCTGTTCGGCTCCTGTGACGTGAAAAGTCAGGCGGGCTTGAACTTGGCGTCCAGCGCGCTGACCTTCTTTTCCCAGTCCAGCGGGAAGGTCGCCCATTCGGGCTTGCGCAACTCCACCTCCACCGCGCCGGCGGTCAGCGGCACGCCCTCGGCGCGGGCATCGGTGGCGCGGTCGAGGCGGACGGTGGCGATGCCCCGCCCCTCGGTGACGGAGGTGAGCTGGCCCACGCTCTTGTCGCCGGCCACGATCTCCTGACCCACCGCCAGCGGGGTGGGGAAGATGACCTCCACCAGCCGGTTGCGCGGGGTGGAGCGGTGCTCCATGCGGCTCACCACCTCCTGACCCACATAGCAGCCCTTCTTGAAGTCCACGCCGCCGAGTTGATCCATGTCGGCCTCGTGGGGGAAGGTGTCGCCATAGGTGAAATCGGCGCCGCCCTTGGGGATGCCCAGCGCGATGCGGTGCGCCTCATAGGCGGCAAGGTCGCTGGAAAGCTCGTCCGCCGCCGCCTTCTCCAGCACCAGCCGCTGGCCGAGGCCGGGATAGCGCGGATCGGTGAAGAGCCGACCCTCGGGCAAAGCGCCGTGATCGCCGAACACGGCGGCGACCGCGAGGTCGGCCGCGACCTCAAACGTCACCTTGGCGCGAAGGCGGTGGAAGATCAGCCGCTTGAGGAGGTCCTCCGCTCGGTCCGCTGGAGCGTCGAACAGGAAGCTCTCCTCAGCGAGGCAGTAGAACAGGAAGTCGGAGATGATCTTGCCCTGCGGGGTGAGCAGGCCGCCATAGCGGGCGTCCCCGGGCACCATGGTCTTCACGTTGCACGTGATGACGGAGTGCAGCAGCTTCACCGCCTCCGGACCTTCGGCACGAATGAGGGCACGATCGTTCAAATGAATGAGCGGCATGGGGGCCGTCCTTGTCAGCAAAATAAAAACCAGATTTAAGGCCGCCTGCCTGTCCCCTTCAAGAGCGAGCCCCTCCCATGCCCGTGACTTTCGATCTGCTGCTCAAGGGCGGCGCGGTCGCGACCCCCGCCGGCATTGCCGTTGCCGACATCGGCGTCACGGGCGGGCGCATCCGCGCCATCGGCGATCTTTCCGCCGCGAGCGCGGGCGAGGTGGTGGACGCCACGGGCCTGCACATCCTGCCGGGCGTCATCGACACGCAGGTGCATTTCCGCGAGCCGGGGCTGGAGCAGAAGGAAGATCTGGAGACCGGCTCCCGCGCCGCCGTCATGGGCGGCGTGACCGGCGTGTTCGAGATGCCGAACACCATTCCCCAGACCACCAACCCCGCCGCGCTGGAAGACAAGATCGCCCGCGGCACGAACCGCATGCATTGCGACTTCGCCTTCTACGTGGGCGGCACCCATGACAATGTGAAGGACCTGCCGGAGCTGGAGCGCCTGCCCGGCGCCGCCGGCGTCAAGGTGTTCATCGGCTCGTCCACCGGCTCGCTGCTGGTGCCGGACGACGATGGCGTGCGCAACATCCTCAAGGTGATCCGCCGCCGCGCCGCCTTCCACTGCGAGGACGAACCGCGCCTGCAGGAGCGCAAGGGCCTGCGCGTGCCCGGCGATGCCTCCTCCCATCCCGTCTGGCGCGACGAGGTCGCGGCGCTCACCGCCACCCGGCGCCTCGTCAACCTCGCCCGCGAGACCGGCGCGCGGGTACATGTGCTGCATGTGACCTCGGCCGAGGAGATGGATTTCCTCGCCGATGCGCGTGACGTGGCCTCGGTGGAGGTGACGCCCCACCACCTCACCATGGCCGCACCCGAGTGCTACGAGCGGCTCGGCACGCTGGCCCAGATGAACCCGCCGGTGCGCGGCGAGCGCCACCGCGACGGTCTGTGGGCCGCAATCAGCAACGGCGTCGTCGACGTGCTCGGTTCCGACCACGCGCCGCACACCTTGGAAGAAAAGAGCAAGCCCTATCCGGAAAGCCCCTCGGGCATGACCGGCGTGCAGACGCTGGTGCCGCTGATGCTGGACCACATCGCCGCCGGCCGCCTGACGCTGGAGCGCTTCATCGACCTCACCAGCGCCGGCCCGGCGCGGCTGTTCGGCATCGCCCGCAAGGGGCGCATCGTGGTGGGCTATGACGCCGACTTCACCGTGGTGGACCTGAAGCGCCGCGCCACCATCACTAACGGCTGGATCGCCTCGCGCGCCCAGTGGACGCCCTACGATGGCAAGGAGGTCACCGGCTGGCCCGTGGGCACCTTCGTGCGTGGCCGCAAGGTGATGTGGGAAGGCGAGCTGACGGGGCCGTCCAGCGGCCAGCCCATCGGCTTCCTGGAGACGCTTCAGCCGCAGGGGTGAGAATTTTCATTGCGGCAGCCTCGAATGAAGTCGCCCTCCGGCTTTACCGGAGTGCCCATGCCTCCGCTTTGAAAGCTGTCAGGGGCTGGGGCGGTCGACACGATGGATCCTCCGGTCAAGCCGGAGGACGAAAGCGCGGACGACCGTGGAAGAGGCTAACTGCCGCGCATTTACCCCTGCCGCGGCTGCTCGCGCACGCGGGTCAGCACGGCCTCGGGGCTGGCATAGGCTTCCTGCAGATCGACGCTCCAGTAGCGCAATTCGTCGAGCGGAATGGTCTGCCCGGTCACGGCGCAGCGCACGAAGCTGCCGGGCCGCAGGATGCGGAATTCACCATCAAGGTAGCGCACTTCCGCCTCGCCATGGGGCTCGGGGAAGCGTTCGAATCTGTTCATCACCTGGGGAGCGTCCCGAAAACTGGTTTACCGCAAGGATAGCCCTTCGCGCCGCAACGCGAAAGGGGCGCACCATCAGGGGTCGAACAGCGTCGGCCCCTCTACCTTCTTCGACTTGCGTGCGGGGGCCCGTGGCGCC
>JAEZMT010000041.1 GCA_023442085.1 Pseudomonadota bacterium | reverse complement strand
GACCGTTTCTTCACCGAACTGCCGGGGCCGCACCTCCTCACCGCGCTCGACCGGCATCCGGATCTCGTGCGGCTGCTTGCGACCATCCTCACCGCCGCCCCGCGCCTCGGCGAGACACTTGCGCGCCGTCCTTCGCTGACGGATGCGCTGCTCGATCCCGCCTTCTTCGACGTGCTGCCCGACGAGGCCAGCCTCTCCGAGCATCTTGAACTGCTGCTCGACACGGCCGGGACCGACGAGGAGCAGCTCGATCGCGCCCGCCGCTTCCGGCAGGAGCAGCATGTGCTGATCGGCGTGCGCATCGCGTCCGGCACGCTCCCGGCGGCGCGGGCGGGCGAGGCCTATGCGACGCTGGCGGAGGTCATCATTCGCGCCCTGCACCGGCGGGTCTGGGAGCGCTTCCGCGAGGCCCATGGCCGCATACCCGGCACCGAGACGGCCGTGCTCGCCATGGGCAAGCTTGGCGGACGCGAGATGACGGCGGGGTCCGACCTCGACCTTATCGTGCTCTACGATTTCGATCCCGAGGCCGACCCCACATCGGACGGTCCCCGCCCGCTCACCGGCGCCCAATATTTCGCCCGCTTCACCCAGCGGCTCGTCACGGCGCTGACCTCGCTGACCAATGCCGGCAAGCTCTATGACGTGGACCTGCGGCTGCGCCCCTCGGGACGCTCCGGTCCGCTGGCGACGCGGCTTTCGTCCTTTGCCACCTATCAGCAGGCGGAAGCCTGGACCTGGGAGCACATGGCGCTCACGCGTGCCCGCGTGATCGCCGCGACGCCCGAGTTCGGTGCCATCGTGCGCGATGTCATCGGCGGCATCATGGGACAGCCGCGCGATCCGCGCCGGCTGTCGGGCGACATCCTCGACATGCGACGCGCCATCGCCGCCGAGAAGGGCGAGGACGATCGCTGGAACCTGAAGCACGCCGCCGGCGGCCAGGTGGACGTGGAATTCCTGGCCCAATATCTCGTGCTGGCCCATGCCCACGACCATCCCGGGATTGTGGACACCGCCACCGCCCGCGTGCTCGCCACCGCCGAGCGGCTGGCGCTGCTCACGCCGGAGGATGCGCATGTGCTGCTGCGGGCGTGCCGCCTCTACCAGAACCTGACGCAGGTGCTGCGCCTGTCCGTGGATGCGCATGTGGTGCCGCAGGATGCGAGCCCTGCGCTCCGGGCCCTTCTCGCCCGCGCGGGCGAGATGCCGGACTTCACCACGCTGGAGGCCGATCTGTTCGAGACCGAGCAGAAGGTGCGCACCATCTTCGAGCGCGTGCTGGAGACGGCGGCGGAGTAGGGCAATGTTGCCCCGTCCGCATGATCGAGCGGGGAGGGGCACCGGCTTCAGTGGAAGTCGGCGTCGCCTCCCGTCAGCCAGACACGCCCGCGCATCTCCTCTGCCGGAATGCCGGGCCGCCAGGCAGTGGTGGGGGTTTCGACCTGGATGTCGCGCAGCTCGCATTCCGGACCGGCGATCCGCGCCGCGACGCAGGCCTCCGCGAACCATCCCCAGAGGTCGCGCGCTCCGGCGGCCCCTGCAATGCGGCGTGCGGCTTCCACTAGCGCCGGCATGGCGGCGAGCGGGCCGACGAGATCGAGCAGTTCCATGGCGTCATCGGCGGTCCGCCGCAGGACGACGAGGCCGAGCGCGTCGCCCTCCTCCCGGCCGGTCACGAGATGCAGCTCGTAGACCTTGTCGGGATGGCGCAGGAAGCGCTGGACCACGCTGTCCCAGTCGCGGATTGCGACCACCTCGGCGCTCAGATCGGCCGCCATCTGCCCCCAGAGCGCATCCACCTGCCGCCGTGCGTCGGCGTCGTCCGGATCGGAGAGCCGGCGGGCCGCCGGGGAAGAGCCATCCGCGATGGCGGGCCAGTGCAGCTCCATCACCCGATCGGTGGCCTCTGTGTACAGCCCAAGCAGGCGCGGCCCCCGCATGGCCTTGGCATTGGGGAAGCCGGCGGCCACGAGATGGTCCGTTCCGAACCCGCTGTAGATTTCCTGCATGGTGGCGGCCGACGCGAAGAACGGACCCTGACGCCCGAGGCTGCGCTGGCTGCCCTTGCGGGCCATCAGGTCGCCCGAGAGCGACATGCGCGTCGGATGCCCGAACGCCAGCGCGGGCCGGCTGATGCCGCCATAGTGGATGGCGAGCTGCCCGTCGATCCAGATGCCCAGGCCGTGGCCTCTGTTGTCACCGTACTTCCAGAGCCAGTGCTCGCGCGACATGTCATGGCCGAACGTCTCGCGAAACAGTTCGGCGAATGCTGGAAACCGTTCCGGCGTGATGCGCCGCATGCGCCAGCCCTTTTCGACGCTGCGCCGCAGGACCAGCAGCCGGTACCCGAAGCGTCCTTCCGCGTAGGCCGATTGATAGGCACGGTTCGAGGCATCGAGGGCGTCCAGCATGGCCCCGGGCACGCCGAGTTCGCGCTCGAGCGTTGCCCGGTGACGCCGGGTCATCTCCAGCATGGCGTCAACCGTGTGCGCCGCCATGGCGGAGAAGTCCTGCTCCACCTCCTTGGTGAACCCTAGCCGCTCCCCCAGCGCGACGATGTGGCCGTAAAGGTGGAGCGGTTCCGGGGTCAGAAGAGTGCGTCGGATGGCGAACTCGTCGAGGATGACAACGGCTCCCCCAGGCTTCAGCAGGTCGAGCGCGCGGTCGAATATCTCAAGAGAGTCGACATATTGCGCGCTCTCCTGGAACAGGATCACGTCGAAGGGCGCGGCATCGGGCGGCGGGGTCCAGGCCTCGTAGGTGGCTTCGACCAGGGGCAGATCAGCGCCGAAGCGCGCGCGGGCCACCGCGACCTGGGCCGGGTCCGGATTGATGCCCGTCACGTCGTAGCCTTTGGCCACGAGCTCGGCGAGCAAGGAGCCGAGGCCGGTGCCGACCTCCAGAATGCGGGCCGGCGGCGGGGGGAGCTGCGCGAGCAGAAGGTCCGTAGAGCGCCGCTGGGCGGTAACCATCGGTTCGCCGGGATGATCGAACAGGGCGAAGTGCAGCCACGCCACCTCGCCCACCTCAATCTGCAGCAACGCCCCATAGACATTGAGCGGAAATGGCAGGGACTTGAACGCAGACAGGTCCATAGGTCCGCCCGCCCCGGTCTCGCTGGTGCGCTCCGCAGCCTCGGTGGCCAAGGCGGGCGTTCCAACGGCGTCGTCAGGCCCGGTCTCCGCCGGAACGTCCGGTGACGGGGCTTCGGCCTCCGGAGACCCCTTGTGTCCGAGTTCCTGAGCGTCGCCCGGCTTGTCGTGATCGCTGCCGGCCTCGTCAGTGGTCTGGGCGGGCGCAGCTGGGGGTGTCCCGGCCGGCTCTTCCGTCTCCGGTTGCTCAGGTGCGGAATCGGCCCCCGGCGGCTCCTCGCCCTCGCTCCTGTCCTCGTCTTGGCTTGGAAGGGGTGCGGCATCGCTGACGGGCTGCACCTCAGCGGTCTGCGCCTCCATCGGCTGCGCTTCAGGCGGGGACGCCGCCGCTTCACCGGGCGCGTTGGTGGCTTTCGCCAACTCGGCCTCCAGGGCCGCGATCCGGTTCTGAAGCGCGGCGGCCTCGCCGCGTAGCTTGCCATTCTCCGCCTGCGCGTGACGCAGGTGGTGTTCGGTGGAGCGGTGGACGCCGAGAACGCGGTTGATGTCCTCCGGCTGCCACAGCCCCAGCCATTTGCGATAGACGGCGAGGCGGGCGCCGTGGGCAACCGCCGGATCGAACGCCCCCGTGCCCGCGCCCGAGCCGCCCGTGCTCACATAGGTCGCGCTCACGCCATCCGACCTCAGGAAGCGGCCATGGCGTGATACCTGGAGCCAGAAGTCCCAATCCTCATAGAGGACCAGGCTCTCGTCGAAGCGGCAGCCGGCATCGAGAGCGCGGCGGCGGAACAGCACCGCGTGGACCGGCAGGTAGTTGTCGTAGGCGAGGCGATCGGCGTCGAAATGTTCGTGAAAAATGGTGACGGGGGGGCGCTTTGGGTCCCGGCTCTCCAACACGCGGACGCCGGAATAGGCCGCGACGGCATCATTTGCGCCGCGTAGAAGGGCGGCGAGCGTCGCCACATGGTCCGGATCGATGTAGTCGTCGTCATCCAGGAGCAGGATCATCTCGCCGCGCGCATGGGCAAGGCCGAGATTGGCGGCCGCGGGACGGTCGAGTGGCGCCGTGCCGCCGACGGTGCGTAGGGGATAGCGCCAGCAGCCCTCGCCGGAACGGCCGGCCTGGGCAGGGTCCGCCTCCACCAGCACGATCTCGATATGGGGGTAGGTCTGGGCGCAGATGGAATCCAGCGTTTCGGCAAGGCTGGCGCGCCCGATGGTGCGCGTGACGATGGAGACGAGGGGCGCGACAGTCGCAGCCGGCGCGCCCATGGTCGGGGGCACTTCCGCGTCGGCCCAGGCGCCCATGAGGGCGCGGTAGAGCCCCGGCGGGCGGGTCCTCAACTCCTCGCCGGTCGCCATCCAGTAGGCCTCGGCAGAGTCCACGCCCGGCCCGAGCGTATAGGCGCGGAACCGGTTCAGGCCGTCCAGGACATACGTGTCGTAGGGCCGCTCGGCGAGCTGGGAGGGAAAGCACCGCATGGCCGCCTTGAGCGTGTCGGTCAGGTCGGTGACGTCGAGGAGGCGGTTCGGCAATTGGGGATTGCCGATTTCGTAGCATGCGATGGCGAGCGGCCCGCCGCGCCGGCGCACCGCCTCTATGGCGGCGAAGGCCAGCGCGCGGTGGTCGGGATGCACCTCGTAGATGGAAGGCGCGTAGACGATCGCCGGCCGGTGAATGGCGATGAGAGAAGCGACGCGGGCAACGAGATCTTCGTCGTAGACGAGCCCGCGGTCGGGATAGTCCAGAAAGTGGGGGGTGCCATAGCCGAGCACCTGTGCCGCGGCGCGGGACTCCGCCTGGCGCATGGCCACGTAATCGCCGGCGTGGTCCGCCGCCCCCGAGGCGGCCGCGCCGTCGGTGAAGATCACCACCGTCACCGGCTCGCCGGCCTCCACATGGCGCAAAATGGCGCCGCCGCAGCCGAGAATCTCGTCGTCAGGATGGGGCGCGAGGACGAGGGCGGCACCCTCGATCAGCCGCCGCACGCAGCTATAGGGGATTATGCTTGCTTCGTTCATTGGACCCCGACCGCCGGCTGGAGCGCGCCCTCGCGGTAAAAGGAGGCGCGCTCACCATGTGTCCTGGATCGCTGGGCGGTACAGGACACATGGTTCGGCTTTAGCACAGCCAACAGGATATGCGAACGAAACCCGATACACCCTGCGTTGCCCACAGGTTGAACGGTGAGGCCGCCCCGTCCGGTATCCTCATCCCAGTGCGCGGGTGGCGATGTCCGCCACGTCCGGCGAGAGGCCGGGCGTCTCTGCTACCTTGCGCAGGGCCCGTTCCGCGCTGGCGCGGCGCATCGGCTCCAGCTGGCGGAAGGTCTTGAATGAGGCGAGGAGGCGGGCCGCCACCTGCGGGTTCTTGCCGTCCAGCGTCAGCACCACGTCGGTGACGAACTCGTGGCCGGCGCCGTCCGCGCGGTTGAACTGGGTGGGATTGGTGGCTGCGAAGGCGCCCACCAGCGAGCGCACGCGGTTGGGATTGCCCAGCGAGAAGGCCGGATGCAGCATCAGGTCCTTGATGCGGTCGAGGGTGCCCGGAGCGGCGATCTGCGCCTGCAGGGTGAACCACTTGTCGATCACCAGCGCATCCCGCTCGAAGCGCTCGTAGAAGGCCTTCAGCGCCGCCTCGCGCTCCGGCACCTCATGCTGGGTCAGTACGGCTAGCGCCGTGATGCGGTCGGTCATGTTGTCCGCCGCCTCGAATTGCGCCTTGGCGCGGGCGATGCCCTCGGCCGAGCCGGTGACGGCGAGGAAGTCGAGCGAGAGGTTACGCAGCGCGCGCCGGCCGGCCGAAGCCGCATCCGGCGAGAAGGGGCCGGTCGCGGCCATGGCCGCATAGGTGGTGGCGAAGGCGCCTTCCAGCGCCGTGCCCACCGCGATGCGCAGGGCCTTGCGGGCGGCAAACACCGCGTCCGGGTCCACATCCTTCGCCAGCTCGCGGGCCACCTCGCCCTCGCCCGGCAGGGCGAGCGCCTGGGCCTTGAAGGCGGCGTCGAGCGTGGTGTCGGCGAGGATGGCGCGGGCGGCCGTCACCAACGCCTCCGTCGCCGGCAGGCTGCCGGTGCGCGCGCCGCTCTTCAGCATTTCCAGCGCGATCCGCTGGATGGCGTCGAAGCGGTTGAACGGGTCCGCGTCATGGGCGGCGAGGAACACGCGGTCCTGCTCGGTGAGGTCGCTCACGAGGTTCACCGGGGCGGAGAAGCCGCGGTTCAGCGAGGGCACGGGCCGCGCGTCGAGGCCGGTGAAGAGGAAGCTCTGGCGGGCCTCGCTCACCTCCACCACGCCGTTCTCCACCGGCACGTTGCCGAGCGTCAGCGGCTGGTCCCGCCCGTCCGGGCCGACGAGGCCGAGGGCGAGGGGAATGAGCATGGGCTTCTTGGTGGGCTGGCCGGGGGTGGGCGGCACCTCCTGCGCCACGTCCAGGCGATAGGTGCCGGCCTCGGCATCCCACGCGCCGCTCACGGTAAGCACGGGCGTGCCCGACTGCGCATACCACAGCGCGAATTGGGAGAGATCGCGCCCGGTGGCATCGGCGAACGAGGCGACGAAATCCTCGATGGTCGCGGCCTCGCCATCGTGGCGCTCGAAATAGAGGTCCATGCCCGCCCGGAACCCGGCCTCGCCGAGCAGGGTCTTGAGCATGCGGACCACCTCGGCACCCTTCTCGTAGACGGTCGCCGTGTAGAAGTTGTTGATCTCCCGATAGGTTTCCGGCCGTACGGGGTGCGCCAGTGGGCCCTGGTCCTCGGTAAACTGGGCCGCCTTCAGCGCCCGCACGTCGGCGATGCGCTTCACCGGGCGGGAGCGTTCGTCGGAGGAGAATTCCTGGTCGCGGAAGACGGT
>JAEZMT010000419.1 GCA_023442085.1 Pseudomonadota bacterium | reverse complement strand
ATGTTCTCGAAGATCCTGATCGCGAACCGGGGTGAGATCGCCTGCCGCGTCATCAAGACGGCGCGCAAGATGGGCATCAAGACCGTCGCCGTCTACTCCGACGCCGACAAGGACGCCCTCCATGTGGAGATGGCGGACGAGGCGGTGCATATCGGCCCGCCGCAGGCCGCCCAGTCCTATCTCATCGCCGAGAAGATCGTGGAGGCCTGCAAGAAGACCGGGGCCGAGGCGGTGCATCCCGGCTACGGCTTCCTGTCCGAGCGCGCCTCCTTCCCCAAGCTCCTCGCCGAGCACGGCATCGTCTTCATCGGCCCGAACCCCCATGCCATCGAGGCCATGGGCGACAAGATCGAGTCCAAGAAGGCGGCCGCCGCGGCCAAGGTCTCCACCGTGCCCGGCTATCTCGGCGAGATCGCCTCCGGCGAGGAGGCGGCCAAGATCGCCGACGAGATCGGCTATCCGGTGATGATCAAGGCCTCCGCCGGCGGCGGCGGCAAGGGCATGCGCATCGCCTTCAGCCGTGACGAGGTGCAGGACGGCTTCGACCGCGCCCGCTCGGAGGCCAAGTCCTCCTTCGGCGACGACCGCGTGTTCGTGGAGAAGTTCATCGTCGATCCGCGCCACATCGAGATCCAGGTGCTGGGCGACAAGCACGGCAACGTCATCTATCTCGGCGAGCGCGAGTGCTCCATCCAGCGCCGCAACCAGAAGGTGGTGGAGGAAGCCCCCTCCCCGCTGCTGGACGAAGCCACCCGCAAGAAGATGGGCGAACAGGCCGTCGCCCTCGCCAAGGCCGTGGGCTACGACAGCGCCGG
Source organism: Pseudomonadota bacterium (assembly GCA_023442085.1). Taxonomy (GTDB): domain Bacteria; phylum Pseudomonadota; class Alphaproteobacteria; order Rhizobiales; family Xanthobacteraceae; genus Xanthobacter. Next base: position 6,012 of record JAEZMT010000419.1, on the reverse strand, counting down.
CACGGTGGAGTTCGTCGCCGGCCAGGACAAGAGCTTCTTCTTCCTGGAGATGAACACCCGCCTGCAGGTGGAACACCCGGTCACGGAGCTCATCACCGGCATCGACCTCGTGGAGCAGATGATCCGCGTCGCCGCTGGCGAGCCGCTCTCCATCACCCAGGACGACGTGAAGCTCACCGGCTGGGCGGTGGAAAGCCGCATCTATGCGGAAGACCCCTACCGCAACTTCCTGCCCTCCACCGGCCGCCTCGTGCGCTACCGGCCCCCGGCGGAAGGCAAGGATGGCCCCATCACCGTGCGCAACGACACGGGCGTCTATGAAGGCGGGGAAATCTCCATCTTCTACGACCCGATGATCGCCAAGCTGGTGACGCACGCGCCCACCCGCGCCATCGCCATCGAGGCGCAGGCGGATGCGCTGGATGCCTTCGCCATCGACGGCATCGGCCACAACATACCCTTCCTCTCGGCGCTGATGGCGCATCCGCGCTGGCAGTCGGGCAATCTCTCCACCGGCTTCATTGCCGAGGAATATCCGGAAGGCTTCGTCGCCCGCGCGCCGGAAGGCGAGCTGGTGCACACGCTCTCGGCCGTGGCGGCGGTGATCGACCACATCCAGAACACCCGCAAGCGGCAGATCTCCGGCCAGACCTCGGGCGTGACGTGGCGCATCGCCAAGCGCCGCATCGTGAACCTCTCGGCCGGCGAGGCGACGCTCGCCACCCCCTGCGAGGTCGAGGCGGTGGACGGCGGCTTCAAGGTGCAGATCTTCGAACAGGACGGCACGCCCGGCCACATCCATCTGCTACGCTCCTCGTGGAAGCCCGGTGACGTGGTGTGGAGCGGCACCATCGATGCCGACCAGGTGGCGGTGCAGGTGCGCACCATCCCCAATGGCTATGTGCTCGCGCACCGCGGCATCTCCACCAAGGCGCGGGTCTATACCGAGCTGTCCGCCTCCCTCGCGGCGCTGATGCCGAAGAAGGAGAATGCCGGCGGCGGCAAGGAGCTGCTCTGCCCCATGCCCGGCCTCGTGGTCTCCATCGCGGTGGTGCCCGGCCAGGAGGTGAAGAACGGCGAGATCCTCGCCATCGTCGAAGCCATGAAGATGGAGAACGTGCTGCGCGCCGAACGCGACGGCATGGTCAAGGCCGTCCACGCCAAGGCCGGCGACAGCCTCGCGGTGGATGCGGTGATCCTGGAATTCGCGTGATGCTTGCGGCAGACCTCTCCCTGTGGGCGTCCAACGGACGCCCGTTCCCCGGCCAAGCGACGGCACAGCCGGAGCGCGGAGCCGGGGTCCAGGAGAGGAATCTGCGCAGCAGCCCGTTTCCCGCATCGGCGGAAGAAGAGCCGCCTCCGGCGTATCTTTGCGCTGGGCCCCGGCTCTCCTTCCGCTTGCGCTCCAGTCGGCCGGGGCGCGAGGGTGGCCTCGCGCGTCGTCATGTGAAAATGTCCGGCACATTCGCCCTCTCCCCGTCCCTCCCGCCTGCGCGGGTCCGGGCGCCTGCCGGAGCCTTTTGAATGCGCCTCCTCTCCCACCTCCTCAGCCGCTTCGTGGAAAAGGGCCAGCTCACGGTCATCACGGCCGATGGCAAGCGCCACGTCTTCGGCTCGGGCAAGGACGGCCCCTCCGTCACGGTGCGGATGCACGACAAGAAGCTGGAGCGCGACCTGTTCTTCAATCCGGAGCTGGTGGCGGCGGAGGCCTATATGGACGGCCGCCTCTCCTTCGAGGACGGGGCTGGCGCGTTCGAGCTGCTCAATCTCTTCTCGGTGAACCGCAAGGGCCTCGGCTCCCACCCCGTGCAGCAGGCGCTGCGCAAGGCGTGGCGCTCGGTGCGCCGGTTCCAGCAGGCGAACCCGGTCTCCAAGGCGAAGGAAAACGTCTCCTCCCATTACGACCATCCGGCGGATTTCTACCGGCTGTGGCTGGACGAGACGATGGCGTACAGCTGCGCCTACTTCACCCATCCCGACGAGCCGCTGGCCGATGCCCAGCGCAACAAGTTCCGCCATATCGCGGCGAAGCTGAACATCTCGCCCGGGATGCGGGTGGCCGAGATCGGCTCCGGCTGGGGCGGGCTCGCCATCTACATGGCGAAGGAATGCGGCGCCAAGGTCACGGCCATCAACGTCTCGCCCGAGCAGCTGGCGGAGAGCCGGCGTCTGGCGGAAGCCGCGGGCGTGATCGACCGCATCGACTTCCGCGAGGTGGACTACCGCAACCTCACCGGCAAGTATGACCGCGTGGTCTCCATCGGCATGATGGAGCATGTGGGCGTCGCGCATTTCGACGAATATTTCACCACCATCCGCAACCTGCTGGACACGGGTGGCTTCGCGCTGATCCACGCCATCGGCCGCATGTCGCCGCCCGGCACCACGGCGCCCTTCATCCGCAAATACATCTTCCCCGGCGGCTATGTGCCGGCGCTGTCGGAAGTGTTTGCCTCCACCGAGCGCACGCATCTGTGGGTGGACGACTGCGAGGTGCTGCGGCTGCACTATTACTGGACCATTCGCGCGTGGCGCCGGAACTTCATGGCCCGCCGCGCGGAAGCCGACGCCATGATGGGAGAGCGCTTCGGTCGCATGTGGGAATTTTACCTCGCCGCCGTGGAGCTGGGCTTCCTGCACGGCTCCAACATGGTGTTCCAGCTCCTCCTCTCCGAGAAGCGCGACGACGTGCCGGTGATCCGCGACTACATCGTGGATGCTGAGCGCGCGCTGGCCGCGCGGGAGAGGCGGTGATGGACGCCCTCGCGCCCCGGACAAGTGACGGCGCAGCCGGAGCGCTGATCCGGGGCCCAGCGCAAAGCTCCCGCGCAGCGGTCCATTCCGCCGTGCGGCAAAGGGCAAGCCGCCTCCGGCGCACTCTTGCGCTGGATCCCGGCTCTCCTTCCTCTGCGCCTTGCTCCGCTCCAGTCGGCCGGGATGCGGCCGCTCCCCTCCCTCCCGAGGTCCTGACATGACCGACGCCACCGCCCTCCCCTTCGCAACGGACATCGCTCCCGTCACCCGCGCGGACTGGCTGAAGCTGGTGGAAGGTGTGCTGAAGGGCGCGCCCTACGACAAGCGCCTCGTGACCCGCACCTACGAGGGCCTGGCGCTGGATGCCCTGCCCGAGCGAAAGGCGGACGCGCCCCTCGTCGCCGGCCGGCCGGCCGGCGCGCCGTGGGTCATCTCCATGCGGGTGGACCAGACCGACGCCGCCGAGGCGAACGCGCAGGCGCTGGAAGACCTCGACGGCGGCGCCTCGGGCCTCTCCCTCGTCTTCGCCGCTGCCCCCTCGGCCTACGGCTTCGGCCTGCCGGAGGGGGTGGACCTCGCCGTCGTGCTGAAGGACGTGCTGCTCGATCTCATCGACGTGCGCATCGAGAGCGGCAATTTCCAAGGCCGCGAGGATGCCCTCGCCTTCGCCGATCTCGTGGAGGCGCGGGGCTTCAAGCCGGAAGGTGTCTCCGTCTCCTTCGGCCTCGATCCCCTGAGCGATTTCGCCGCCCACGGCACCCTGCCCATGGCGTGGCCGCTGCTCGCCAAGCGCTTCGCCGAGACCTCGGCCATCCTCGCCGCGCGCGGCTTCTCCGGCCCCTTCGCCCGGGCAGACGGCGGCGTCTATCACGCGGCCGGCTCGTCGGATGCGCAGGAGCTGGCGGCGGTGCTCGCGACCCTGGTCGCGTATCTGAAGGCCTATGCCGAGGCCGGCATCCCGCTGGAAGAGGCCGCCGGGCGCATCGAGGCCGCCCTCGTCGCGGACGTGAACCAGACCGCCACCATCGCGAAGTTCCGCGCGCTGCGCCTGCTGTGGGCCGCCGTGCTGCGCGAGTGCGGCCTGCCGGAAAAGCCGCTGAAGCTGCACGCCACCACCGCCTGGCGCTCCCTCACCCGCCGCGATCCGTATGTGAACCTCCTGCGCACCACGGTCGCCGCCTTCGCGGCCGGCGTCGGCGGGGCGGACAGCGTGACGGTGCTGCCCTTCACCCAGGCGCTGGGCCTGCCGGACGCCTTCGCCCGCCGCCTCGCCCGCAACACGCAGGTGATGCTGCTGGAGGAGAGCAACGTCCACCGCGTGGCCGACCCCGCCGCCGGCGCCGGCGCGATGGAGGCTTACACGGACGGCCTCTCCGCCAAGGCGTGGGACCTGTTCCGCACCATCGAGAAGCGCGGCGGCATGGCCGACGTGCTGGAGGACCGCTGGTTCAAGGCCGAGATCGCCGAGGTCAAGGCCAAGCGCGACGCCGACGTCGCCACCCGCAAGGCGCCCATCACCGGCACCTCGGAATTCCCCATCCTGGTGCAGGAGGCGCCCGAGGTGCTGGCGCCGCTGCCGCCCGCCGCCCCGGTGGCGGACGGCGCGCTCGCGCCCTCCCGCATCGCGGAAACCTTCGAGGCTCTGCGCGATGCCGCCGAGGCTGCGCCCAAGGCCCCCGTGGTGTTCCTGGCCGCCCTCGGCCCGGTGGCGGCCTTCACGGCCCGCGCCACCTTCGCCAAGAACTTCTTCGAGGCCGGCGGCATCGGCGCCGCCGTTCCGGACGGCTTCGCCGATCTTGATTCGCTGGTTGCCGCCTTCAAGGCGTCGGGCACGCCCTTCGCCTGCCTCGTCTCCTCCGATGAAGTCTACGGCGCCGAGGCCGTGGCGGCCGCAGAGGCGCTGAAGGCAGCCGGTGCCACCGCCGTCTGGCTCGCCGGCAAGCCCGCCGCCGAGCTTCAGGCGATGCTCGCACCGGCGGGCGTCACCGATTTCATCTTCGCCGGCTGCGACGCGCTGGAAACGCTGACTCGCGCTCAGGTTGCGGCAGGCATACAATGACGCCATTGGCATTCATTCCCTTGGGGCAGGGACGCAATGACACTGGCCTTGAATCTCAGGTTCGATCTGGCTCGGCTCACCGATGCCGAACTGGCGGCACGCTGCGACGCCATCTGGGCCGACATGGAGGCGCTGGAGCACGACCGGGGCGCCCTGCGCGCCTCGCCGCGCTGGCGCGGCCCGATACGCCATCCGCGTGCCTATCTGTTCTTCGCCATGGCGGGCAGCGGCAGCGCGTCGGAGCTGGAGATTCTGCTCTCTGCCTTCGTCTCGGGCACATCGCTGGCGGATGTGGTGTCGCGCCTGCCGCGCATCCGGCTGCATCTGGCGCTGTGCGAGATGCAGGACATTCTGGACGAAATGAAATCCCGGACCCGATCGCCGCTCAGGCCTGCGCCGTCGCGACCCGAGTCCATTTGAGCTAGGATGGATGCCATGAGCCGGATCCCCAATTTCGCCGAGATCGACTGGCGCGCCGCCGCCCCCGCCGTCCCCGCTGCCGCGGCCGAGGCGTGGACGACGCCCGAGGGCATTCCGGTGAAGCCGCTCTACGGCCCGGCGGACATCGAGGGGCTCGGTTACATCGATACCTACCCCGGCATCGCGCCCTTCCTGCGCGGGCCCTATGCGCCCATGTATGCCACCCAGCCCTGGACCATCCGCCAATATGCGGGCTTCTCCACGGCGGAGGATTCCAACGCCTTCTACCGGCGCAACCTCGCCGCCGGCCAGAAGGGCCTGTCGGTCGCCTTCGACCTCGCCACCCATCGCGGCTATGACTCGGACCACCCCCGCGTGGCCGGCGACGTGGGCATGGCGGGCGTCGCCATCGATAGCATCTACGACATGCGCACCCTGTTCTCCGGCATCCCGCTGGACCAGATGAGCGTGTCCATGACCATGAATGGCGCGGTGCTGCCGATCCTGGCGCTCTATGTGGTGGCGGCGGAAGAACAGGGGGTGGCGGCCTCCAAGCTCTCCGGCACCATCCAGAACGATATTCTCAAAGAATTCATGGTGCGGAACACCTATATCTATCCGCCCGCACCCTCCATGCGCATCATCTCGGATATCTTCGCCTTCACCTCGAAGGAGATGCCGCGCTTCAACTCCATCTCCATTTCCGGCTACCACATGCAGGAAGCCGGCGCGACGCAGGATCTGGAGCTGGCCTACACGCTGGCGGACGGCGTGGAATA
>JAEZMT010000260.1 GCA_023442085.1 Pseudomonadota bacterium | reverse complement strand
CTTCCATCGGCATCAAGGACGGGGCCATCGCCGGCATCTTCGAGCCGGGGCTGGAGCCGGCCGCCGCCGAGGTGATCGACGCGAAGGGCCTCGCCATCCTGCCCGGCGTCATCGACATGCACTCGCATCATCGCGAGGGCTCGCTGCCGGGCTTTGAGTACAAGGACACCATCTACACCTCGACGCTCCAGTGCGCGGCGGGCGGCGTGACCACCTCGGTCGCCATGCCCAACGTGACCCCGCCGCCCAACACGCTGGACCTGCTGGAAAAGCAGTTCGCCATCTATGAGCGCGACGCGGTGGTGGACTGGAACTTCAACCCTGCCCCCACCATCCTTGAGGAAGTGCCGGCGATGGCGCAGACGGGCATCGCCGCCTTCAAGTTCTTCATGGTGGTGGACACCGGCCGCTCCTATCCGCACATGCCGGGCATCGGCGTGCACGACCACGGCAAGATCCTGGAGATCATGAAGGCCGCAGCCGCGCAGGACGTGCCGCTCATGATCCATCCCCACGACCAGGCGCTGATGGACGTGATCGAACAGGAGTTCTGGGCACGCGGCGAGCGCGATGCGCTGGCCTATGCCAAGGCCTATGCCGCCCATGACGGCGTGATCTGGGAGACCGCCATCGCCACCCTGCTGCGCCTGCAGAAGGCGGCGGGCTGCCATCTCCACATCCTGCACACCCAGACCGCCGGCTCGGTGCAGCTCATCCGCGAGGCCAAGGCGCGCGGCCAGAAGGTGACCTGCGAGCTGAACCCGTGGGCGCTGTTCCTCGGCTGCGAGTGGGCCGCCATCCAGCGCCTCGGCTCCTACGCCTTGTCCTATTGGGTGCCGGAAAAGAACGTGCCCGGCCTGTGGGAGGGCGTGCGCGACGGCACCATCGACATCATCGCCACCGATCACGCCCCGCACACCCGCGAGGAGAAGGAAATCGGCTGGACCGACGGCTGGAAGGCGCACACCGGCACGCCCTCGACCCAGTTCTACCTTTCCATGTTCCTCACCGCCGCCACCGAGGGCAAGCTGCCCCTGGAGCGCGTGGTGGAAGCCACCTCCACCCGCCCGGCGCGGCTGTTCCGGCTCGACCGGAAGGGCGAGATCAAGCCCGGCTTCGACGCCGATCTCGTGCTGGTGGACCTCGACACCGAGTATGAGGTGCGCGACGAGGACGTGCTCTCCCTCGTCGGCTGGAGCCCCTATGCCGGCCGCCGCTTCAAGGGCAAGCCGGTGCGCACCATCCTGCGCGGCCGCACCATCTATGTGGACGGCAAGGTGGTGGGCGAGAAGGGTTACGGCAAGCAGGCCGTCTCCACCGCCCGCCACGCGCACAAGGCCGCGGCGGAATGACCGCCGCCGCTCCCTTCTGGCGCAGCGTCTACGACTTCCTCGAAGGGCGCTCGCGCGCTGCCGGCATCCTGCGGATGCTGATCTCGCTCGCCTTCGTGCTGGCGGTTTGGCAGGTGCTCGCGACCTATGTGGTCACCAACAAGCTGCTGCTGGTGCCGCCGGCCGAGGTGTTCCGCGCGCTCGCCAAGGAGAGCGCCAACGGGGCGCTGTGGACCAACGCGCTCGCCACCGTGAGCGCGGTGGCGGCGTCCTTCCCGGTGGCGGTGCTGATCGGCGTCGCCATCGGCCTCGCGCTGGCGTCGAGCCGCCTGCTCGCGCTCACCGCCGGGCCGATGCTGACGGCGCTGAACTCGGTGCCGCTGGTGGCGCTGGCTCCGCTGTTCATCGCGTGGCTGGGGCTCGGCTTCGCCTCCAAGTTCGTGCTCGTCACCATCTTCACCATCTTCCCGGTGCTGGTGACGACGGAGACCGGCCTCAAGGCCACCGACAAGAACCTCATCGAGGCGGCGCGCTCGTTCAACGCGTCGCGCTGGCAGGTGTTCACCACGGTGACGCTGCCCTTCGCGGTGCCGTTCATCGTCTCCGGCATTCGTGTCGCCTGGGCGCGGGCGCTGGTGGCCATCATCATCGCCGAATTCTTCGGCTCGTTCGCCGGCTTCGGCTTCGCCATCCTCGCCGCCGGCCAGAGCTTCGACACCGCGACGCTGCTCGCCTACGTCATCATGCTCGGCCTGCTCGGCCTCATGGGCAGCATCTTCTTCGAGTGGCTGGAACGCCGGCTCGCGCCGTGGCGGCAAGAATGAACCGGGGTGTGAACCAGATGGCACAGGCTCTCTCCATCGAAGGCATCAACAAGGTCTTCGAGCGCGCCGGCAAGCCCTCCGTGGAGGCCCTGCGCGACATCAACCTCTCCATCCGGGAAGGCGAGTTCGTCTCCATCGTGGGGGCGAGCGGATCGGGCAAGTCGACGCTGCTGCGCATCATCGACGGCCTGCTGCCGGCCTCCTCCGGCGTGGTGAAGGTGTCCGGCCACACGGTGACGCGCCCGGGCGCCGACCGGGCCATGGTGTTCCAGCAGGATGCGCTCCTGCCGTGGAAGCCGGTGATCGACAATGTCGCCTACGGCCTCACCATCGCCGGCACGCCGAAGCGCGACGCCCACGCCACCGCCCAGCGCTTCATCGACATGGCGGGGCTGAAGGGCTTCGAGCAGCACTATCCGCACCAGCTCTCGGGCGGCATGCGCCAGCGCGTGAACGTCGCCCGCGCGCTGGCGGTGAATCCGAAGATCCTGCTGCTGGACGAGCCCTTCGCCGCGCTCGACGCCCAGACCCGCGAGATCATGCAGACGGAGCTGCTCAACATCTGGCAGAGGAGCGGCACCACCGTGCTGCTCATCACCCACCAGATCGACGAGGCGGTGTTCCTCTCCGACAGCGTGATCGTGTTCTCTGCTCGGCCCGGCTCGGTGCGCGAGGAAATCCCGATCCCCCTGCCGCGCCCCCGCGCGCTGGAGGTGAAGCGCCACGAAGCGTTCGGCGCACTCGTGGATCGCATCTGGCACCTCATCGAGCATGAGGTGCGGAGCGCGGTCGCCGACAACCGCGCCTGAGCGCCGCGCTCAGGCGGCGGGCACGGTGCCTACGCGGAAGGCCGCCGCTTGCCGCGCGGAGGCGTCGGTGCCAATGGCGCACAGATCGAGCGCGCGGGCGAGGCTGCGCTCGATCTCCGCCTTGCGGATGCCGCGGGCGATGAAGACGAGGAAGGACGGCCCGCCATCGTCCGCACCCAGATGCGTTGGCGGGTGCATCACATGCTGCACGCCGTGGATGGCCAATGGCCGGTTGGACGAGGTGGTCCGCAGCAGCCCCTTCACCCGCAGGATGCGGTCGCCATGGGCGTGGAGCAGCGCCGACAGCCAGAGCGTAAAGGCCGGCCAGTCCAGCGCCCCCTCGATGGGCAGCGTGAAGGAGGAGACTTCGGAATCATGCTCCGGAGCGTCGGCCAGGAACGGCGACGGCGGAGCATGCAGGCTGTCCCGCCCGGCCAGCACATCGCCGAGCCGGAACGTCTCGTCCTGAATATCGAGGATGCGCGCGTCGGGGGAGATGGCGCGAACGGCCGCGGCGAGGCGGGCGGTCGGCTCGGCGGCGCGCATGTCGCCCTTGGTAATCACCACCGTATCCGCGATGGCCACCTGCCGGCGCGCTTCGGGCCGCATTTCAAGATTCTTGAGGCCCGCCACCGCATCCACCACCGCCACGACGGAAGCGAGGCGCACATGTGCCTTCAGCCACGGATCCCGCGCCAGTGTCGCGATGACGGGTGCGGGGTCGGCGAGCCCCGACGTTTCGAGAATGGCCCGGCGAAAGCCGCCGCCGGCCCGGGAACTGTCCTTCGCCATGCGCACCAGATCGTGCATCGCCTTGGCGACATCGGAGCGGCGCGCGCAGCAGAGGCACCCGCCGTCGATCAGCTCCATCGCCTCGCTGGCATGCACCAGCAGGCGATGATCGACGCCCGCCTCGCCGAACTCGTTGACCATGAGACCGGAATCGCCGCCCTCCGGCGTTTCGATGAAACGGCGGATAAGCGTCGTCTTGCCCGAGCCGAGAAAGCCGGTCACGACGATCAAAGGCAGCCGCTCATCCATGGGCCAGGGCCTCCCGCGCGGGCGCGATGAAATCCTCGGACAAGGGGTCGATGCCACGGCCCGAGAGGCTCTCCGCGATGGGCCAGACATCGCCCAGCGTCGGCGCGATCTTGGTGCGGCCGCGAGCATCGGTGAGCGCCAGCGCCTCCCCGTCCCAATCCTCGCAGACGAGGCCGAGCGGGCGAACGAGCGCATTCAGCATGGCGATGCGCCGCCGGCGCTCCGCGCGATAATGCAGGATGTCCTCGAACGGAAAGCGCTCGTCACGCTGCCGGGCGAAATCGCTCCAGTGCTCTCCCGCGCCGAAGATGGCGCATACCTCGCACATGCCGGCTTCTCCTTCTGCGTTCAGGCGGGGCTGTCCGGCGCGCCGCCCAGCGGCAGCTCCATGTCCGACAGCATGCTCTGGGTGAGGCATTCGGAAACGCGCTTGCGGGCGAGCCCGGCGTGGGAGCTGCCGAGGCTGTCCGCCCGGTCGGCATCGCGGGCGCGGATCGCCTCCACCATCTCGCGATGCTCGCGGATGATGTTGCCGATATGCGCGTCATACGCCTCCTCGGTCGCGAAGCAGTCGTAGGTCATGGCAAGGCGGGAAATGCGCAGATTGGTGGTGAGCAGCTGGAGATAGAAGCGCTCAACCACGCCATTGCGGCAGCAGGCGGCGATGGCGGCGTGGAAGCGCCAGTTGATCTCCAGCATGGCCTCGGAATCCCGCCGCGCCGTCGCCGCCTCGAAGGCCTCGCGCTGGGCATCGATGGCGACGATCTGAGCTT
>JAEZMT010000244.1 GCA_023442085.1 Pseudomonadota bacterium | reverse complement strand
CGGCGGATGAGGTTCCAGTCCGCGTCGGCCTCGACCGCGCGCAGGAAGTCGTCGGTGACGCGGACGGAATTGTTGGAATTCTGGCCGGCGACGGTGATGTAGGCCTCGCCGTCCCAATCGGTGTCGTAGATGGCGACGTCGATGTCCTTGTAGCCCTGGCGGGCATACTGGATTACCCGGCGGATGGCGGCATCGGCCACCGACGCCTTGCGGGCGGCCTTGATCTCGCGCTTGAGGGCCGGGTTCTTCTCCGGATCGAAGCAGTCGTCGCCGTTGCCTTCGCAGTTCACGCAGGCCTTGAGCACGGCCTTGAGGTGCTTGGCATTGAGCTTGGAGCCGGTGACGAGGGAGGCGACCTTCTGCTCCTCGATCACCTTCCAGTCCACATAGGCCTCGATGTCCGGATGGTCGGCATCGACCACCACCATCTTGGCAGCGCGGCGGGTGGTGCCACCGGACTTGATGGCGCCCGCAGCCCGATCGCCGATCTTGAGGAAGCTCATGAGGCCGGACGAGCGGCCGCCGCCGGAGAGCTTCTCGCCCTCGCCGCGCAGCGCGGAGAAGTTGGAGCCGGTGCCGGAGCCATACTTGAACAGGCGGGCCTCGCGCACCCAGAGGTCCATGATGCCGCCGTCGCTCACCAGATCGTCGCTGACCGACTGGATGAAGCACGCATGCGGCTGGGGATGCTCATAGGCCGAGGTGGAGGCCGTCAGCTCGCCGGTCTGGTAGTCCACATAATAGTGGCCCTGCCCCGGCCCATCGATGCCGTAGGCCCAGAACAGGCCAGTGTTGAACCACTGCGGCGAGTTCGGCGCGGCCATCTGCATCGCGAGCATGTAGCAATGCTCGTCGAAGAAGGCCTGCGCATCGGCCTCGCTGTCAAAATAGCCGCCCTTCCAGCCCCAATAAGTCCAGGTGCCGGCGAGACGGTCGAACACCTGCTTGGCCGAGGTCTCGCCGATCAGGCGCTCCTTCTCGGGCAGGCCGGCAAGCGCCTCGTGGTCGGCCACGGAACGCCACAGGAAGGAGGGGACGGAATTCTCCTCCACCTTCTTCAGGCGCGCGGGCACGCCGGCCTTGCGGAAATATTTCTGCGCGAGGATGTCGGAGGCTACCTGCGAGAACTGCGCCGGAACCTCGATGCCCTCCTGGCGGAAGACCACGGAGCCGTCGGGGTTCCTGATCTCGCTCACGGTCTCGCGGAACGGAATGTCCGCGTAAGGGGAACGACCCTCTTGCGTGTAGCGGCGTTCAACGCGCATGACCGGTGCTCCTTCGGCTCGGCCTCGCTTGGGCCGATCAGTCTACAAGACGAATGTGGCGGACGGCCTCCCGTCAGGTACGGCGCAGCGCGCCGTCCCTTTGCGGGGACTGCCGACTTCGGGTTCTGGTGAGGTGCCCATGCCGCATAAGCTACGCGAGGCGCGGGTCGTTGATGGGCGTGACGCTAGTGTGAGTCCGCGCCGTCCGTCAACGCACCTCAGAGTGGCCAAGTCACCCCCGAACTACGACCAATGGTGCTCCATCGGCCTGCATGGCACAAGATGTTGGGTCTCATATGGTGAAGAAACGCTTAATTTCAATGCAGTGCCGGGGCGTCGCGGCCTGCCTCGTGCCGAGCGGGACACGCCGGCCGGCATTTTTCCCGGCATGCCCGTCATCCACAGCTTGTCCCAAAAATTGCCACGTCATCGTCACGTTCGAGTTGCGCGCCGCGACCGGACGATGGGCTTGAGGGCCGACGCGACGTATGCGCGGGCCACATGGCCGGGCTGCCGCGATGCAAGAGAGACCGTCTGGTCTTCTGCCGCGCAACAATCTATCCACTTGGCGCAATAGGTCGTGCCGCTGGCTCAATGCCCCGCCCAGCCACGACATAAAATTGCCGGACCCCGCAGCCGACGCCAATCGGCTCCCGGCCCGCGCCCGGGGCGCAGTTGGAAAGTACCCCCATGTCCACGACCTTCGCCGCCGATGCGGCGCCCGCCGTCAATCCCCGCTCGCGCGTGATCCTCGCGAGTCTGGTCGGCACCACCATCGAATTCTACGACTTTTATGTCTATGCCACGGCGGCGGTGCTGGTGTTCCCGCACCTGTTCTTCCCGGCTGGCAACGACACGACGGCGCTGCTCGCCTCGTTCGCCATCTTCGGCGCGGCCATGGTGGCGCGGCCGCTCGGCGCCATCTTCTTCGGCCACCTCGGCGACAAGAAGGGCCGCAAGATCACCTTGGTGGGCGCGCTGCTCACCATGGGCATCGCCACCTTCCTCATCGGCCTTCTGCCCACATTCCAGACCGCCGGCTGGTTCGCGCCCCTGCTGCTCGTCATCCTGCGCCTCGCCCAGGGCTTCGCGCTGGGCGGCGAATGGAGCGGGGCGGCGCTGGTGGCCACCGAGAATGCGCCGGCCGGCAAGCGCGCCGTCTATGGCACCTTCCCGCAGCTTGGCGCGCCCATCGGCTTCATCATCGCCAACGGCCTGTTCCTCGCCATCGCGGCGCTGATGCCGTCGGAAGATCCGTCCCGCCCGTCCGACGCCTTCCTCTCCTGGGGCTGGCGCCTACCCTTCCTGTTCTCGGCGGTGATGGTGATCGTCGGCCTGTGGGTGCGCATCTCGCTGGTGGAGAGCCCGGCCTTCGCCAAGGCGCTGGAGCATGGCCGCATCCAGAAGCTGCCGCTGGCCGCGGCGTTCCAGACGCACTGGCGCGAGCTGATCCTCGGCACCTTCTACATGCTCGCGACCTACGTGCTGTTCTACCTGATGACCACTTTCTCGCTCAGCTATGGCCGCGCCCCCACCACGGCGGCAGTGCCGGGACTGGGCTATGACTACCGCACCTTCGTGCTGATGATGATCGGCGGCGTGGTGTTCTTTGGCATCTTCACCCTTGTGTCCGGCCCCTGGGCGGACCGCTGGGGCCGCCGCCGCACGCTCATCGGCATCACCGCTGCCATCGTGCTGTTCGGCCTCCTGTGGGTGCCGATCCTCTCCGCCGGCCCGGTGGGCGTGATGGCGTGGCTCATCATCGGCTTCACGCTGATGGGCCTCACCTTCGGTCCCATGGGCGCGCTGCTGCCGGAGCTGTTCCCCGCCAACGTGCGCTACACGGGGTCGGGCATCTCCTACAACGTCTCGTCCATCCTCGGCGCGGCGGTGGCCCCATTTATCGCGGTTGCGCTATGGAGCTATGGCGGCGGCAGCCCGTTCTGGGTGGGTGTCTATCTGTCCGTCATGGCGCTGCTCACGCTCGCGGCGCTGGTGATCGGCAAGGAAACCCGCGACGTGAACATGGACCACTGACGCGCCCCAACAACAACGCGCCCCTTGCGCCGGACGGGAAAAGGGAGTGAACCTCCCGGGTCCCGTCCGCGTAGGAAGGTGCGTCATGACAGCCGCTCCATCCCTCCTGTGGTTCCGCGACGATCTGCGCCTGGCCGATAACCCTGCGCTGAACGCCATCGCCGAAACCGGCGCCCCCCTCGCCGCGCTCTATGTCCTCGACGAGGACAGCCCCCACATCCGCCCGCTGGGCGGCGCGTCCCGATGGTGGCTCGCCCAATCGCTCAGGGCGCTCAAGGCGGACCTTTCCCATCACGGCATTCCGCTGATCCTGCGGCAGGGCCCGGCCACCCGCATCGTGCCGGAGGTGGCCTCTGCGCTGGGCGCGGCAACGGTCGCCTTCAACGACCGGGCGGGCGAGGCCGAGGGCAAGCTGGACCGGGCCATCACCGCGCGCCTCGCTGCCGAGGACCGGCGCGTGCTGCGCTCCTGCGCGCACCTGCTGCATCCGCCCGGCAGCGTGCTTGGCGGATCGGGGCGCATGCCCCGCACCTTCTCCTCCTTCCACCGCGCCGCATTGCGCGGGCGCGACCTCTCCCCGCCTCTCCCCGCTCCAAAGCACCTCAAGGGCGTGGCCCGCGCGCCGGAGGGCGAGACGCTGGAAAGCTTCGCGCTGGAACCGGAAAAGCCGGACTGGGCCGGCGGGATGCGTGCCGCATGGAACGTGGGCGAGGCGGCGGCGCGCGAGCGGCTTTCCGCCTTCATCGACGACGGCCTGAAAGGCTACGCCACGGGCCGCGACCGGCCGGACCTCGACCACGTCTCCCGCCTGTCCCCGCATCTCAGGTTCGGCGAGATTTCCCCCCGCCAGATCCTCTTCGCCGTGCGTCACGCGGTGGATGCAGGCGAGGTGCCGGGGAGCGATGCCGCGAAGTTCGAGGCGGAACTCTACTGGCGCGAATTTTCCTATCACCTCCTCGCCGAGGAGCCGGACATTGCCCGGCGCAACATCCAGCCGAACTTCGATGCCTTCCCGTGGCGCGAGTGCTCCGGCGAACTGAAGGCGTGGCGGCGCGGCCTCACCGGCTATCCGCTGGTGGACGCCGGCATGCGTCAGCTCTGGCAGACGGGCTGGATGCACAACCGGGTGCGGATGGTGGTGGCCTCCTTCCTCGCCAAGCACCTGCTCATTGATTGGCGGGCGGGCGAGGACTGGTTCTGGGACACGCTGGTGGATGCCGACGCGGCCAACAACGCCGCCTCCTGGCAATGGGTCGCCGGCTCCGGTCTCGATGCCGCGCCCTATTTCCGCATCTTCAATCCCGTGACGCAGGGCGAGAAGTTCGACCCGGAAGGCACCTATGTGCGCACCTTTGTGCCGGAGCTGAAGCGCCTGCCGGCCAAGCTCATCCACCAGCCATGGACCGCCCCGCCGGACACCCTCGCCGCTGCAGGCATCAAGCTGGGCCCCACCTATCCCAAGCCCCTCGTGGACCACGCCGCCGCCCGCGACCGCGCCCTGCGCGCCTTCGAACATGTGCGCAAGGCAGCCCCTGCCGAGGCCCACGCGGCGGCGCGCTGAAACCGTTCCCGGCGCAACCGATCGGTTTGCGCCGGGCTTCCAACGCCGCTATTGAGGTCGGAGAAAAGCCGAGGCAGCATAAGGCCGATTAAATTTCACATTGCGATGAAGGTATTCATTCCATGATCCGTAACGGCCTTGTGGACTCCATCGGAAACACACCTCTTATCCGTCTGAAGCGCGCTTCCGAGGAGACCGGCTGCGAGATTCTCGGCAAGGCGGAGTTCCTCAATCCCGGCCAGTCGGTGAAGGACCGCGCAGCGCTCGGCATCATCCAGGACGCGGTGGCGCGGGGCGAGCTGAAGCCGGGTGGCGTGATCGTGGAGGGCACGGCCGGCAATACCGGCATCGGTCTCGCGCTGGTGGCCGCGCCGCTGGGCTTCCGCACCGTGATCGTGATCCCTGAGACCCAGTCCCAGGAAAAGAAGGACATGCTGCGCCTTGCCGGCGCGACGCTGGTGGAAGTCCCGGCCGTGGCCTACGCCAATCCGAACAATTACGTGAAGGTCTCCGGCCGCCTCGCCGAGACACTGGCCAAGACCGAGCCGAATGGCGCCATCTGGGCCAACCAGTTCGACAACGTGGCGAACCGCCAAGCCCATATCGACACCACCGGCCCGGAAATCTGGGAGCAGACGCAGGGCAAGGTCGACGGCTTCATCTGCGCCGTCGGCACCGGCGGCACTCTGGCCGGCATCGGCATCGCGCTGAAAGAGCGTAACAAGGACATCAAGATCGGCCTCGCCGATCCCATGGGCGCGGCGCTCTATTCCTATTACACGACCGGCGAACTGAAGGCCGAGGGCTCCTCCATCACCGAGGGCATCGGGCAGGGGCGCATTACCGCCAACCTCGT
>JAEZMT010000209.1 GCA_023442085.1 Pseudomonadota bacterium | reverse complement strand
TACAAGGACGTGCCCGGCCTCGTCCTGCTGCTGCTGGTGCTCTCGCTGAAGCCCTCGGGCCTGTTCGGCCGCGCCACCATCAAGAAGGTCTGAGCCCCATGCTCGCGCGCCGCCTCCTCTCCTCCACGGGGTCGCTTCTCGGCCTCGCGGTGCTCGTCGTTCTGCCCTTCGTGGTGACGAGCCCCTATTATCTCCACCTGCTGGTGACCATCGCCATCTTCTCGATCCTGCTGCTCGGGCTCGACGTGGTGTTCGGCTACACGGGCGAGGTGTCCATCGGCCATGCCGCGCTGTTCGGCATCGGCGCCTATACGGCCGGCTGCCTGTCCATGCATTTCGGCATCGGCTTCTGGCCGGCGCTGCCGCTGGCGATCGTTGTCGCCTGCCTGTTCGGCGTGGTGCTGGCGCTGCCGGCGCTGCGGGTCACCGGGCCCTACCTCGCCATGGTGACGCTCGCCTTCGGCACCATTGTGCAAATCCTCATCAACGAGATGACGGACCTCACCAACGGTCCCCTCGGCATCAAGCTGACGACGCCGCTCTTCATCGACCTCAGGTGGCTGGGCGACAGCATCCCGCTGTTCGACATGTCGCTGAAGCGCATGAAGGAAGTGGAATATTACTACATCGCCGCCATCGCGCTGGTGCTCACCCTCATCGTCATCAACCGCATCCTCGCCTCGCACCTCGGCCGGGCGTTCGAGGCGCTGCGCGACAGCCCCATCGCGTCCGACTGCATGGGCGTGTCGGTCTACAAGCACAAGGTCCTGGCCTTCGTGGTCTCCGCCGGCCTCGCGGGCCTTGCGGGCGCCCTGTTCGCCTATTCCGAGCAGTACATTGCGCCGAACAATTTCGGCTTCGAATTGTCCGTGCAGTTCCTGCTCGCGGTCACGGTGGGCGGGCGCAAGTCGCGGCTGGGGCCCATCCTCGGCGCGGTCATCATCGTGTTCCTGCCGAACCTGCTGTCCGACATCGAGCTGTTCCGCTACATCGCGGGCGGCATCGCGCTCATCGCCGTCATCGCCGGTGCGCGGGCCTTCGTGAAGGATCCCGAGAACCGGGTGCGCAACGCCATTCCCGTGGTGCTCTGCCTCGCCTTCTTCGTCTTCTCGCTGATGCTGCAGAAGATCACCGACTACAAGCTCGCCGTCTTCGGCGTGATGATCCTGTTCGTGGTCTATTACCTGCCGGAGGGCATCGTCGGCTTCCTCAAGCGCGCCGCCGCCCAGATGTGGCCGAGCCTCGTGCAGGCCCACGCGGTCATCCACGCCGACACCCACGGCAAGGCGGTCACCGCCTCGCACGAGGGGCACGAGGGCGTGCTGCTGCATGTGGACAATGTGGTGATGCAGTTCGGCGGCCTGCGCGCGCTGGATCAGGTGTCCATCGAGGTGAAGCCCGGCAGCATCCACGGCCTCATCGGGCCGAACGGCTCCGGCAAGAGCACCATGATGAACGTGCTCACCGGCATCTATGTGCCCACTGCCGGCGCCGTCCGGTTCAAGGGGCAAGACATGGCCGGCAAGACCTCCTCCGACATCGCCGGAGAGGGCATCGCCCGCACCTTCCAGAACGTGCAGCTCTTCGCCGAGCTGACACTGATCGAGAACGTGCTGGTTGGCCTTCACCACACCTATCAGGCGACCTTCGCCGAGGTGGCGCTGGGCCTGCCGCGCATCAGGCGTGAGGAGAAGGCGGCGCGCGAGCGGGCCATGAGCCTCCTCCACTTCGTCGGCCTCGCGGACCTCGCCAACGAGGAGGCGCGCAACCTGCCCTACGGCAAGCAGCGCCTGCTGGAGATCGCCCGCGCGCTGGCCCTCGACCCCGCCTTGCTGCTGCTCGACGAGCCCGCCGCCGGCCTCACCGCGCCGGACATCAAGCACCTCGTGGAGATCATCAAGAAGGTGCGCCATGCGGGGCTCACCATCGTGCTCATCGAGCATCACATGGATGTGGTCATGGGCCTGTGCGACACGGTGACGGTGCTCGATTTCGGCCAGAAGATCGCGGAAGGCAAGCCGGCCGAGGTGCAGGCCAACGAACGCGTCATCGAGGCCTATCTCGGCGGCGCCGCCGCTGCGGCGGAATGAGGAGATCGCCATGCTCGAAGTGACCGATCTCGTCGCCGGCTACGGCAAGGTGAAGGTGCTGCACGGCCTCTCCCTCAGCGTGGAGGAAGGCCGGCTCGTCACCCTCATCGGCTCCAACGGCGCCGGCAAGACCACGACGCTGCGCGCCATCTCCGGCATGATCGTGCCGGAATCGGGCACGGTGCGCCTCGGCGGGGAGGATCTGACCGGCCAGCCCTCCTTCAAGATCACCAAGAAGGGCCTCGCCCACTCCCCCGAGGGGCGGCGCGTGTTCCCGACCCAGAGCGTGAAGGACAACCTTCTGCTCGGCGCCTTCCCCCGCCTCACCGGGGCGCGCGAGCGCGGCGACGTGGAGGGCGACCTCGACCGCATGTTCACCCTCTTCCCCCGCCTCGCCGAGCGCCGCGCCCAGCTTGCCGGCACCCTCTCCGGCGGCGAGCAGCAGATGCTCGCCATGGCCCGCGCGCTGATGCTGAACCCGCGCGTTCTGCTCCTGGACGAACCCTCCATGGGCCTCGCCCCGCGCCTCGTGGCGGAGGTGTTCGCCACCATCGCGCGGCTCAAGGAGCAGAGGATCACCATGCTGCTGGTGGAGCAGTTCGCCGCCGCCGCTTTGGAGGTGGCCGACTTCGGCTATGTGCTGGAAAACGGCCGCGTCGCCGCCAAGGGCCCGGCCGAGGCGCTGCGCAACGACGCCGCCGTGCGCGCCGCCTATCTCGGCCACGCCCACTGAAGCAAGCCGCCGGATTGCAACGCGAAGGGCGCCCCTGCGGGCGCCCTTTTTGTTTGTCTCGCGCGGTGCGCCGACCCACGTTTCTTTATGCGATTTTTATTTCGGCCGGTGGCGGCCCGTCTCGAATCTTTATGCGCAAGGTGACACCTTCCCCTCGCTGAGCGGCGCCGGGTGAAAGCTCCCATGCGCCGCGGCCGACCGCGACGCAGGTCTTCCCCCGTCTTCGCGGCCCGACACCTCTAGAGGCTCAGGTCTCATGCTCGACATTCTGATGCTCGCGCTCGCCGCCGGGCTTTTCGCCTTGGCCATCGGCTACGGCTACGCCTGCGAGCGGCTCTAGCGCCGGCCGAATACAGGCCGCACTTGCCGCCGTATCGAAGGAAAACCCCATGACTCTCGATTTTCTACTCGGAGGCCTCATCACGCTGGGCCTCCTCTTCTACCTCACCCTCGCGCTGCTGAAGCCCGAGCGGTTCTGAGGAGGCCCCGATGACCCTCAATGGCTGGATCCAGATCGCCCTCTTCTGCGCGATCATCCTTGCGCTCACCCCGCTCCTCGGCGGCTACATGACCCGCGTGTTCTCGGGCGAGCGCACCTTTCTCTCCCCCGTGCTGCGCCCGGTGGAAGGCGCCCTCTATGCCCTCGCCGGCGTGAACCCGAGGCGCGAGCAGACGTGGCTCGGCTACACCCTCGCCATGCTGGTGTTCCACGTGGCCGGCTTCCTCATCCTCTACGCCGTGCTGCGCCTGCAGGCCCTGCTGCCGCTGAACCCGCAGGAGATGGCGGCCGTACCTCCGGACCTGTCGCTGAACACGGCCATCAGCTTCCTCACCAACACCAACTGGCAGAACTACGGCGGCGAGAGCACGCTCTCCTACCTCGCGCAGATGCTGGGGCTGACGCACCAGAACTTCCTCTCCGCCGCCACCGGCATCGCGCTGGCGGTGGCGCTGATCCGCGGCTTCTCCCGCGCCTCGGCGCAGACGGTGGGGAACTTCTGGGTGGATGTCACCCGCTGCACCCTCTACGTGCTGCTGCCGCTGTGCATCCCCTACACCCTGTTCCTGGTGTGGCAGGGCATCCCGCAGACGCTCGGACCCTATGTGGATGCGACCACGCTGGAAGGCGCGAAGCAGACCATCGCGGTCGGCCCCGTGGCCTCGCAGGTGGCCATCAAGATGCTCGGCACCAATGGCGGCGGCTTCTTCAATGCCAATGCCGCCCACCCGTTCGAGAACCCCACCGCGCTCTCCAACTTCGTGCAGATGCTCTCCATCTTCGCGCTGGGCGCCGGCCTCACCAACGTGTTCGGCCGCATGGTGGGCGACGTGCGCAAGGGCTGGGCGATCCTCGCCGCCATGGGCGTCATCTTCGTGGCCGGCGTCGCCGTCACCTACTGGGCGGAAGCCGCCGGCACGCCGGGGCTGAACGCACTGGGGCTGACGGGCGGCAACATGGAAGGCAAGGAGGTGCGCTTCGGCATCGTCGCCTCGGCCCTGTTCGCCGTCATCACCACCGCCGCCTCCTGCGGCGCGGTGAACGCCATGCACGACAGCTTCACCGCACTCGGCGGCATGATCCCGCTCATCAACATGGAGCTGGGCGAGATCATCGTCGGCGGCGTGGGCGCAGGGCTCTACGGCATGCTGCTGTTCGTGGTGGTGGCCATGTTCGTGGCCGGCCTCATGGTGGGCCGCACGCCCGAATATGCCGGCAAGAAGATCGAGGCCAAGGAAGTGAAGATGGCCATGCTCGCCATCCTCGTCCTGCCCCTGAT
>JAEZMT010000172.1 GCA_023442085.1 Pseudomonadota bacterium | reverse complement strand
AGGCCGGCGGCGTGGATGATGGCGGCGGCGTCTTCCGGCGAAAGATGCTGGCTCATGCGGCGACCTCCGTCGCGGCGGGCGCGCGGCTGTGGCCGGAGCCCGGGATCACCATGTGGCAGGCGGCGAGATGGGCATCGGGCGCGGTATCGCCCGGCGTCGCCGGAGAGAGCGCCGGGCCGACGCGGCCGCACACCTCTTCCGCAAAGGAACAGCGGGTGTGGAAGCGGCAGCCGGCGGGCGGATCGATGGGGTTCGGCGGATCGCCCGAAAGGGGCGGCGTCTGCGTCCGCTTGTCCGGATCGAGGGCCGGCATGGCGGCGAGCAGCGCGCGCGTGTAGGGGTGGGCAGGGGCCTCCCACACCTGATCCACCGGCCCCACCTCAACCACCTGTCCGAGATACATCACCAGCACGCGGTCGGAGATGTAGCGGACCACGTTGAGATCATGGCTGATGAAGACGTAGGTGAGGCCGAACTCGCGCTTGAGGTCGGTGAGCAGGTTCAGCACCTGCGCCTCCACCGATTTGTCGAGCGCCGAGACCGCCTCGTCGAGGATGACGAGCCGCGGCTTCAAGGCGAGGGCGCGGGCGATGTTCACGCGCTGGCGCTGGCCGCCGGAGACCTCGTGGGGATAACGGTTGGCGAACACTTCGGGGCGCAGGCCAACCTTGCCCATCAGCTCGCGGGCGAGCGCCCGCGCTTCCTTGTCCGCGACGCCGTGGACCTTGGGACCGAAGGCGATGCTCTCCTCGATGGTGAGGCGCGGGTTCAGGGACGCATAGCTGTCCTGGAACACCATCTGCATGCCGCGCCGGAATTCGCGCAGGGTGAGGCTGTAGCCGACCACCTGCCCGTCGAAGAGGATTTCGCCCGAGGTGCGCGGCATGAGGTGCATGAGGAGGCGCGCGGTGGTGGACTTGCCGCAGCCGCTTTCGCCCACGATGCCCAGCGTCTCGCCCTTGGCGACGGCGAAGGACACGTCGTCCACCGCGCGCACGGTCTTCTTCTCGGCGAACAGGCCGCCACCGATGGGGAAGTGCTTGGTGAGGCTTTTGACGGCGAGCAGCGGCTGGGCCGGTCCGCCGAGATCCTCAAGAGGTTTGATGCTGCTCAATTGCGGATGTCCATGGCGCTGCGCAGCCCGTCGCTGAGCATGTTGAAGCAGATGGAGACGGCGAAGATCATCACGCCCGGCAGCGCCGCGACGCCCGGATTGACATAGATGGCGGTGCGCAGGGTGTTGAGCATCAGGCCCCATTCGGGCTCCGGCGGCCGCGTGCCGAGGCCGAGGAAGGAGAGGCCCGCCGCGAGGATCATGGAGACGGAGATGAGCCCCGTCGCATAGACGAAGATGGGGCCCAGCACGTTGCCCAGCATGTGCACCCGCATGATGGTGAGTGCCGAGGCGCCGGACGCCCGCGCCGCGTCCACGAAGTCGAGCGAGCGCACCGAGGTGGTGACGCTCTCCGCCACGCGGGTGATCTGCGGCACGAACACGACCGTCAGCGAGACGATGGAATTGACGATGCCCGCCCCGAGCACGCCCGAGATGGCGATGGCCAGCAGCACCGACGGGAAGGCGTAGAACACGTCGATCGTGCGCATGATGATCGTGTTGACCTTGCCGCCCAGATAGCCCGCCAGCAGCCCCAGGCAGGTGCCGATGCCGAAGGCGAGGATCACCGGCAATATGCCGATGAGCAGCGAGAGGCGCCCGCCATAGACGAGGCGGGAAAGCATGTCGCGGCCCAGTTCGTCGGTGCCCAGCGGGTAGTTGGGCGTACCGATGGGGCGCAGCCTTCGGATCATGGAGCCCTGATAGGGATCGGCGAGGCCGAGCCACGGTGCGAAGATCGCCGCGAGGACGATGAGGATGAGGATGGCGGCGCAGGCCATGCTCACCTTGTCGCGGGAGAGGCGCCGGGCGACCGTTGCCCAATAGCCCCGGGCCTTCTCCATGGGGGCCGCCTCGAGGGCGGCGTCGCTTGTGGCGGTCACGCTCAGGCCCTCTTGATACGCGGGTCGATCGCCGCCTGGGCGATGTCCACCACGAGATTGAGGAAGACGAAGAACAGCGCCAGCACGAGGATCGTGCCCTGCAGCAGCGGCAGGTCGCGCTGGAAGATCGCCGAGTTGAGCAGGAAGCCCGTGCCCGGCCAGGAGAACACCGTCTCGATCAGGATCGAGCCGCCGAGCAGGTAGCCAAGCTGGAGGCCCATGACGGCGATGGCGGTGGGCAGAGCGTTCTTCACCACGTGACGGAACACCTGCGTCTCGCGCAGGCCCTTGGAGCGCAGCGCCTCAACGAAATCCTGCGAGAGGATGTCGCCGGTGAGCGCGCGCACCGTGCGCGTGACGATGCCCATGGGGATCACCGACATGGTGACGGCCGGCAGGATGAGGAAGCGCAGATGCTCCCAGTTCCACGCCCAGCCGCCCGGCCCCATGCCCACGGCGGGCAGCCAGTTGAGCCACACCGAGAAGATGATAACGAGCACCATGCCGAGCCAGTAGTGCGGCACCGAAACTCCGGCCACCGCGATGGAGGTGGCAAGCTTGTCCACCCAGGTGTTGCGGAAATAGCCGGCGATCAGGCCGAAGAAGGAGCCCAGGACGAAGCCGATGAAGGCGGCTGTGACCGCGAGGATGAAGGTGTTGCCGACCGCCGCCGTCACTTCGCTCAGCACCGGCCGGCCGGTGGCGATGGAAGTGCCGAGATTGCCGTGCAGCGCCTTCCAGACCCAGATGCCGAACTGCACCGGCAGGGGCTGGTCGAAGCCGTAGGCCGCGCGCATCTGCGCCGCGAGCTCGGCCGACGCATCCGGCGGCAGCACCGCCACCAGCGGGTCGCCGGGGGTGATGTGCACCAGGAGGAAGCACACCAGCGCCACCGAGACGACGATGGGGATCACATAGATGATGCGCCGCAGGATATAGAGGAGCACGGGGCCACCTTGCTTGTGTCGGAAGAGCGCGGGGCGGGCGGCTCCGCGTGGGTCGCTTCTGTTCTCTCCCCTCTCCCCTTGCGGGAGAGGCGGCGGGGGTGAGGGGTGAAAGCGCCTCGGCCTACCGGCACCGTCCGGCCGCCGACAGTCCCTCATCCGTCTCGCGGCTGCGCCGCGATCCACCTTCTCCCGCGAGGGGAGAAGGAAGCCCCGGCCTGCCCCTGCCCGCGTGGATGGCTGAAAGGGAACGGAAGCGCTCTGCCGTTCCCCCGACTGCCATCACTGGCTGATGGACACCGGCGAGAAGTCCACGAACCAGCTCTTGGGCTGCACGAAGCCCTTGATCTTCGGGCTCAGCGCGCGCGGACCCACGTCATGGGCGACCCACAGGAAGGCGGCATCGTCCACCGAGGCGGCGTGCAGTTCGGCGAGGGCGGCATCGCGCGGGGCGGGCTCGAAGGAATTGCGCGCCTTCTTCACCAGCTCGTCGAACTTCGGGTTGTTGATGAAGCCCCAGTTGTTAGACACCGGCGGCGCCATGCCGGACTGGAGGAAGCGCACCATGGCGAAGAACGGGTCCATGGCCGCATAGGTCACGTTGGTCGCGTTTGAACCGTTGGCGGAGGGGTCCTTGGCGCCCTTGCGCCAATTAGTGAACAGCGTGTTCCACTCGATGACGTCGAGCTGCACGTCGAAATAGCACTCGGCGAGCGCCTGCTGCAGGTATTCGTTCATGGGCAGCGGGAGCATCTGGCCCGAGCCGGAGGCCGATGTCTGCGTCTTCACCTTCAGCTTCTTGTCGGGGCCGAAGCCGGCCTCTTTCATCAGCTTCTGGCCTTCCTTCACATCATACTTGATCTGGAAGGTGGGATTGCCCCGCCAGGGGTGGCCGGGCTCCACTGTGCCGGTGGCAGGGGCCATGAGGCCGCCGAGCAGGCCCTCCTTCATGCCCTCCCGGTCGATGCAGAGGTTCGCCGCTTTGCGCACCCGGATGTCGTTCCAGGGCGAGCCCTCGATGCGCGAGAATTGCCAGGGCCACACGTGCGGCTGCTCGTTGCTCTCGATCTTGAAGCCGCGCGACTTCAGCTGGGGCAGGGCGTCGGGGGCGGGCGCCTCGATCCAGTCCACCTGTCCGGCGAGGAGCGCGGCGGTGCGGGCGTTCGCCTCGGGCATGGGCAGCAGCACCATGCGGTCGGTCTTGGGGATGCGGTCCTTGTCCCAATAGACCGGGTTCTTCACCAGCTCCAGACGCTCGCGGGGCACGAAGGCGGCCATCTTCCAAGGCCCGGTGCCGGAGGCGCTGCGGGCGAAGATGGTCCAGGCCGCCGCGGCCTTCGCCTTGGCGTCGGCGCCCTCGGCGGTCTCATAGAGCTTCTGCCAGTGGGCGGGGCTCGCCATGAACAGGTTGGTGAGGTTGTAGGGCAGGAAGGAGTCCGGCTCCGAGGTGGTCAGCTCCACCGTCAGATCATCGATCTTCTTCGCCGAGCGCAGGGTGGGCATGCGCGAGGCGGTGACGCCCACTTGGCTGGCATCGAACTGGGGTGCCTCCTTGTTAAGCACCTTGTCCACGTTCCACACCACAGCATCGGCGTTGAACGGCGAGCCGTCGTGGAAGGTCACGCCGGGGCGCAGCTTGAAGGTCCATTTGGTCTTGTCGTTCTCGTCCACCTTCCACTCGGTGGCGAGGCCGGGGAGGAGGACGCTGGGCTTGGTGGCGGAGGACAGGTCCCACAGCACCAGCGCGTCATACATGGTGAGGCCGGTGAAGCGGTTGCCCTCGAAGCCCTGGTCGGGCTGGCCCAGGGTGCGCGGAATATCGGCCGCCGTCATCCCGATGCGCAGCGTGGTCTCCGCCGCGGCAAAGCCCGGTGCCAGAAGGGCCGGGACGGCAATGGCACCCCCGGTGGCCACGAGGAAGGCAGCCGTCCGCAGGAGGCGGCGGGCGGGGCTGTTGCGTAGATCGTTGGTGAGCATCGTCGAGTCCTCTTCGGCGAGATACTCCTGTGGCTAGCAACCCGTGTGCCACCCGTTCGGAACCGACGCGAACCTTTGTGCCGCTAGGTAATGAGACAGACTATTCATCGGTAAATCATCAACGATTTACATATTTGCCTATCGATTGGGCATCTATGGCTCATCGCATGCATTTCAGGTGGGAGACAGCCCGTGCCGCTTTTCAGTGCGGCCCGAGGATGCTTCCCTTGGTGCGGGCAGGGAGGGGGCTGTGAAGATTCTGGTTCTGAACGCGAACACCAGCGAGGCCGTCACAGACCGGATGGTCGCGGCTCTGAGGCGCCGCGCGCCCGGGGATGTCGAACTCGCCGGCATCACCGCCACCTTCGGTCAGCCCTACGTTACGACGCGCCAATCCGCGGTGGTGGCGGGCCATGCGGCGCTCGAGGCGGTGGCGGCGGCCGTCGCGAAGGAGGACGAGGCCGGGCGCCCGCCCTTCGATGCCGCCCTCTATGCCTGCTTCGGTGAACCGGGGCTGGAGGCCCTGCGCGCCAATTTCGCCTTTCCCTTCGCCGGGATGGCCGAGGCGAGCATCCTCGCCGCGCTCCAGCTGGGCGAACGCTTCTCCATCGTGGTGCCGCATGGGGAGTGGCCTGCCATGCTGCGCGAACTGATGCGCCGCACCCATCTGGAGGGGCGCTGCGCCGGCATCGCCATGGTTCCCGGCGATGCCCTCGGCCTGTCTGCGCGCCACGCCGACGGCTCCTCGGACAAGACCTGGGCGGTGGCGCGGGTGGTGGAGGAGACCATCGCGGCACAGGCCCCGGACGTGCTCATCCTCGGCGGTGCCGCGCTCGCCGGCTATGCGGCCGAGATCGAGGTGGAAGCGCCCGTGCCCGTGATCGATTCCCTCGAAGCCGGCTTCGAACAGGCGCTGGCCCTCGCGCGGCTCGGCCCATGCCGCAGGAGAAGGCGGTGAGGATGCCACTGGGGCTTGGCCTTCAAGGGTAATTTCTGTCGTGTCGGGTCCGCCGGGCTGCTATAGGCGGCGGGCCGGCGCCTCCCCGCGACCGGCGCCAGCTCCCGCGTGGGCGGCTGCCGCAGCGAGTTCCCCTTGATCGTCGATCCCGCCTTCTACGCCGCCGCAGTGCCCGCCACCATTCTGGTGGGACTTTCCAAGGGCGGCTTCACCGGCCTCTCCGTGCTGGGCCAGCCCATTCTGGCGCTGGTGATGTCGCCCATCCAGGCGGCCGCCATCATCCTGCCGGTGCTCATCGTGCAGGACGTGGTGAGCCTCTACGCCTATTGGCGCCGCTGGAGTCGGAGCGAATTGCTGCGGACCCTGCCAGGTGCCGTCGCGGGCATCGTGCTGGGCTATCTCCTCGCCGCCTCGGTGTCGGATGCGGCAGTGGCCTTCGGCATCGGCGTGCTCTCGGTGGTGGAGGCGGCGCGCGCTTTCCTGTCCCGCCGGCTGAAGCGCGAGCCGGGGGAGGCTGGGCCGGTCTCGGGCGCGGTGTGGAGCGCGGTCTCGGGATTCACCAGCATGATCGCCAACGCGGGCGGCCCGCCGCTGATGATCTATCTGCTGCGGCGCTCGCTTCCCGTCCAGCAGTTCGCGGCGACGGCGACTGCCTTCTTCGCGGTGGTGAACTGGGTGAAGCTGCCCTTCTTCCTCGCGCTCGGCCAGGTCTCGTTCGAGAACCTCGCCACCTCCGCCGTGCTGTTTCCCATCGCCGTGGTCTCGACCATGGCCGGCGTCTGGCTGGTGCGGCGGGTCTCGCCCAAGCGCTTCTTCGGCTTCGTCTATACGATCCTCGCCGTGGTCGGCCTGAAGCTCATCTACGACGGGCTGACGCACTTCTGAGAGGCGCCCCGCCTGCTTTAGGTCAATGGCGTCGGCATGAGCCCCTGAACCGCCGGCCGCACCTTCAGCCGTCCGTACCATGCGGCGAGGTGGGGCAGCTCCGGCCGTTCCAGCCCGGTGTCCTCCAGCGGCAGGTTGAACCAGCGGTGGGCGCAGCAGCCGAGGGGGATGTCGGCGACGGTGAGGCCATCGCACACCAGGAAAGCGCGGCCGGCCAGCGCCGTGTCGACGATCGCCAGCGCCGCCCCGAGGTTCGCGAAGGCCGGAGCAACGGCCTTGATATCGCGCTTCTCCGGTGCGGTGCGCACGATGCCCCACGTCAGCGCGCTCAGAGGCGCAGCGACGGTGCCGAGCTGGAAGTCCATCCAACGCCCGGCCTCGGCCTGCGCGCGCGGATCGGCAGGCATCAGCGTGCCGAGCCCGTGGCGGGTGGCGAGGTAGCGCACGATGGCGTTGGATTCCCACAGCACGAAGCCGTCATCCTCGATCACCGGCACCCGGCCCACCGGGTTCAGGGCGCGGTATTCGGGCGTTCCAACCACGCCAAAGGCGCCGCCCGCCTCGATCCGCTCGAAGGGCAGGCCGAGCTCCTGCACGGTCCAGATCACCTTCTCCACATTCACCGAATTGATGCGGCCCCAGACCTTCAGCATGGTCGTGTCCTGTCGTCGTTCGCGGTTCTTCTAGTCCGGTTCGCTGCGCCGCGCGAGGGCGTCAGCGCTCGGTGAAGGCGCGGGCCATGGCGTCGGCGAGGGGCCGGAGCAGATAGCTCAGCACCGTGCGGGAGCCGGTATGGAAGGCGACTTCCGCGTCCATGCCCGGCTGGAGCCGGCCGCGCAGGTCGGCGGGCACGTCCGTCTCGTCCACGCCCACGCGGGCGAGGAAATAGGGCTGGTGCGTGGTCTCGTCCACCAGCCGGTCGCGGGACACCGAGGCGAGATGGCCGAGCACCATGGGGGTGGTGCGGCCGTGAAAAGCCGGGAACCGCACCTCCACCGCCTCATGAAGATCGAGGCGGTCGATGTCCTGCACGGGCACCCGCGCTTCCACCACCAGCGGGGCGTCCAGGGGCACGATCTCCAGCAGCGTGTCGCCGGGGCGCACCACGGCGCCCACCGTGTAGATGCGCGGATTGATGTTCTGCACGATGCCGCCGCTCGGGGCGCGGATCTCGATGCGCTCCAGCACGCTGCGGGTGACCTGTACTTTCTCCTTCAGCTCCGCGAGCTTCTCTCGCACCTCGAGCAACTGGGAGCCGACATCCTCGGCCCGCTGCTGGCTGAGCTGGACCATCTGCATCTTCTGCTCGCCGATGGAGCCCCGCGCCTTGGCCTCGTCCGCGATATTGCGGCCGACGAGGCCCTCAAGGCGCGCCTTCTCCCGTTCCAGCGATGAGACGCGGGACTTGTTGACGAGGCGCTTGCGCTCCAGCTCGCGCACGGCGGTCAGCTCGTCCTCGATGAAATCGAGCTGCTGGCGGGCGGATGCGCGTTCCTGGGCGAGGCCCTCCAGTTCGTGGCCGAGCTGGACGATGCGGCCGTTCAAGATGTCGATCTGGCTCTGGAAGGCGGCGCGGCGGTCGCGGAACTGGGCGTTCTGGTCGGCCATGGCCTCGCGCACGGCGGGCACGCGCGCCAATTCCATCAGCTCGGGCGGGAAGATGATCGTCGGGGCATCATCTCGCTCGGCCACCAGACGGGCCTCCAGCGCCAGAGCCGCGCGGCGCTGGGCCAAGGCGGCTTCGTCGTTGGCCCGGGACTGGGTGGGGTCGAGCCGGAACAGCACGGCCTCGCGCGCCACCCTCTGTCCCTCCTGCACCAGAATGGCGGCGACGATGCCGCCCTCCAGATGCTGAACCACCTGCCGCTTGCTCTCCACACCGATGACGCCGGGCGCCACCACGGCACCGTCGACGCGCGCCGTCGCCGCCCATCCGCCAAGGCCGAGAAAGGTAATGGCGATCAGCGCGTAGCCGACGAGCGCGACGCTGCGATAGCCCGAGGGCGGCCGCGGCGCGGTGCCGATGACGGGGCGGTCCGTCAAGGCGGGGGAGGCGGGGAATGTCACGGGCGCCTCACGGCTGGTTGGCCGGATCGCCGGACGGAGCGGGGCGCGTGGCCCCGAGGCCGGCGACGGACTTTCGCACCCGGACAGCGGGCGCAGCGGGCGCCGGAGAGGGAGCCGCGCCGGTCGGGGCGGCCTGCGTCGCCTCTCCGACGCGTTTCATCACCTCGTCGCGCGGGCCGAAGGCGAGGGCGACGCCGTCCTTCAGGGCCAGCACGAGGCCGCATTGGGCGAGGGCGGTCGGCCGGTGGGTGATGAGCACCACCGTGCGGCGCGCCGCCTTCAATTGCTTCAATGCCTCGGTCAGCGCGGCCTCGCCGGCCGGGTCGAGGCTCGCGTTGGGCTCGTCGAGCACGATCAGCGCCGGCAGGCCGAACACCGCCCGGGCAAGGCCGATGCGCTGGCGCTGCCCGCCGGACAGGGCGAGGCCGCCGTCGCCGATCTCGGTATTGTAGCCCTGCGGCAGTTGCTGGATCATTTCGTGGACCCCGGCGAGCCGCGCCGCCGCCACGACGGACTCCGACTCGGCGGAGGTGAAGCGGGCAATGTTCTCGGCGATGGTGCCGGCGAACAGTTCCACATCCTGCGGCAGGTAGCCCACATGGCGGCCGAGCTGGTCCTCGTCCCAGTGGGCAAGGTCGGAGCCGTCCAGCCGCACCGCGCCGGAGGCGGCCGGCCACACGCCGACCAGCGCCCGCGCAAGGGTGGATTTCCCCGCCGCCGTCGGCCCGATGACCCCGAGCACGCTCCCTGCATCGAGGCGGAACGACACCTGGCGCAGCACCGCGGTCTCGCGGCCGGGCGCCCGCACGAACAGGTTCTCCACGCTCACCGCGCCCGAGGGCTCCGGAAGTCGCAGCCGTTCGGCGGGAGGCGGCGCGGCGCGCAGCAGCAGCTGGATGCGGCCATAGGCGGTGCGCATGTTCACCACCGATTTCCAGTTGCTCACCGCCTGCTCGATGGGCTGGATGCAGCGGCCCACGAGGATGGAGCCGGCGATGATCATGCCCGGCGAGATCTGCTTCTGAATGGCGAGCCACGCGCCGAGCCCGAGCACGATGCTCTGGACCAGCGCGCGGTTGAACTTGGTGATGCCGATGAGGAGCGCGCCCCGGTCGCCGGCCCGGCTCTGCCAGCCCATGGCGGCCTCGTGCGCCTCGCTCCAGCGTGCGCGCAGGGCCTTCGACATGCCCATGGCCTTGAGCACTTCCGCATTGCGCAGGGTGGCCGTGGCGAGGGCATTCGCCTTGATGCCGGCGCGGCTCGCCTCGGCGAGGCTCTGGCGGGTCGCGCGGTTGTTCAGCACGGCGAGGAAGCCGGAGAACAGGCAGCTCGCCACCGCCAGCACGCCGTAATAGGGATGCAGCAGCGTGGCGCAGATCATGTAGATGGGCACCCACGGCACGTCGCACAGAGCGGCGAGGCCGGCGCCGGCGTAGAAGTCGCGCACGGTGTCGAGATCGCGCAATGCCTGCGCCTGTCCGTTGCCCGGCGCGCGCAGCGCCATGCGGCGCACGGCGTCGAACACGTCCGCAGCCACCTTGGTATCGAAGGCGATGCCGGCGCGCTCCAGCAGGCGGGAGCGCAGCCCCTCCAGCGCCGCCCACACCAGATAGAGGAAGCCGGTGATGAGGGTGAGCAGCACCAGCGTCTCGATGCTTCGGCTGCCCAGCACCCGGTCATAGACCTGCATCATGTAGATGGAGGCGTTGAGGCCGAGCAGGTTGATGAAGAAGCTGAACACCACGACGCTGACGAAGGCCGGCCGGATCGTCCTCAGAGCCTGGTCCAGCGCCGTCGGCGCGCCCGCGGCGGCTGGTTCTCTCGATCCCGTAACGCTCATGCCCCAGCGTCTCCGGCCCGGCTTCGGGCCTGTGCTCGTCTTGCGCCCGACGGCGCCCCTTCCTTGTATGCGGGCGAAGCGGCCGGCGGAAGCCGCGCAGCGACACGGCGCGACGCCAATCTGCCATGTCCTAGCGGCAGGTAGGCGTCTTCGACTTTGCCACAATGCGGTGCGAAGATGACGGCACGGAAAGACCATGGCCCGCATCTTCGCCTTCCTCGTCGTCTTCATCTCGCTGCTCGGCGCGGCGCCCTGGCTCGTGCCCGTGGCGAAGGAGAGCGCGAAGCTCATCGCCGCGCGGGATGATCCCGCCGCGCTCGCCGACCTCGGCCTTCAGGGCTTCACCGCGGAAGACGCGGCGCGCGCCATCGAGGCGGCGCTGGCGGAGGACGATACGGCCCTCGCCACCTCCTATCTCGCGCTGGCCGACGCCAGGCACCTCGAAGTCCCGGCCGATCTGCGCGCGCGGGTGGAGACGGCCAACGGCGCAGCGGCGCAGGCGCTCCACTCCGCCAAGGCGTTCGGCATGGGTTTCGTCACCGGCCAGCCGACCGATCTCGCGGGTCTTGCCGGCGCCGCGACCAGCGACCTCATGGTCTGGGGCGACATCCGCGATGCCGGCCGCGAGGGCCTGAAGATCGCGCGCGGCGAGGAGCCGGACCAGCTCATCCTCGGCCTGTCCGCCGTGGGCATCGCGGTGACCGCCGGCACCTATGCCACCGTTGGCGCGAGCCTGCCGGTGCGCATGGGCATCTCGCTGGTGAAGGTGGCGAAGCGCACCGGCCGCCTGTCGGCCGGGCTCCTGCGCAGCTTTACCCGCGCCGCGCGGGAAAGCGTGGATTTCGTCGCCCTGCGCCGCCTCCTCTCCGGCTCGGCGGCGGTGGACGGGGCGGCGGTGAAGAGCGTGGTGCGAACCGATCGTGTTACCACCCTCACGCGGATGCTGGACGACACCGCGCGGGTGCAAGCCAAGGCCGGCACGCGGGCCGCGCTGGAGGGCCTGAAGGTGGCGGAAGGCGGCCGCGATCTCTCCCGCGTCGCCCGCCTCGCCGATGCCAAGGGTGCGCAGACGCTGGCCATCCTGAAGACGCTGGGACGCGGTGCCATCGCCATCACCAGCCTGCTGTTTCACCTCATCTGGTGGGGCTTCCTGGCGGCCTTCTACCTCTTCGCTCTCGTATCGAGCTTCAATTCCTTCTGCGTCGCCTGCGCCCGCCGGACATGGCGGCACAAGCGGCGCAAGAACAGCTTCCCTCGGGAGGTCCCCCGTGCCGCCCCGCGCGCCAAGCTGTTTGTGCGCCGCGCGCCGACCCTCGCGCCGGTGGCGGAACGCGCCGTTCCGGCCGCCGCTGCCGGCGATGTCATCGCCGCCGCAACGCGGGACGTGCTCGCGGCCACGGAAGCGGTGCGCGCGCTTGGGCGTGAGCAAGGAACTGGCGGGGAGTTGGCAGGCGGGGAGGGACCTTCTAGTTTCCCGGCCCGCGCGCCCGAGCGGCGCGAGGCTCCCCCGCTTGTCGTTCCCCGCGAAGGTCCCTCATGCCCCATTTCTCCTCCGATGGCGTCGATATCGCCTATCTCGATCAGGGTGCCGGCGAGCCGGTCCTCCTGATCCACGGCTTCGCCTCCACGAAGGAGATCAATTGGGTCGGCCCCTCCTGGACGAAGACGCTCACCGAGGCGGGCTACCGCGTGATCGCCTTCGACCATCGCGGGCACGGCGAGTCGGAAAAGCTCTACGATCCCGCGCTCTACGACACGCGCCTGATGGCCGAGGACGCTCACAACCTGCTGCGGCACCTCGGCCTCGAGCGGGCGGATGTGATCGGCTATTCCATGGGTGCGCGGGTCGCGGCCCAGATGGCGCTGCATTTCCCCCATGCCGTGCGCTCGGCGATCTTCGGCGGCCTCGGCATCCATCTTGTGGAAGGCGCCGGCCTGCCGCAGACGGTGGCGGACGCGCTGGAGGCGCCGAGCCTCGATGACGTGAAGGACGCCATGGGCCGCATGTTCCGCGCCTTCGCCGATGCCAACAAGGCGGACCTCAAGGCGCTCGCCGCCTGCATCCGCGGCTCCCGGCAGGTACTGACGCGGGAGGAGGTGGGCCGCATCTACCAGCCGGTGATGGTGGCCATCGGCACCCGCGACACGGTTTCCGGCGCTGCAGCGCCGCTGGTGGCCCTGCTGCCGGACGGTACCCAGCTCGACATTCCCAACCGCGACCACAATCCCGCCGTGGGGGACAAGGTGTTCAAGCAGGGCGCTCTCGACTTCCTGAAGGCGCGCCCCTGACGCCGGCCGGCGGGAACCTCTCGCGTTGCCGCAGCATGTGCTAGAACAGGCGCAAGTCTGATCCCCGAGGAGGCAGAGATGCCGCAATTGCCGATGGTTTCGCCCCTGCCGGCTTCTCCCGCGTTGGAGACCGCCGCGCCGCGCGTGACGCGCGTTGGCACCGAGCGCTGGCACGACGTGGTGGACCCGGTGTGGGCGCGCCTGCGCAACGAGGCCGAGGAGGCCGCCGAGCGCGAGCCTCTGCTCGCCGGCTTCTTCACCAGCGCCATCCTCGGCCAGCCGAGTCTCGAAGCCGTTATCGGCGAGCGCATCGCCGCCCGTCTCGGCGACACCGACCTGCCGGGCTCCGCCATCCGCGCCGCCTGGCTCGATGCGGTGGCCCGCGACAAGGATATCTCCCAGGCCCTGCGCGCCGACGTGATGGCGGTGGTGGACCGCGATCCCGCCGCCGACCGCACGCTGGAGCCGGTGCTGTATTTCAAGGGCTTCCACGCCATCCAGTCGCATCGGCTGGCCCATTCCCTGTGGAACAACGGGCACAAGGACTTCGCGCTCTATCTCCAGAGCCGTGCCTCCTCCGTCTTCGCCGTGGACATCCATCCGCAGGTGCCGATCGGGCGGGGCGTGTTCTTTGACCATGCGACCGGTATCGTCATCGGCGCGACGGCGGTGATCGAGGATGACGTTTCCATTCTGCAGGGCGTTACCCTCGGCGGCACCGGCAAGGAGAGCGGCGACCGGCATCCCAAGATCCGCCGCGGCGTACTCATCGGTGCCGGGGCCAAGGTGCTGGGCAACATCGAGGTCGGACGCTGCGCCCGCGTCGCCGCCGGCTCGGTGGTGCTGAAGCCGGTACCGCGCAACTCCACCGTCGCCGGCATCCCGGCCAAGGTTGTCGGCGAGGCCGGCTGCGCCGAGCCCTCGCGCTCCATGGACCAGATGTTCGAGGACAACATCTGGTCCGGTGCGGACATCTGACCCCGCCGGCTTGAACGCGCGCCCGATGGCGGCCATAAGGCGGCCATCCGCTCTCAGGAGGACACCCCTTGGACAAGACCGAGATCGAGCAGGTGCAGCGTTATATGCGGAACCTCTTCAACAATCCGCAGATCAACGTGGCAGCCCGCGCGAAGCCGAAGGGCAGCGCCGAGGTGTTCCTCGGCGAGGAAGCCATCGGCACTCTGGACAAGGACGAGGAGGACGGCGAGCTTTCCTACCATTTCCGCATGCCGGTTCTGGACAAGGACGCTCCGAGCTACCTCCGCACCAAGTTCGGCAACCCGAAGTTCAAGGTGGTCGCCTTCGCCAAGTCGAAGGATACAGCCGAGGTCTATCTCGGCGAGGATTCCATCGGCACCCTCACCAAGGATGAGGAAAAGGGGAAGGTCACGCAGAACTTCCGCATGGCCATCTTCGAGACCGATCTGGAGTGAGCGCGCGGTAGGGTTTGTGCCTCCCCACCCGCGTGCTTGTTCGGGTGCTCTCGCGCTTCTGCCGCCGTCCCCCTCCGGCTTGACCGGAGGGCCTATCGAGTAGCCGGGCGCCGCTGCGGGGGAGAGGATGGGTCCTCCGGTCAAGCGGGAGGACGACGGCCGGATATATAGCCCCCCACCATCCGCTTGCGCCTTGGCCTGAACGCGCTACACCTCTGGCATACTGAATCCGGAGGGGAGGGCGCCGTGGCGCTGCTGGAGGTCTCGGGCGAGCGGTTCAGGGTGGAGGTGACGGGGCCGGAGGGCGCGCCGCCGCTCATCTTCTCCCACTCCCTGGGCTGCACGCTCGGCATGTGGGACGAGGTGGTGCCCCTGTTTCCAGGACGCCGCCTCATCCGCTACGACGCCCGTGGTCATGGCGAGAGCGCTGCGCCGGATCAGGTCTATGCCATGGGCGATCTCGGCCGGGATGTGCTGGCCATCATGGATCGCCTCAACCTCGGGACCGCCGATTTCTGCGGCCTGTCGCTCGGCGGCATGGTGGGGCAATGGCTGGCGCTGAACGCGCCACAGCGCCTCACCCGCCTCGTGCTCTCCAACACCACCGCCCATGCCGGGCCGGCACGCTTCTGGGATCACCGCATCAAGGCGGTGCGTAAGGACGGCACCGCCCCCATCGCCGATTCCGTCATCGACAGCTGGTTCACGCCGCAGTTCAAGGCCGAGCGTCCGGCGCGGGTGGCGGAGGTCCGCGCCATGGTCA
Source organism: Pseudomonadota bacterium (assembly GCA_023442085.1). Classification (GTDB taxonomy): domain Bacteria; phylum Pseudomonadota; class Alphaproteobacteria; order Rhizobiales; family Xanthobacteraceae; genus Xanthobacter. The sequence continues at coordinate 3,467 of JAEZMT010000172.1, read as the reverse complement.
CGGGCACGAAGCCTGCCGGCTACATGGGCACCAGCGCCGCCATGCGCGACATGGATTTCCGCGCCGACCTTCCGCGCATCGCCACGCAGACGCTCGTCATCGTCTCGGACGGCGACCGCTCCACCCCGCCGGCCTGGGGCGAGGCCATCGCGGGCGCCATTCCGGGCGCGAAGCTGGCGCGGCTGCCTGGCGGGCATCTCTCGGCGATCGAGCAGCCCGAGGCCTTCGCGCGGACCGTCTCCACGTTCCTCGAATAGCCGCGCGCCTGCGCCGCGCCCGCCGGACGTGACATCGCCCGGCGCTTGTGGAAGATGCCGCGCAAAGGTACGGAGGCGCGGCATGGCATCCCTTCACGGCGGTCCCGACCACGATCATGATCACGGCTCCCACGACCACGCCGGCGGCCACGGCCACGCGGGTCACGACCATGCCGGACATGCGCATGGTGGACACGCCCACGGCCACGGCGGTCACGGCCATTCCCATGCCCCGCCGGATTCGCTCCGCGCCTTCGCCATCGGGGCCGGGCTGAATCTCGGCTTTGTCATCATCGAGGCGGGGTTCGGCTTCTGGTCCGGCTCGCTCGCCCTTCTGGCGGATGCGGGGCACAATCTCTCCGACGTGCTCGGCCTGCTGCTCGCCTGGGGCGCCGCCTGGCTATCGCGCCGCGCGCCCTCGGCGAAGCGCACCTACGGCTACGGCCGCTCCTCCATCCTCGCGGCGCTGGCCAATGCGATGCTCCTGCTGGTCGCCACGGGCGGCATCATCCTGGAAGCCTTCGGCCGCATCGCCAACCCCGAGCCGATCCAGACCGGTGTGGTGATGGTGGTGGCGCTGGTCGGCGTCGGCGTGAACATCGGCACTGCGCTGCTGTTCATGGCGGGGCGCAAAGGCGACCTGAACGTGCGAGGCGCCTTCATCCACATGATGGCGGATGGCGCGATCTCGCTCGGCGTGGTGATCGCGGGCGCGATGATCGCATTTACGGGCTGGCTGTGGCTCGATCCGGTGGTTTCGCTGGCGATCTCCGTCGCCATCATCGCCGGCACCTGGGGGCTGCTGAAGGACAGCGTGAACCTCGCCATGGACATGGTGCCGGAGGGCATCGACCCGGAGGCGGTCGAGGCCTATCTCGCGGGCCGTCCCGGCGTCAGCGAGGTCCACGACCTGCACATCTGGGGCCTCAGCACCACGTCCGTCGCGCTCAGCGCGCATCTGGTCCGGCCGGGCGCCGACCTCGACGACGATTTCCTGTCAGCGACTTGCGAGGGGCTCAAGGCGCGTTTCGGGATTGTCCACCCGGTCCTTCAGGTGGAGGAAGGGCGCATGCAGTGCGCCCTCGCGCCGAAGGACGTGGTGTAGGCGAAAGGGGTCAGGCGGCCTTCGGTGCCTGCAATCCTTCAAGCGCCTCGCGGGCGATGGGCAGAAGGCCCTCGCCGCCATGGGCCACATGCTCGGCAATCTTGGTGCGCATGCGTGGGTCCCAGAACTTCCGGATGTGGACGCGCGTCGCCTCGACCGCCGCCTCGTGCTTCTGCGCGGCGAAGGCGGTGGCGATCTGGTTGGCCATGTAGACGAGCTTTTCGGTCGAGTTATGCGACATGGTCCCGTTCCGATGACGCGGGCGCGATGCGCCCGGGATGGGTAAAAATTTCGAAGCCGTCATCGCGCACGATGGCGGCAAGGGTGATGCCGGCCGCGTCCGCCGTGCGGATGGCGAGAGACGTGGGGGCGGAGACCGCCGCGATAACGCCGACGCCCAGCACCGCCGCCTTCTGCATCATCTCGATGGAGACGCGGCTGGTGAGCAGCAGCAGACCGCGCGCAGTGTCGAAGCCGGCGTCGGCGGCCATGCCGACGAGCTTGTCCAAAGCGTTGTGCCGGCCTACATCCTCGGCGAGGGCGAGGATGCCGCGTCCGGGCTCGAAATAGGCGGCGGCATGGACCGCCCGCGTCTCCCGGTTCAGCGCCTGAAGGGGCCCGAGGGCGGCCATGGCGCCCAGCACAACGTCGGGCGCGAAGGAGGCCGTGGTCGTGACATGGGCTGCGGGCTTCACCGCCTCGGCCAAGCTCTCCACCCCGCACAGGCCGCAGCCGGTGGGGCCGGCGAGTGCGCGCCGCCGGGCGGAGAGATGCTTCATCTTCTCCTCGGCGATCCACATGCGCGCCTCGATGCCCTCATCGACGATGATCACATCGCGGGAGAGAATCTCCTCCTTCGTCGCGACGATGCCCTCGGTGAGCGCAAAGCCGAGCGCGAAGGCGGCGATATCCGTGGGGCTCGCCATCATGACGGCGTGGGTGGTGCCGTTGAAGGTGAGGGCCACGGGCACTTCCTCCGGCACCGCGCGGGTGCCGGAGGAGAGCGCACCGTCCCTGATCTGCACACGCTCCACCCGCCGCGCAGGAGGAGGCGCGGGGAGGTCTGAGGGGAGGGGGCAGGCAGGGTCGTCGGTCATCGTTTCATCTAGATGGGGGCACCTGAGGGCACCCGGTAGGGGCAGAGGGGGCGCGGACGCCCCCGCCCGTCACTCCGCCGCGATGCGGCGGCTCTTGCGGCTGAGGTCTTCGTATTCCTCCTGCCACTGGGTCGGTCCGTTGGAGGGCGAGATCTGCACCGCCGTCACCTTGTATTCCGGGCAATTGGTGGCCCAATCGGAATAGTCGGTGGTCACCACGTTGGCCTGCGTCACCGGGTGATGGAAGGTGGTGTAGACCACGCCGGGTGAGACGCGATCGGAGATCACCGCACGCAGCGAGGTGGAGCCGGCGCGGCTGTCCAGCTTCACGAAATCGCCGTCGCGGATGCCACGCACCTCGGCATCGTGCGGATGGACTTCCAGCACGTCCTCGGAATGCCAGACGGAGTTTTCGGTGCGCCGGGTCTGGGCGCCCACGTTGTACTGGCTGAGGATGCGGCCGGTGGTGAGCAGCAGCGGGAAGCGCGGCCCGGTCTTCTCGTCGGTGGGTACATACTCGGTGAGCATGAACTTGCCCTTGCCGCGCACGAAGCCGCCGATGTGCATGATGGGCGTGCCTTCCGGCGCCTTTTCGTTGCACGGCCACTGCACCGAGCCGAGTTCGTCGAGCAGCTTGTAGTTCACGCCGGCGAACGAGGGGGTCAGCGCCGCGATCTCGTCCATGATCTCGGACGGATGCTGGTAGTTCATGGGGAAGCCGAGCGCGTTCGACAGCATCTGGGTGACCTCCCAGTCCGCATAGCCGTTCTTCGGCGCCATCACCTTGCGGATGCGCTGGATGCGGCGCTCGGCATTGGTGAAGGTGCCGTCCTTCTCAAGGAAGGAGCAGCCCGGCAGGAAGACGTGGGCGTAGTTGGCGGTCTCGTTCAGGAACAGGTCCTGCACCACCAGGCACTCCAGCGCGGCAAGGCCGGCCGAGACGTGCTTGGTGTCGGGGTCGGACTGGAGGATGTCCTCGCCCTGCACGTACATGCCCTTGTAGGTGCC
>JAEZMT010000337.1 GCA_023442085.1 Pseudomonadota bacterium | reverse complement strand
CGGTGAAGAAGCCGAGAAAACGCCACAGGGCCGGGCCGAACCCCTGGCCGATGGCTGCCATCTTCTGCACCACGATGACGAGCTGGAGGATCAGGGCGAACCAGCCCACGACGGCGGTGAGTGCCGCGATCCGCCGGCACCACACATCATGCCCCATGCCCCGCCTCCCCCAGCCCGCGCCCCCGCGGCGTGGAAAAGCGTAGGCTGAACCATCGGCCATGGGCAAGGCCATGGCCGGGTCGCGATCAGCCGCCGGCCTGGACGATGCGCATGTACTGCGCGGGCGCATCGGCCGGCACCGCGCCGCGCCGCGCGAGATGGTGGAGGCCGTTCAGGGCGAGATCGAAAGAGCGGTAGCAATAGTGGGCAATGAGCACGAGGTGCTTGAGCTGCTCGGCCGTCATACCGTCCGGCTCGAGGAAGTTGCGCACATATACGGCATCGCCCTCCACCAGCTGGTTCAGCGCGGCGTAGAGGTCGGGTCCCCGCAGGGGAAGGATCATCCGGCGGCTGGTGGATGCCATCATATGGGGAATGAACCCGCGCGCCCGCAGCGCGAGGTCCATCTCCCCGTAGGATGCCTGCCCCTTGTAGAGCGGCACGAAAGACACCTCGAGCTGGATGCAGACCGTCTCGGCCAGGGTATCGCTCGCGCCCTCCAGCACCGCGCGCTCGCCGCCCTGAAGGTCCATCTTGAGCATGTCGATGCCGTCGATCTCCGGCACGACCGAGAGGGCGACGGTGTCTACCTGCCGGCGATCCAGCACGCGGCCCCAATCCGCGAGGCCGGGGAAATGGGAGAGGACGTGGGCGTCGGGCTCCAGCAGGCTCGTCATGCCGGAGGCGGCACAGATGTGAAGCGTGCGGCGCTGCCCATCGCCCACGGCGTGCGGCAGGTAGGTCTCCAGATCGCTCTTTGCCGTGTTGAGCCGGGCCAGCGCCTCGGGCTGGGGCTCGAAGCCGACGACGCGGCAGAGGCGCCGGGCGAGAAGCGGCTTGTAGGGCGGATCACCGTCGATGGGATTCGCCCCGATATCCACCACCCGGGTCAGGTGCTCCGGGCGGAGCAGGCCCGCGAGCTGGGACGAGGTGACATCCGGCACTCCGTCCCCTTTCATGTCAACGGGAAGCGCCGGTGGCAGCGGATGCCGCGTTGAGGGTGCCGGACGCCGAGGCGGCGACGGGTCTCGCCGCAGCCGTGATCACCGGCTGGGTCTTGGCGCCCGAAGCCGCCGAATTGGCGGGATCGGCCGGAGCCGCCACCGAGCCCGTGCTGGCCGGGGCACCGTCGCCTTCGTCGGCGCGCAATAGCGCGTCGGCCTGAAGCTTGGCCGGCGTCTCCTTCGGCGGGTTCACGTATTCCGGCAGTCGGCCGGGCGCCTGGGTATAGGACAGCTGGCCGGTCTCGCGTTCCTTGAGCTTGGCAAGGAAGATGGGATGCATGCCGCCATCGGCGCCGGTCTTGACCGGAGCGACGGGCGAGTTGGTGGAGAGCGCGGCAAACTGCGCGTCATCGGAACGCTGCTTGGCGGCCACAGCCGAGGCGATCTGCTCGGGCACCTGATAGGGCGGGCAGGCCATGGCAGGTTCGAAGGCCCGGCCCGGCGCGGGCGTCGCGTCGAACACGTAGGTGCGGTTGCAGACCGACACCTTCGGCTCCTGCTTCGTTACCTCGAAATGGTCGTAGCCCTGCTTCAGGTTCCGCCAGAACCCCATGTTGGGGTTGTTGCGGTAGCGCGCGAGGTTCCTCGCCGTCATCCGGAACGGATAGGCCTGCACCTGGAAAGCGCGCTGCCCGCCGGCGAAGCTCTCGCGGGCGAGGGAGAAGATCTCGGAAATCTGGTCGTCTGTCATGGCGTAGCAGCCCGATGACGAGCAGTCGCCGTGCACCATCAAGAAGTCGCCGGTACGGCCGTAGGACTTGTCATAGGCGTTGGGGAAGCCGAGGTTGAACGCCAGATAATAGCTGGAGTTCGGGTTCATCTGGCCGGGCGTGATGGTGTAGAAGCCCTCCGGCGCCTGCCGGTCGCCGGTGCCCACCTTCGGACCAAGCTCGCCGGACCAGCGGCAGATGGGATACGTCTTGAGCAGCGCATAATTGCCCTCGGACGTGACCTTCCAGACCTCCAGCTCCGATTCCTGCTTGAAGATCCGCACCAGGATCGGTGTCGACGGCGCCATGTCCTTCTTGGCCAGCAGCGACACCATCTCGGGCGAGAGCGGCTTGTTGGCCTTGCGCGCGACCTCGGAATCGGTGGCGTTGCAGCCGGCGAGGGCGAGCGCCGCGCAGCCGGCGAGGGCGGCCATGCGCAGGCGCGCCGAGAAGAGCGAGGAGAGGGTCGTCATCGGACGGCTCATGGCTAAGCGGCTCAACGCGAAACTCCCGGGTCCGGATCGGCCAAACAGGCCGGGAAGGCTAACCGGTCCCCCTTGATGCGACGTTATCAACGCCGCTCCGGCCCGATGGAGAAAATAAGGCAAATGCGGCCAAGATGGGGAAGGTCGGTTGCCGATCCCCCTGCCGCAACGCCATGGTTAAGGAATCCTTACCCCTGTGGCCGCGAAACCGCGGCCCGGATCACAGCGAACGGCCGATGGCGAGGAACTTGTCGCGCCGCGCCTTGCGCACCTGGGCGCCGTCGAGCCCGGCGAGCGAGGAGAGCGCGTCGGCGATGGCATCGCCTGCCGCGGCGATGGCCGCGTCCGCATCGCGATGCGCGCCGCCGGCCGGCTCCTTCACGATGCCATCGATGACGCCGAACTTCAGCAGGTCCTGCGCCGTGATCTTCATGTTGGTCGCAGCATCCTGCGCCTTGGCGGTATCCCGCCACAGGATCGACGCCGCGCCTTCCGGCGAGATGACGCTGTAGATGGCGTGCTCCATCATCAGCACCTTGTTGGCGGTGGCGATGGCGATGGCGCCGCCGGAGCCACCTTCGCCGATGATGAGGGCCACGTTGGGCGCGGACAGCGCGAGACAGGCGTCGGTGGAGCGGGCGATGGCCTCGGCCTGCCCGCGCTCCTCGGCCCCGATGCCGGGATAGGCGCCGGCCGTGTCCACCAGAGAGATCATGGGCACGCCGAAGCGGTCGGCCAGTTCCATGATGCGGGCGGCCTTGCGATAGCCCTCGGGGCGGGCCATGCCGAAATTGTGCCGGATGCGGGTCTCGGTGCTGGAGCCCTTCTCATGGCCGAGCACACACACCGCCTCGCCCCGGAAGCGGGCGAAGCCGCCGATGATGGCCTCGTCCTCGCCGAACTTGCGGTCGCCGGCGAGCGGGGTGAAATCCTCGAACAGGCCGCGGGCGAAGTCGGCGAAATGCGGCCGCTGCGGATGGCGGGCCACCAGCGTCTTCTGCCAGGGCGTGAGATTCGCATAAAGCGCGACAAGGGCGTCGCGCGCCTTGCCTTCGAGCTTGAGGACCTCGTCGGTGATGGCCACGCCGTCGCCCGAAGAGGAGAGCGCACGCAGCTCTTCCACCTTGGCCTCGAGTTCGGCAACCGGCTTCTCGAAGTCCAGATAGCTGCGCATGAGGTTCCGTGAGGTTTGAGGAGGTCGCGCCCCCTAAAGCGGCGGGAAGCTGCCTTTGCCGCGCGGGCAAGTCAAGGCGGCACGTCAACGACGCCGCATCAGGCTCGGGATGCGACACAAACGAAAGCCCGTCGCGGGCCCTGCCGTAAGGCGAGGCGCCGCTGCAACGGAACTGAGCGGGGAGCGTTGTCCTCAAATCATGGTCACATCATGGAGGTTGCCATGAAACCCGAGGTCGCAACGATGCAGAAGGTCGAAAACGCCGCCAAAGGGCAGCCGGCGGCGGATGCCGCTGAGGAGCGCCGGCAGGATGCGCAGCGCCAGAAACCCGCAGCGGGCCCACATGCCAAGCCGCGGCTGACCGATACGGAAAAGACGCCGGGTGCGGGCGCCCTGCCCGATCCAGACAAGCCGCAGGACCCGGACGCGACCGGCTGACGCAGCCGGCCGGGGCCGGGTGTTGGCGGCCGGCCTTGTTCGGAAGGGGCTGCTGGCGCTATTGCTGGCACGCCACTTCCCCGGGGATCCTTCCGACGATGCGCGCCCTGCTCGACGTTATCCTGGTCGTCCTCCAGCTTTATGTCTGGATTCTCATCGCCGCAGCCGTCTTGTCCTGGCTCGTCGCATTCAACGTCGTCAACCCGTACAACTCGTTCGTGCGGAATGTCGGCGAGTTCCTGTTCCGGGTAACGGAACCTCTGCTTGCACCCATCCGCAACGTGCTGCCCAATCTCGGCGGCATCGACCTGTCGCCGATGGTGCTGATTCTCCTCATCTTCTTCCTGCAGCAGGTCATCGCCTACTACATCTACCCCTACGTGTTCTGAGCCGCCGGCCGTGGCATCCGCCCCATCCTTCGTGCGCGTTCTGCCCGACGGCGTGGAGGTGACGGTGCGGGCGACGCCGCGCGGCGGGCGCGATGCGGTGGATGGCATCGCTGCCCTCGCGGATGGACGCGAGGTGCTGAAGGTGCGGGTCCGGGTGGCGCCGGAGGATGGCGCCGCCACGGCTGCGGTGGCCAAGGTCGTCGCAGCGGCGGCCGGCGTCGCAGCCTCCCAGGTGCGCCTCACCTCGGGTGCGACCGCACGGGTGAAGACCTTCCGCATCGCGGGCGACGGCCCCGCCCTCGCGGCGAAGCTCGCTGCCGCCGCCGCGCAATGAGCCTCAGGCGGGCTTCAGGAAGTCCGCGCGCATGGGCGTGAACACGTCCACCAGGACGCCCGGCTCGATGCACACCGCGCCATGGTGGATACCCGAGGGCACGTAGAAGCTGTCGCCCGCCTTCAGTCGCTCCGTGCGCCCGCCGATGGTCAGCTCGAAAACGCCGCTCTCCACGCTGGTGATCTGCACATGGGGATGGCTGTGCGGCACGCCCATGGGTCCCGGCGCGCGGGCGATGACGCGAACCAGCATGATCTCGTCGTTGAAGGTGAGGATCTGCCGGCTCACCACCTCGTCCACGACCTCCACCGGTGTGGTCTCGGCGAAGGCGAAGACGTTGCCTTTCTCGCTCATGCTCTCTCCAATCCTGCCGCCGGCGGGGTCCGCCACGGCAATCCTCATCAGCGCGCCAGCCAGCCGCCGTCCACCGGCAGCACGATGCCATGCACATAATCTGCCGCCCGCGACGAGAGGAACACCGCCGCGCCGCCGATGTCGCCCGGATCGCCCCAGCGGCCGGCCGGGATGCGGCCGAGAATGGCGGCGTTGCGGTCCTCGTCCGCGCGCAGGGCTTCGGTATTGTTGGTCACGAAATAACCGGGGGCGATGGCGTTCACATTGATGCCCTTGGCCGCCCATTCGCAGGCGAGGAGGCGCGTGAGGCCGGCAAGGCCGCTCTTGCTCGCCGTATAGGACGGAATGCGGATGCCGCCCTGAAAGGAGAGCAGCGAGGCGATGTTGACGACCTTGCCGCCCTTGCCGTCCGCCAGCATCCGCCGCGCGAAGGCCTGGGTGAGGAAGAAGGTGGACTTGAGGTTCACGTCCATCACCTCGTCCCAATCCTTTTCGGAAAAGTCGAGGGCGTCGGCGCGGCGGATGATGCCGGCATTGTTCACGAGAATATCGACGCGCCCGCCCAACTCCGCCTCGGTCACGAGGCGGTCGATGGGCTTGAGCGTGCCGAGATCGGCATGGACGGGCGTGAAGCTGCCGCCGGCAGCGGCGACCAGCGCGGCGGTCTCGTCCATGGCCGAGCGGCCCACCCCGACGACGCCGGCCCCGGCCCGCGCGAGCGCGAGCGCGATGGCCTGGCCGAGGCCGGTGTTGGCACCGGTGACGACGGCTCTGCGGCCGGAGAGATCGAACGGGTTCAAGGGGCTCTCTCGGCTCACTTCAGCTGGTTCATGGCGACCATGTCCATGTCCGTATAATCGATGTTGTCGCCGCCCATGCCCCAGATGAAGGTGTAGGCACGCGTGCCGCAGCCGGAATGGATGGACCAGGGGGGCGAGATCACCGCCTGCCCGTCCGCCACCACGATGTGCCGCGTCTGGTCGGGCTCGCCCATGAGATGGATGACGCGGGCGTCGGCCGTGAGGTCGAAATAGAGATAGACCTCCGAGCGCCGGTCATGGACGTGGCAGGGCATGGTGTTCCACACATTGCCCTCGTCCAGCTGGGTCATACCCATGACCAATTGGCAGGAGGTCACCACGTCCGGGTGGATCATCTGGTAGATGGTGCGCCGGTTGGCGGTGGCGACATCCCCGAGCAGCATCTTCTTGGCTTCCGCGACACGCACCACCTTGGTCTCGTAGCGCGCATGGGCGGGAGTTGAGAGCAGGTAGAAGCGGGCCGGGGCATCGGCGCTGTCGGAGGTGAACAGCACCTCCTTCGTGCCCATAGGCACATAGATCGCGTCCAGGTGTCCGAGGGCATGGGATACGCCATCGACGCTCACCTTGCCCGGGCCGCCGATGTTGAAGACGCCCAGTTCCCGCCGGTCGAGGAAGTGGGGCGAGCCGATGGTCGCCTTGTCGCTCTCCAGCGCCAGCGGCACGGTGACGGGCATCGCCCCGCCGATAACGAAGCGCTCCACATGACTGTAGGTGAGCAGCACCAGGCCGGGCTCGAAAAGGCGCTCCACCAGATAGTTGCGCCTCAGCGCCTCGGTGTCGAAGCCACGGGTGGCGTCCTGGTGGTGCACATGGCGCACGTCGATCATCATGGGGGCAGATCTCGGGCAGGGAACGGGGACTAGCGGAACAACGCGGGCAGCCAGAGCGACACGGCCGGCACGTAGGTGACGATCATCAGCACCGCGATGGAGGCGCCGAAGAAGGGCCAGATGGTCTTCATGGCCTCGCCGATGGTGATCTTGCCCACCGCGCACCCCACGAACAGCACGGAGCCCACGGGCGGTGTGTTCAGCCCGATGCCGGCGTTGAGGATGAGGATCACCCCGAAATGCACCGGATCGATGCCGAAGGCCTTAACCAGCGGCAGGAAGATGGGCGTGCAGATGATGATCATCGGCGCCATGTCCATGAAGGTGCCGAGGATGAGCAGGATGATGTTGATGAGGAGCAGGATCACATAAGGGTTGGACGAGATGGCCTGCATCATCTCGATGGTGGCCTTCGGCACCTGCAGGAAGGCCATGAGCCAGCCGAAGGACGCCGCCGTGCCGATGACGAGGAGCACCATTGCCGTGGTGCGCACGGCGCCGAGCGTCGCCTCCACGAAGTCCGGCCATTTCATCTCGCGATAGACGAGGGTCGTCACCAGCAGCGCGTAGATCACGGCGATGCAGGAGCTTTCCGTCGCGGTGAAGATGCCCGAGCGCACGCCGCCGAAGATGATGCCAATGAGCATGATGCCGGGAATGGCCGCCACCACGGCACGCAGCACGCCATACCAGCCGGGAAAGGTGCCCGCCGGGTAGCCGCGCCGGCGCGCCACCACATAGGCCGTGATCATCATCGCCGCGGCGAGTAGGATGCCTGGCATGATGCCCGCGGTGAACAGGTCGGCGATGGAGATCGTGCCACCCGCCGAAAGCGAATAGATGATCATGTTGTGCGACGGCGGGATCATCAGCGCGATGATGGCCGAGTTCACCGTCACGTTGACCGCATAGTCCTTCGCGTAGCCGTGACGCGCCATCTGCGGGATCATGATGCCGCCGATGGCCGAGGCATCCGCCACCGCCGAGCCGGAGATGCCGCCGAACAGGGTCGAGGCCACCACGTTCACCTGGCCGAGGCCGCCGCGCAGATGCCCCACGAGGCTCGCCGCCATGCCGATCAGCCGGTCGGCGATGCCGCCGCGCATCATCAGGTCACCGGCGAAGATGAAGAAGGGAATGGCCAGCATGGAGAAGGCGTTCATGCCGGAATTCAGCTGCTGGAACACCACCACCGGCGGCAGATCGAGATAGAGCACGGTCGCCAGCGAGGCGAGGCCGAGGCAGAAGGCCACCGGCGTGCCGATAAGGAGCAACAGCGCGAAAACGCCGAAGAGGATGGTGATGGCCATGGGTCTGGTCCGGCGTCATTCCACGGTGTGGACATGGGCGAGCGGCACCTCGGGCACCCGACCCTCGGTAAGGTCGGTGAGGAGGCGCTCGAACGAAAACAGGCAAATCAACGCGCCGCCGCCCACCAGCGGCAGGTAATCGACGCCCTGCGGCAGGTCCACGCCGGCCATCTTGGCGCTCCATGTGCCCATGGCGAGATCCCAGCCGTACCAGGCCATGGCGCCGCCGAAGCCCATCACCAGCACATGGGTGGCAATCTCCATTGCGCGGCGCACCGGCGGGGCGGCGAAATGGAGGCCGATCTCGAAGCCCAGATGCATGTTCTCGCGCACGCCCACCGCCGCGCCGAGCAGGATGAACCAGCTCATGAGCAGCAGCGACAGCGGCTCGGTCCAGCTGGGCGAGGCGTTCAGCACATAGCGCCCGATCACCTGCCAGAACACCGCGGCCGTCATGGCGATGAGCCCGGCGCCGGAGATCCACAGCGCCACCGCCGACAGGAGGCGCACCACGCGCCTCAGCGCGAGCAGCGGAGCGGGCCCTGCGCCCTCCCCGCCGCTCCTGGAACGATCGCTGGACTTGATGGTCATGCCGCTGCGCCTTCCGGAAAGGCCGGGCCGATGAGGCCCGGCCGGTGCCGCGCTCTCAGTTCACCGCACGGATGCGGGCGACGAGGTCCTTCATCTTGTCGGTGGTCACGAACTTGTCGTAGACGGGCTTCATCGCATCGATGAAGGGCTTCTTGTCCACCTCATTGATGATGGCACCGCCCTTGACCACGCGATCCTTGGATTCCTGATCGCGCTTGGCCCACAGCTCACGCATCTTTTTGGTCGCCTCAAGGCCGGCTTCCTTGAAGATCTTCTGGTCCTCGGCGCTCAGCTTGTCGAAGGCGCGCTTCGACATCACGAACACCTCGGGGGCCAGCGAATGCTCGGTGAGCGAATAATACTTCGCCACCTCGTAATGCTTCACGGAATCATAGGACGGGTAGTTGTTCTCCGCTCCGTCCACGAGGCCGGTCTGCAACGCGGAGTAAAGCTCGCCGAAGGGCATGGGCGTCGCATTGGCGCCGAGGGCGTTGATCATGCCGATGAAGAGGTCCGACTGCTGGACGCGAATCTTCATGCCCTTCATGTCGTCGAGCGTCTTGATGGGCTTCTTGGAATTGTACATGGAGCGGGCGCCGGAATCGAAGAAGCCCAGCACCACGAGGCCGTGCGGCTCGAAGGCTTTTGCGATCTCGGCGCCGATGGGCCCGTCCACCACCTTGTACATATGGTCGGTGGAGCGGAACAGGAACGGCATGCCGAGCACCGCCGTCTCGGGGATCAGGTTATTGAACGGCGCGGTGTTGACGCGGTTGAGATCGATGACGCCGAAGCGCGTCTGCTCGATGGTGTCCTTCTCGCCGCCCAGCTGGCCGGAGGAGAACACCTGCACTTTGTACTTGCCGTTGGATTTCTTCTCGACGATCTCGCCGAAATACTTCACGGATTCGACGGTTGGATAGCCGTCCGGGTGGATGTCGGCGGAGCGCAGCGTCGTCTGCGCCATTGCCGGCAGGGCCGAAAGCGCCAGGGCGACGGCGCAGGAGGTCACACAGGAGGTCACTTCGCGTCGGGTCAGCATGTGGCGTTCTCCCTTTTATCGGTCGCGGCCATTTGGCCGTTGGCCGTTTCGGCCTCTTCGTGTTGGGATCTCATGTGTGATCCGCTGCCCTCTCCGGTCAGGCGCCGAAGATTGGCGGCAAGCTTGTATGGTAGTATACATCGGTATGTAACGAGGTTTCAAGCGCATGTATGCCGTAACGACTGCGCCGCACGGGTCGGCCGCTCATCGCCTGGAGGCGGAGCTGCGACGCGCCATCATTGGGCTTGAGCTGGCGCCGGGCACCCGGCTGTCCGAGCACGAGATCGCGGCCCGCTATGGCGTTTCCCGCCAGCCCGTGCGGGAGGCTCTGATCGGTCTCGCCCGCACGCGCTTCGTGGAAATCCTGCCGCAGCGGGGCACCGTGGTGGTCAAGATTTCCGTCCGCAAGCTCATGCAGGCGCGGTTCATCCGTGAGGCGGTGGAATGCGCGGTCGCCCGCCGCGCCGCCGAGAATTTCGACGCCGAGGCCCGCCGGCGCATCTGCGACCTGCTGGACGCGCAAGAGACCATGGCCACCCGCGGTGATCATCTCTCCTTCCAGCGCTACGACGAACTGTTCCACGTCGCCCTTAGCGAAGGTGCCGGCTGCCCGCTGGCGTGGGAGGCGGTGAGCGACATCAAGGCCCATATGGACCGCGCCTGTCATCTCTCGCTCATGGGGTCGGACGCCATGCTGCCGCTGGTCGCCCAGCACCGGGCCATCATGGCGGCCATCGACATCCGCGATCCCGACGCCGCCGAGGCAGCCATGCGCGCCCATCTCGGCGAAATCCTGCGCGCCCTGCCCCGCATGGAGGCCGAGCATCCCGAACTGTTCGATTAGCGCGCGCACGGCCGCCATCACATCACCGCGCCGATCTGCCAGGGCACGAACTCGGCATCGCCGTAGCCCAGTTCCTCGGACTTGGTGTGCGCGCCGGAGGCGACGGCCAGCACCTTGTCGAAGATCTCGCGCCCCTTTTCTTCCAGCGACACGCCGTCGAGCACGTCGCCGCAATTGATGTCCATGTCCTCTTCCATCCGGCGATAGATGTCGGAATTGGTAGCGAGCTTGATGGACGGGGTGGGCTTGGCACCGAAGGCGGAGCCGCGGCCGGTGGTGAAGCAGATGACGTTCGCCCCGCCGGCCACCTGCCCGGTGGCGGCCACCGGATCGTAGCCGGGGGTATCCATGAAGACGAAGCCGGCGTCCGTCACCGGCTCGGCATATTCATAGACCGCGCGCAGCGTGGAGGAGCCGCCCTTGGCGGCGGCGCCGAGGGACTTCTCCAGGATGGTGGTGAGGCCACCGGCCTTGTTGCCGGGCGAGGGATTGTTGTTCATCTCCCCCGCGTTCCGGGCAGTGTACTCTTCCCACCACTTGATGCGGGCGACCAGCTTCTCTCCCACCTCGCGCGTCGCGGCGCGGCGGGTGAGGAGGTGCTCGGCCCCGTAGATTTCCGGCGTCTCGGAGAGGATGGAGGTGCCGCCCTGCGCCACCAGAAGGTCGGAGGCGACCCCCAGCGCGGGATTCGCAGTGAGGGCCGAATATCCGTCCGAGCCGCCGCATTGCAGCGCCAGCACGATCTCGGAAGCCGGTCGCGCCTCCCGCCGGGACGCGGCGGCGCGCGGCGCCATCTCCTTCAGCGTGCCGAGGATGTGCTCCACCGTGCGGCGCGTGCCGCCTTCGTCCTGGATGGTGAGGGTGCGGAAGCCGTCCGCCTCCTCCACCCCGTATTCCTGCTTGAAGCGGGCGATCTGGAACATCTCGCAGCCGAGCCCCACCATCACCACGGCGGCGAAGTTGGGGTGGGTCGCGTAGCCCCACAGGGTGCGGGAGAGCACGTCATAGCCCTCGCCCTTGGAGGCCATGCCGCAGCCGGTGCCGTGGATGATGGGCACGATGCCGTCGATATCCGGAAAGTCGGCGAGGATGCCGGCGCGCTCGGCCGCCTGCGCCGCGAACCGCGCCACCGAGGCCGAGCAGTTCACGCTGGTGAGGATGCCGAGATAGTTGCGCGTGCCCGTGCGCCCGTTGGAACGGCGGAAGCCCATGAAGTGCGCGCGCTCGGCCTCCGGCAGCAGCGCGTCGTCATGGGCGTCGGCGGCGAAGGCATAGTCGCGGGCGAAGTCGTGCAGAACCACATTGTGGGTGTGGATGTGGGCGCCGGGTGCGATGTCTGCGCTGGCAAAGCCGATGATCTGGCCAAACTTCACCACCGGCGCGCCGGCGGGAATGGGCGCTATGGCCACCTTGTGGCCGCGCGGGATGCGCTGGGTGGCGACGACGCCCGCGACCGCCCCGCCGGGCGCGACCTCGTCCAGCGCCACGGCCAGATTGTCCTTCGCAGAAAGCCGAAGGGTCCGCGGCGCGAGGCCCGCCTCCATCCCCATGAGCACGTCTCCCCGACCCATTCCATGGCCGCGTTTGGGCCCGCGCCTTCGTTGACGCTCTCGATATGCTAATATATTAGTATGGAACAGCTCGCAAGAGCGGGCGGACGGTCGGGGAGGCTGAAACGGTGGCGGCGACAGTGGCGGATCTCAGACGCAGGCCGGCGCTTCGCAGCGAGAATGTCCGCGCCGTGCCGGCGTCCTCACGAATCCACGCCGCCCTGCGCGACGACATCGTGGCCATGACCCTCCCGCCCGGCGCGCCGCTCCAGGAAAAGCAGATCGCGCTCGCCTACGGCGTCAGCCGCACGCCGGTGCGCGAGGCCATCCTGAAGCTCGCCGACGAGCGGCTGGTGGACATCTTTCCCCAGTACGGCACCTTCGTCTCGCGCATTTCGGTGCCTGCGGTGCGTGACGCCATGATCATCCGCAATGCCCTGGAGCGCACCAGCGTGCGCGAGGCGGCGGCCCATGTGGCGACTCTGCCGGAGAAGGCGCGGCGGGGGGTGATGGCGCCGCTCCTTGCCACCCTGCGCCAGCAGCGCGCGACCCACCGCACCGGCGCGCTGGCCGAGTTCCACGCCGCCGACGAGGCCTTTCACCAGATCATCGCCGAATTGGCCGGCCATCCCAACATCTGGCGGGTCATACGGCAGGAGAAGGCGCATGTGGACCGTTGCCGGCTCCTCACTCTGCCGTCCACCCAGCGCCGCGCCAGTGTCATTGCCGAGCACCAGAGCGTGGTCGACGCCATTGGCGCAGGGGATGCGGACGGGGCGGAGAAGGCCATGGCGGCCCATCTCGGCCGGGTTATCCCCAGCGTCGAGGATCTGGGCGCCGCGCATCCCGACTATTTCGAGGCGGAAGGCGTCGCCGCCGATGCCGTGAACGCGAGGTGAGTTCCGTGTCCCTCCTCCATCCTGATCGCTTGCTGCCGGCCGATCCCTCCGTGCGCGCCGTGGCGCGCCGGCTCTATGCGGAGGTCGAGGCACTGCCCATCGTCTCGCCGCATGGCCATACCGATCCGCGCTGGTACGCCTTCAACGAGAACTTTCCCGATCCCGCGCGCCTCTTCGTCGTGCCGGACCATTACGTCTTCCGGATGCTGTACTCGCAGGGCATCCCGCTGGAAAAGCTCGGCGTCCCGCGCGCGGACGGGGGCGAGACCGAGCAGGACGGGCGGGCCATCTGGCGGCTGTTCGCGGCCAACTACCACCTGTTCCGCGGCACGCCCACGCGGGCGTGGCTGGACCATGCCTTCGCCACCCTGTTCGGCCTGGAGGAGCGGCTCAGCGAGAAGACGGCGGATGCCGCCTACGACCTCATCGCCGAGAAGCTGCAGCATGAGGCGTTCAAGCCCCGCGCTTTGTTCGAGCGCTTCAACATCGAGGCGATCGCCACCACCGAGAGCCCGCTGGACGACCTTGCCGCCCATGCGGAAATCCGCGCCAGCGGCTGGGGCGGGCGGGTGGTGACGGCCTATCGCCCCGACCCCGTGGTGGACCCCGAGTTCGAAGGCTTCACGGCCAATCTCGCCCGCTTCGGCGAGATCACCGGGGAGGATACCTTCTCCTGGTCCGGATATCTCGCCGCCCACCGCAAGCGCCGCGCCTTCTTCAAGACCTTCGGCGCCACCTCCACCGACCACGGCCATCCCACCGCCGCAACCTTCGACCTGCCGGCCGCCGAGGCCGAGGCGCTATTCCGCCGTGTCAACGGAAATGCGCCCGTGAGCGCGCAGGATGCCGAGCTGTTCCGTGGCCAGATGCTCACCGAGATGGCGCGCATCAGCCTGGAAGACGGGCTGGTGATGCAGATCCACCCCGGCGCCATGCGCAACCACAACGGCCAGATCTTCGCCCGCTTCGGCCGGGACAAGGGAGCGGACATCCCCTCCGCCACCGAATATGTGCGCGCGCTGAAGCCGCTGCTGGACCGCTTCGGCAACGAGGCCGGCCTCACCATCATCCTCTTCACGCTGGACGAGACGAGCTACGCGCGGGAGCTGGCGCCGCTCGCCGGCCATTATCCGGCGCTGCGGCTCGGCCCGGCGTGGTGGTTCCACGACAGCCCCGAGGGCATGAAGCGCTTCCGCGCCATGACCACGGAGACCGCCGGCTTCTACAACACCGTGGGCTTTAACGACGACACCCGCGCGTTCCCCTCCATCCCCGCCCGGCATGACGTGGCGCGGCGCATCGATTGCGGCTTCCTCGCCGAACTCGTGTGCGAGCACCGGCTGGACGAGGACGAGGCCGTGGAGGTGGCGCGTGACCTCGCCTATGGCCTCGCAAAGAAGGCCTACAAGCTTTGAGCCCGCGGCTCTCGCGTTCGACCCTCGCCGACCTGCCCGCCGCCGTCGCCCGCCCGGCCTATGACATCGCGGCGGCGGACGTGGGGGTGGTGCATCTGGGCGTCGGCGCCTTCCACCGCGCCCATCAGGCGGCCTATCTCGATGCCATCCTCTCGCGCGGACACACGGGCTGGGCCATCTGCGGCGCCAGCCTTCGCTCGCCGGACACGTCCGATGCGCTCGATCCGCAGGATGGGCTCTATACGCTCGCCGAACGCTCGGGCGCGGGGGACAAGCTGCGCGTCATCGGATCGCTGCGCCGGCTGCTGGTGGCGCCGCGTGATCCCGAGGCTTTGCTTGCTGCCATGTGCGATCCGCGCGTGCGCATCGTCACCCTCACCGTCACCGAGAAGGGCTATTGCCACGATCCCGCCTCGGGCACGCTGGATGAGGCGCATCGCGACATCCGGACGGACCTCGCCAGTCCGCACCGCCCGGTGAGCGCGCCCGGCTATCTGGTGGAGGCGCTGGCCCGCCGCCGCGCCGCTGGCGTCGCCCCCTTCACGGTGCTCACCTGCGACAATCTCCCAGCCAATGGCAAGACCGTGGCGCGGGTGACGGCCCGCCTAGCAGCCCTGCGCGATGATGATCTCGGCCGCTTCGTCGCGGGCGAGGTCGCCTTCCCTTCCACCATGGTCGACCGCATCGTGCCCGCCACCACGGACGAGGACCGGGCGATGGTCGCGGCCGGCCTGGGGCTGGACGACGCGTGGCCGGTGATGGCCGAGCCCTTCAGCCAGTGGGTGGTGGAGGACCGCTTTCCCCTCGGCCGGCCGCCGCTGGAAGAGGTGGGCGTGGAACTGGTATCGGACGTGGAGCCGTTCGAGCACATGAAGCTGCGCCTGCTCAACGGCGCCCACTCCACCCTCGCCTATCTCGGCTATCTCGCCGGCCACGCCACCATCGCCGATACCATGGCGGTGCCCGCCTTCG